>CANLGQ010000164.1 GCA_947490265.1 Pseudomonadota bacterium | reverse complement strand
GGTCGACCTGGGGCGCAACCTCGCGCTCGCACAGAGGATGGTGGACGATTTCGCCGAAGTGACGGCGGCCGTGGGAGAGCTGGTGCGCGCGTGCCGCGGGCCGGCGAACCAACAGGAGACCGGCGCGTTTCTCGAGTGGCTCGTCGCCGAGAACTTCGTGTTCATGGGCGCCGAGAGCGGCGATCGCCGATTCGGCTTTCAGGCCGCGGAAGAGCCTTTCCGCGGCGACCCGGGCGGGGTCTGGCCGACGGCGCACCCCCCGGGAACGGTCAGCGTGCGCAAGAGCGATGTGGAGTCGCCCGTCCACCGCAGTGGGCGCATCGACGAGATCAAGGTGACCGTACCGGGCGTCCCCCCCCTGTACCTGCGCGGCCTGTTCACCTATCGCGCCATCACCGCCGCGAGCCGAGGGGTCCCGATCCTGCGCGGCGTGCTCGGGACGATTCTCGCCACCCAGCCCAGCGCCCCGGGGTCGTACCGGTACAAGGGCATCGCGAACGTGTTCGACACCCTCCCGACGGAATTCCTGCTCGCCGCGCCGCAGGCGATGATCGCCGATACGGTCGACCGCGTCTTCGAAGACGAGCAGGTCGCCGAGGTTCACGTCAGCGTGCACCCGACCGCACCGGGGACGAGCATGGCCCTCATTACCCTCCAACAGGGCCGCTACAGCGAGGAACTTCGCCGGCAGATCGAGGCCGAGCTGTCCGCCTCACTCCAGGCCACCTGTTCGGAGTCCGGCGTGCATGTCAGCCGATTCGAGACGGTACTCCTGAACTATTGGTTGCGAACCACCAGCCCACCCTCGCCCGAGCAGCTTGCCTCGCTCACGGAACGCGTGCGGGCCATCGCCACGCCCTGGTCCGATCGCCTGTGGCTCGGTCTCACCGAGGCTTTCGGCGAGGCCGAGGCCGACCGCCTGATCGACCGGTATGGCAATGCGTTCGGCGAAGCCTGGATGCGCGACAACACCCCGGAGCGCACCGTTCGCGACCTGCAGCAGCTCGAGGCGATCGGGGATCGGCCGGTCGCCGCCGATCTCTACGCCCTCGACGGCGCGGTCATCCTCCGGCTGTTCCAGTCGACCGACGTGTACCTCACCGACATCCTGCCGGTGCTCGACCACTTCGGTCTCGTCGTGATCAACGCGGCAGCCACTACGCTGGTTGCCGCGAACGCCACCTACCACGTCGATAGCTTCCGACTGCAGGGAGCGGGACCGATCCTCGACCGGGCCAGCCTGCTCACCGAGGCGCTCCACAGCGTATTCGCCGGCCTCGTCGGAGACGACGCGCTGAACCGCCTGGTGGTCTCCAGCGGGCTGTCGTGGCGCGAGGTCGACATCCTCCGCGGCTACATGCGGTATTGCCGCCAGTTCCAGGTGAAGATCGATCCCGTCCGCATGGTCGAGATCCTGCTCGCGAATCCAGTCACCTGCCACGCCCTGGTCGATCTCTTCCATGCCCGCTTCGACCCGGATCTCCAGGGCGATCGTGCCACCCGGATCTCAGCGGCCGAGAAGCTGGTCAGCGACGAGCTGAAGCTCATCCTGTCGCACGACGAGGATCTGCTGCTGTCGGCGATTTTTCAGCTGATCAGCGCGACCGTGCGGACGAACTATTACCGAACCGACCGCCAGGGCTGGTACCTCTCCTTCAAGCTCGACTGCAGCAAGGTCACCTTGATGGGCCGAAACCGGCCGATGTTCGAGATCTGGGTCCACGCGAAGGAGGTCGAGGGCCTCCACCTGCGCTTCGGCAGGGTCGCTCGCGGAGGGCTTCGCTGGTCGGATCGCGACGACTTCCGCACCGAGGTGCTCGGACTCGTCACCACACAGCAGGTCAAGAACGTCGTGATCGTGCCGACGGGCAGCAAAGGGGGCTTTTTCCTCAAGCGCCCGAGCCGCGACGCGACAGCGCGCCGCCGCGAGGCCGACCTCCACTACGAGACGTTCATTCGCGGCCTGCTCGAGGTCACGGACACGACGCGAAATGGGGTCGTGGTCCCGCCGCCGCGCGTGTTCCGCCACGATCCCGACGATCCGTACCTCGTGGTCGCCGCCGACAAGGGAACGGCCCACCTCTCCGACACCGCAAACCGACTCTCGATCGCCTACGGCCACTGGCTGGGCGACGCCTTCGCGTCGGGTGGATCGAACGGGTACGACCACAAGAAGGTCGGCATCACCGCCCGCGGCGGGTGGATGCTGGTCAAGCGCCACTTCGCCGAGATGGGCCGCGACCCCTACACCCAGCCGTACACCTGCATGGGGGTCGGAGACATGGGCGGCGACGTCTTCGGCAACGGCCTGATCGAGTCCGCGCAGACCCGGCTCCTCGCGGCGTTCAACCACGTTCACATCTTCCTCGATCCGAACCCGGACCTCGACCGGTCGCACGCCGAGCGCAACCGCCTCTTCAACGCGGTCAAGGGCTGGGACCAGTACGATCGAACCGTCATTTCGGAGGGGGGGGGGGTCTTCGATCGCCACGCCAAGTCGATCCCCTTGTCGCCTGCCGTCCAGGCGATGCTCGGCCTCGAACAAGCAGAAGCCCAACCGAATGAGGTCATGCACGCCATCCTGAAGATGGACGTCGACCTGTTCTGGAACGGCGGCATCGGCACCTACGTGAAAGCGTCCACCGAAACCCATGCCGAGGCCGATGATCGGGCGAACGACGCGATCCGGATCGACGCGACTCAGCTCCGCGCCAAAGTCGTCGGCGAGGGCGGAAACCTGGGCTTCACCCAAAAGGGCCGGATTGAAGCCGCGCGTAGGGGCGTTCGGCTAAACACCGACGCGATCGACAACTCTGGCGGCGTGGACATGTCGGACCATGAGGTAAACCTCAAGATCCTGCTCGATCAGGTCGTGGCGGCCGGGCGGATGACCCTCGAGGCCCGCAACCAGCTGCTGGAGGAGATGACCGAAGAGGTGGCGGGCCTGGTGCTCGCCGACAACGACACCCAGGGCCGGCAGCTCTCTCGCGATCAGCTGCGGAGCAAGAACGACATCTTCCAGTTCGGCCGAGCCATCGCCTTCATCGAACGCGAGTTCGGTCGGCGACGCGAGACCCTGACCCTGCCCTCGGACGAGGAGATCGCACTGCGGGCGGCGAACGGGGAGGGCCTCACCCGACCCGAGCTCTCCGTGCTGCAGGCGTGGGTCAAGATGTATGTTCGCCGGGAATTGCTCGCCAGCGACCCGAAGCAGCTTCCCGGCTACGACGCGCTCCTCGAGAGCTACTTCCCGGGTCGGATGCGCGAGCTGTTCCCGGCTGAGATCCGCACCCACATGCTGGCGAACGAGATCGCGACGACGATGGCGATCACCAAGATCGTCGCGGATGCCGGCGCTGCCTTCTTTCCGCTGAACATCGAGGCGACCGGGAGCTCGGTCCTCCAGGTCGCCGCTGGATACCTCCAGGCCCAGCGGCTCGCCCGAATGGACGAGGTCCGCACCGCGCTCGAGCAGCTCAGGCCCACAGTGGCGCTGCCCACGCTGAACCGTTGTTGGGTGGCGGTCGACGCCGGGGCCCGAGAAGTGCTCCGCTATTGGCTGTCGTCTCGCGGGACGATCCCCACCGACGCCCAGGTGACCGAGATGAAGACCGCCGCCGACGCGGTGTTCTCCCACCAGGCCTCAGAGGTGGCGGCCCGGCATCGCCGCGAGATCGAGGAGCTCAAGGGTCTCGAACTCCCGACCGAGGTCGCGCGACTCGTGCTCGACGCGCAGTACCTGAACGTTGCGCTCATGGTGTGGGCTGAGGCTGAACGGGCGCGCGTTCCCTTCGCGGAGATGGTGGTCCGGCACCTTGCGGTCGCCCGCGCGAGCCGGCTGCAAGATGTCATCGACAGCCTCGCCGGGCGGCCCGCCTCCGGTCGATGGGATCCCCTCGCGTATCGGATCCTGTACAACCGCTTCTACGGCCTGCTCAACCGTCTCGTGGCCAAGATCCCGATCGCCGCGAAGGGTGCCACCGTCGACCAGCTCGAACCTCTGCTCGCAGCGGGTCCGCTCGCCGACGTGCGCGCCCAGGTCGACGCGATCCTCGGACGAGAGAGTGCGAGCGTCTCCACGCTGCTGGTCCTCGAAGAGCGGATCGAGAGCGCGGTCGGTCGCCTGGTCTGAAGCGTTGGCGCGCTGGCTCTTCATCCGGCACGGGGAGTCGGTCGCAAACGCCGAAGGCTGGCTGGCTGGCCATCGGGACGTCGGACTGACCCCACGCGGGGAGGCGCAAGCGCGGCTCCTTCGCCCGCTTCTCCAGGAGGCGGGATTCGCCCGCGTCTTCGCATCGGACCTCACGCGAGCTTGGCGCACCGCCGAGCTCGCGGGCGCCCCGCGGGTCACCCAGGTTCCGGCGCTCCGAGAGCGCAACCTCGGGGCCTGGGAGGGTCGATTGCGGAGCGATCTCGTGGAAACCGGCGAAATGCCAACCCTGCTCACCTGGACACGCGGCCCACCGGGCGGAGAGTCCCAGCGCGATGTCGCAGCCCGCGTCCTCGCAGCCCTCTCCGGGATCGAGGCCAGCGGGGGAGCCACCACCGTCGTGGTCGCCCACGGCGGCGTGCTGCGGGTGATCGACGGATTGCACCATGCGCGTCCGCGCGGGACAGTGGGAGCCACGCGCGTCGACAACACGGAAGTCCTGGACTGGGAGGTTCCGACAGGGCGTTGGACCGCGCTCTCTGCGGCGCTCGACGACGAGGAACCGCTCGCGGTGCCCGGCGCAGCGTGGTGAGTGTCGGCGTACGAGGTTATGGGCTCCTCGATGGCACTTTTCCTGCTTCTGGTCGCCTGCGGTCTGACCCAGTCCGACAACGACCCGCCAAACTGTAGCCCCCGATCGGCGTTCTACCCCGATGAAGACGGCGACGGCCTGGGGGAGTCCAGTGCAGTGTTCATCGGCTGCGAGGCCCCGGAAGGCTGGGTAGCCACCCAGAATGACGAGACCGGCGGCACCGGGAACCCGGCACAGTGAGCGCGCTCGAGCCTCCCGGCGCGGAAGGGACCCACACGGGTGCGATGGTGCGGGATTTCGGTTGGTTGTACCGACTCCTTCGCCTCGGTCGGTCCCTCTCCAGAGTGAAACTGCCTGACGCCGCCGCTGAGCGGATCCGCACAGCCGCCGGCCAGGGACCGGTGATCTATGTGCTCGGTCGCCGCTCAAGCATCGATCAGCTCACCCTGAACACCGCCCTGAACCTCCGCGGCCTCCCGCTGGCGACTTGGTCGAATGGCAAGGCGACGTGGTGGTGGCAACGCGCGGCGGCGGGCCTGGCCGCCTTCCGCGACTGGCTGGGCAGACCTCGATCCGGGCGGTTGCCCGCGCTGAAGACCGCTATCGAGACCGGCTCGTCGGCCGTGATCTGCCTCGACGCACCGGAAGCCGCCGCCGCGTTCGCCGAGGTCTTGGCCGTCGACAGCGGCCGACGGGTGCACGTGGTTCCGGTCGCAGTGCTGTGGGACAAGGCGCCCGAGCGCGCCCACCCGACGGTTCGGGCCTTCCTGCTCGGAACGGCACCGGTGCCGGCCATCCTCGGCGGGCTCGGAAACGCCTGGTTCCGGAGCGCTGCGGCCTCCATCCAGGTCGGTGTCCCCATCGATCTGACGGCCTTCCGGGCCCGGGTCGAACCGGGGCTTCGACCGAAGGTGCTGCGCAGTCTCCTCCGGCGGCAGATCCGCCGGGAGGTCGAGACCGTCAAGGGGCCACGGTTGCTCGACGACGATACGCTCCGCCACCTCGTCCTCGACAACCCCGCCATGAAAGAGATCGCGGCCGAGGAAGCACGGCGAACCGGGACCCCCGCCGAAGCGGTCACCGAGCGAATGGCGAAGGACTACCGAGCGATCGCCGCCCGGTTCCGCTGGTGGGTGATCCGCCTGCTCGAGGTCGTGCTCCGGCCCCTGTGGACCCGGGTCTTTTCCGGGGTCGATGTGCGCCCGGAGGACATGGAGCGGATCCGCGCCGCCATGCGCGACGGGACCGCGATCCTCCTGCCCTCCCACAAGTCGCACCTCGATTACGTCCTGTTGTCCTGGGTGTTCTACGAGAACGACCTCGCGCTGCCGCACGTCGTCGCCGGCATGAACCTGGCCATCTGGCCGATCGACATCCTGCTCCGCGGCGCGGGGGGATTCTTCGTCAAACGATCGTTCGCGGAAGACAGCGTCTTCCCTGCAGTGTTTTCTCGGTACCTCCGCGAACTGGTGCGCCAGGGCTACCCGGTCGAGTTCTTCCTGGAGGGCGGCCGCACGCGCTCGGGCAAGCTCCTTCCCCCCAAAGTCGGCGTACTCGGCATGGTCCTCGAAGCGGCCGAGCTCCGCGACCACGGCCAGGAAGTCACCTGCCTGCCCATTGCCCTCGCCTACGAGCAAGTCGCCGAGGAGCGCGCCTACGCCGCGGAACTCGGCGGCGCGCCCAAGGTGAGGGAAAGTGTCGGTCAGCTCGTGAAGGCCCGTTCGGTGCTGAGCCGTCGGTATGGCCGGGTTTACCTACGTGTTGGCGACCCGATTCCCCTCGGAAAGCTGGTCGATGCCGGGCCGGACCGGCCGGGCTGGTCGGCGCGCGGTCGCCAAGCCAACAAGACCACCCTGCACCAAGTCGGCGAGCGGGTCCTGTGGCGCATCGGCCGCGCCACCGTGCTCCTTCCGACAAGTCTCGTGGCCGCGGCCCTCCTCGCTCACCCGCGGCGCGGCCTCCGGGTGCGTGAGCTGACTGGGCGCGTCGAACGCTTCTATGCATTCCTCAAACGGGAGGGCCTCGAGGAAGCCTCGTCGCTGCACCACTTTGACCAAGCGATTGGGCAGGCGCTCGATCGCTTCGCCCGGGACCGGCGGATCGAAGCGCACGACGCAGCCGGAGAGCGGATCTGGGCAGTCGCTCCGGAACAGCGCATCACCCTCGAATTTTACAAGAACCAGGTGCTTCACGCCTTTGCCCCGGCGGCGCTGGCCGCCGCCGCGATCCGCGCGCTGCCCGACGGCGGTTGCGACTTCGAGCCGATGCGAAGGCATTTCCTCACGCTCTGCTGGTTGGTGCGCCGGGAGTTCATCTTCGACCCCGATCGCTCGCTCACCGCGACGTTCGAGCAGGCCCTCGCAGCGCTCGAAGCCCATGGAGCCCTGGCTCAGGTCGATGGCCGTTGGCGGGTGATCGACGGCGAACGGATGGGCGAGATCTACGGTCTGATGCGCCCGTTGCTCGAGTCGTACCTCCTCGTGGCCCGCTGCGATGGGCTCCTGTCCCGGTCGCTGACCCCCGAGGCGCTTGCGACCGCGCTCCAAGCAGAAGGCGAGGGGCTCCTCGCATCCGGAGCGATCAGCCGGCCCGAGGCCCTGTCCCTGGTCAACCTTCAAAACGCGATCGCCACCCTCCTCGAGGACAACGCACTGGCGCCCGGCCTGGCCGTTGGACCCGGGCGCGACGCGCTCGTGTCCTGGCTCGCCCCGATGGTGGAGTGATGGCCGATTCGAAGGTCGACGAGCTGTTCGGCGCAGGAGGTGGCGCTCCCGCTCCTCGCCTCGGCTGGGTCTACCTCTTGCTCACCGTTGGACTGCTGCTCGCGGTCCTGGGCATGGCCTGCAACTCCGCCCCGGGCGGGCTCCTCGTCCTCCTCGCCTACCTGATCGTGGAACAGGAGTCGGACCGCCTGGAGTCCGGCTATCTGCCCAGCGATGCTGCCCCAGCGATCGCGCGGGCCAAGGCCCGCACCCGGCTCGGACTCGTCGTCGTGGTCGTGCTCTTCTTCGCCCAGGCTGTGCTGCTGTGCACCACCCACTTCTACGAGGCTTGGTACCGGATGTGGGCGGCCCCGCTGATTGAGCTGTTGCGGAGCGCGCCTCCACCCTGATGCGTGACAAGGCGCTCACTTCGGGGGGTTGGAACCAGCCCCGGGCTGCAGAGCCAGCACCTCGGCGGAGAAGGTCCCCCCTTCGACGGCAACGGCAACCCGCTCGCCCTCCACGACCTGGGACAGGTGCCGCACGATGCCCTGCCGGCCACTGACGATCGCGTACCCACGCGACAAAACGGCATGCGGGGAGAGCGCGTCGAGTCTCCCGCGAAGCACGCGCAGTCGGAGCGCGTTGCGGCCCGATTGCGAGGCCTGCCCCCGTTCGAGCCGAGCGCGCAGATCCGCCGCTCGTTCTCGTGCGCGGGCGATGCGGACACTCGGCGGGAGGTTGCGCCGGCGGATCACGTCCAGATCCCGCTTCTTTCTAACCAGCCAGCGATTCATTCCAGCCCGCAGCCGGGCCGCGGTGTCATCGACGCGCAGCCGCAGCGCCGGGCCGTCCGGCAGCACGAGGAGCGCCGCCGCCGAGGGTGTGGGGGCGACCGCGTCGGCCACCAGGTCGATGAGCGAGGTGTCGATCTCGTGGCCCACCGCCGACACCAGCGGAATGGGCGACCGCGCCGCGAATCGAGCCAGGTCCTCGTCCTGAAAAGCCACGAGATCCGCCTTCGATCCCCCCCCGCGCGCGACGACGATCACCTCGGCGCGACCGTCCTCGATCAGCAGCTCGATCGCGCGGATCACCGACGCCGGGGCTTCGGCCCCCTGCACCTGGCAGCCGGCCAGCAGGATCCGCGCCGCGGGAAAGCGCTCGTGCGACACCCGCAGAAAGTCGTGCAACGCGGCGCCGCTCGGCGAGGTGGCGAGCCCGATGACCCGAGGAAACCGCGGCAGCGCCCGCTTCCGCCGGGGATCGAGCAACCCCTCGGCCTCGAGCCGAGCGCGCCGGGCCGCCAGCTCCCGGGCCTGCTCGCCCTCCCCGGCCGGGCGGATCACATGGGCAAAG
>CANLGQ010000163.1 GCA_947490265.1 Pseudomonadota bacterium | reverse complement strand
GATCGTCGCCGGGATGATCCCGGTGGCGCTCGGAACCGGGGAAGGCGCTGACTTCCGGGCGCCCCTGGGCCGCGCGGTGATCGGCGGGGTGATCACCTCTACGCTCCTCACCCTGCTGGTGATCCCCACCTTCTACGATATGCTGACTTCGTGGCGCGACGCCTTGCTGGCCCGGTTTCGCCCGAGCGCGCGTTCAGGCTGAGCCGTCGAGGGCGGCCGCGAGCTGGACGTCGGCTTCGGTCAGGGTCTGGGTCGCGTGGGTGTGGAGCGCGATCCGGGCGTAGCCCCAGCCGAAGGTGATCTCCGGATGGTGGTTCAGGCGCTCGGCGTGGGCGGCCACGCGCTCCACGAACGCGAGCGCGGCGGCGAAGTTCTCGAATTTCCAGGATCGACAGAGCTTGCCATCGTCGACCCGCCAGTCGGGGTGGAGGCCTGCGAGGCCGGGCGGGTCGTCGGGGCGCGGGGGCACCGGCGGCTGCCAGAGCTCGATCCGGTTGCCGTCGGGGTCCATGAGCCAGCCGAAACGCCCATAGTCCGAATCGTCCACCTTCGCGTCGACCTCGACCCCCTCCGCGATCAGCGCGGCCCGAACCGCGTCGAGGTCGTCCACTCGGTAGTTGACCATGAACGGCTTGTCCGACGGGGCAAAATACGTCGTCTCCGGCTTGAACGGCGACCAAACGGTGGAGCCCTTGCGCTCCGGCGCGTCGTCTTCGCGCCAGGAAAAGGCGGTGCCGCCCCAGGCCTCGACCCCGATCCCGAGGTGCGTTCGATACCACGCGCCGAGTGCCGCTGGATCGGTCGCTTTGAAGAAGATCCCGCCAATTCCTGTCACCCGATGCGGCCGATCGTTCATTTTCTGCTCCTCCGCCTCTCCTAACCGCGGTATTCTTGGGCGGGGGAGGATTGCGATGCGGATGGTCATGGCATGGACGCTCGGGCTGCTTGCTTGCGACGGTGGTGGGGAAGCGGACGACGGCACCACGCCACCGGACCCGCCCCCCGAGGATACCGCCACCGAGACCCACGGAACGACCGACACGGGCGGCGGCAACGCGGTGTTCATCCCGCGCTACGTCAACATCGACGCCGCGTTCGGGGTCGACGCGACCGGTGCCGTTGTTCCGGTGGTGAGCGAGTACTACAAGGACCCGGTCGCACCGACGATCACGCTGTACATCGGCTCGGAGGACTGGACCCCGGGCGACTGGGGCTCGGATCAGGTTTGCGTCGTCGTCCTCGACATCACCGGCGCCACGCCCGGAGCGTGGGTGAAGGAGGAGGGCATGTGGTTCGGCTTCGACACGCCGGTCGGAGCGCCGGCGATCTACAGCGCCTGCGAGGACATGCAGGGCGACGGCTATGATCCCTACGCGTTCGCCAGCGCGATCCAGTGGTCGGTGGGCGTGGGCGAGCTCGTCCCCCCCTACGCGACCTACTACTCCACCTACGAAGACACGTTCGGGGGCTTCAGCGCCACGCCTGCGGATCCAGAGCCCGACGACGACGAGGGCCGGGCGATGGTCGGCGTGGCCTACCCCCTCGATGCCTACGGGGCGGTCGATTACGCCGCCACGATGCCGGCCACGGCGATCCCGAATCAGACCGGGCCCGGCATTGCACCGGGGTACTATTTCATGACCTCGTGGTGGATCCTCGAGCTTCCGTAGGCTGGTCGGCCGCGGCCCACGCGGGCGCGGCGATCGCGGCGGTGGCGAGGCCCCCCTCGCCGATCAGGCCCAGGTGGTGCAGCCGAAACTCGCCGGTTCCGCCTCCATAGTGACGGTCGCCCTGCAGCGGGATGCCCAGGAAGGCCGCGTGCACCCGGATCTGGTGCATGACACCGGTGCGCATCTCCGCCTCGAAGATCGGTCCGGCGACGCGTCGGAACGACGTCTCGGCGTCGTACCAGTGGCCCCGGTGCGGGGTCGCCGGGCCCCGCTGCACCACCATGCGGGTAGGCCGGCGCGGATCATGGGCGATCGGGCGGTCGCACCGGTTCTCGTCCCAGTCGGGATCGCGGGCGACCCACAGCAGGTAGCGCTTGCGGATCCGCTTCTCCTGGAACTGGCGCCGCGCATCGAACAGCGCCTCGGGGTCGGCGGCCAGGAGCAGCGCGCCGGACGTGGCCGTGTCGAGCCGGTGGCAGATCCCGCCTTCGAAGCCGACCGGCCACCCGATCTCGCCGCGCGCCGGCTGCGCGCGCAGCACGTCGGCCAGCACGGACGGGTCGTCGCGGCGATCGTGCGGCGGGAAAACCGGTCTCCCGGCGGGCTTGGCCCAGGTTGTCCACGGCGACGTCATCGGCGGATTACGCCTATCGCGCGGAGGCAGCGATGGCCGACGAGTCGCGGTGGAAGGGATTCCAGTTCGAGGTCGACCCCGAGCGCATCGAGGAGTCGCTGCGCGGCCTGCGCAAGCGGCTGGAGGGATCGCTGGCCGCGGGCCGATATACCCGGGTACGGCTTTCGTTTCGTGGAAAGCAGCTCGGTCCCGACATCCCGCTCGCGATGTTCCTGGCCGGGGAGGGCCTGGCGTTCTGGCTCACCGGCCCGCTGACAGCGCTGCTCGTGAACCTGGGCGCCAAGGCCGTCCTCGACGTGGAGTTTCTTCACGAGGCCGACGAACTCGTCGCCGAGGGGCTCGACCTCTACCTCAACGGAGAGACGGCCCAGGCCGAGCGAAAGTACCGCGACGCGCTGACGCGGCGACCCGAGGACCCGACCGCGCTGTACAACCTCGGGATCCTGCTTCGGGTCACCGGCCGCGACGAGGAGGCCGGCGCGGTGCTCCGCCGGGCAGCGATGGGACCGGAGGGGCACCCAGACGTGGTGAGGGCTGCCGAGGCGATCGAGCGGATGAACGCGAGGAAGAAGTCGCTGTGAGGCAACGGCGGGCGCCGCTCGCCGCGCTGCGTTAAAGGGCTGGGCCTTCGTTCTGGAGCTGTGATGCCGCACAAGAAGACCGCCCGCTACCGCGCCGCCTTGAAGTCCAAGAAGGCCAAGGAGCGGCTGCGCAAGGCCAAGCGCCTGGTGAAGCGCCGGCCGGGTGGCCGGCTGGTGAAGAAGCTCCGCGCGTAGCCTGCTCAGCGGGGGAGGCGAGCGCCGAGCATCGACCGGCAGCTCGGCGATCCCGAGCCGAGCGCGGCGGTGACCGTCCCGGTCGCGTCGACCAACATGGCGCAATCGCCGCTGTCGTCCCAGGCCTCGTGGCCGAGTCCCCACGAGACGCTGTCGGGCGGCGGGTTGGGACGATTCGTCCAGATCCTCAACCGTTCCCCAGGTCGCAGCGTCCGGTCGGGGAGCGGGAAGGCGTCGCCCGCCTGGTTTCGCAACGAGGTCCCGGCGAGCCGAAGCGGCTCGGGGGCACTGCGTGCGACCCCGATCTCCACCCACTCCCCGCGGATCGGCTCGAGCGTGTCGAGCCCGACCATCCTCAGGGGGGCGAGACCCGTCCCCGGCGTCTGCTGCGACTCGTTTCGCACGAACAGCGGTTGGGCCTGGCCGTCCTGCCAGAGCCACGTGCTGGGGCCGTAGCGCGCGGCGTAGGGATCGGGCCCCGCGCCGCTCCAGCCGTAGGGATCCGTCGAGACCGCCTTCCCGACCTGGCCGCCCGGTTGCCGGAGGACCGAGAAGTGGAGGTGGGGGGCGGAGCTGCAACCGGTGTTGCCGGAGTGACCGAGCAGATCGCCGGCTTTCACCACCGCTCCGGTAGGCACCACCGATTCGGAGAGATGGTAGTAGTCGGTGAGGTAGGCGTCGCCGTCGGCCTGGATGCCGTGGGCGATCCGCACCCAGATGTTGTGCTTCGCGGTGTAGCCGTCGCACTGGATCGGGCCCTGGTCGCCGGCAAAACGCACCGTCCCGCCGGCGGCGGCGAACACGTCGGTGCCCATAGGTACCCCGAAGTCGTGGGCGTGGTGCCCGGGCTTTCCCCGAACCACGCGGCCGGTGTGCAGCATCGCCCGGCCCGGGCTGCCCGCGCCGTGGTCGAACGGGGGCCCGATCTCGGCGTCCACCCGAAGGGGCCGCTGAAGGAACGCCATCGAAGCGGCGGGTTGCGCCAGGGAACCCGGGCAGCCGCAGCCGGCGATCCACAGCGCGAGGATCACGGCGCGGGTGCGGCGGGAGCAGGCGGTGCGACCGGGACCTTGTTGAGCTCGCTCCACAGGAAGGTGTAGGTGAGGGCCCACATGTGGGCGGTCTGCTTGTTGTCGGCCGCCCCGCCGTGCCCGCCCTCGATGTTCTCGTAGTACAGCAGGTTGTGCCCATCTCCCAGCATCTTCGCCGCCATCTTGCGGGCATGGCCTGGGTGGACCCGGTCGTCACGGGTGCTGGTGGTGAACAACACGCGTGGATAGGCGGCCTCTTTCTTCACGAGCTGGTACGGCGAAAATGTCTGGATATAGGCCCACTCTTCCGGTTTGTCGGGATTGCCGTACTCCCCCATCCAGCTCGCACCGGCGAGCAGCTGGTTGTATCGCCGCATGTCGAGCAGCGGCACCTGGCACACGATCGCCCCGAACAGCTCCGGCGTGCGGACCAGCATGTTCCCCATCAACAGACCGCCGTTGCTTCCGCCCTGGATCCCGAGGTGCGCCGGCGAGGTCACCTTTCGGGCGATGAGGTCCTCGGCGACCGCCGCGAAGTCCTCGTAGGCGCGGGGCCGATTCTCCTTCAGCGCGGCCTGATGCCAGCGCGGCCCGAATTCGCCACCGCCGCGGATGTTGGCCACGACATACGTGCCGCCCTTCTCGAGCCAGCCGACCCCGACCGAGGCCGAGTACGCCGGCAGGCGAGAGACCTCGAAGCCCCCGTAGCCCGACAGCAGGGTGGGCGTGCTTCCGTCCGGCACGAGGCCCTTCTTCGACACCTGGAAGTAGGGGATCCGCGTGCCGTCCTTCGAGGTGGCCTCATGCTGGGACACGTCGTACCCGGTGGCGTCGAAGTAGGCGGGGAGCTGGTCGAGCCGCTCCGGGTCTCCCTTGCCGACCTCGCCGAGGAACAGGGCGGTCGGGGTGAGAAAGTCGGTCACCGTGAGGAAGTACTGATCGCTGTGGTCGGGGTCGACCGCGGTCGCCGAGACCGTCCCGAATTCGGGGATGCCTGCCAAGAGAGAGGACGTCCATCCGTCCTTTCCGGGGGTCTGGACCGTCAGTCGGCTGCGCACGTTGTCGAGGCTGCTGACGAGGACGTGCGACTTCGTCGCGGTCCAGCCGGTCAGCGCGCTCCGCTCGGTGGGGGCGAAGAGGACGTCGAACTCGCGCTTTCCTTTCAGAAAGTCGTCGAAGTCGGCGGCGAGCAGCGCGCCGGCCGGCCAGGTCTTTCCGCCGACCGTCCAGTCCGTGCGGAGCTCGACGAGGAGCCAGTCGCGCCACGGCGCGGCGTTTGCGTCGTCGGGCTTGTCGATCCGGACCATCTTCTTGCCCTTGCGCAGGTACAGCTCGTTCGTGAAGAACGTAGGGGAGCGGCCGAACGTGTCGCGGACGTACCCCTCGGAGAAGTCGCGCCCGCCAAACGCGCTGACGTCCGCTTCCTCCCCCTCGTACACGAGCTTTGCGTCGGCAAGGGGGGTGCCGCGGGTCCACTCCTTCACCTGCCGCGGATAGCCCGAGCTCGTCAGCGTGCCGGGTCCGAAGTCGGTCGACGCGAAGACGTGATCCAGGTCGAGCCAGCTGGCCGCGCCCTTGGCTTCCGGCAGAGAGAACCCGCCTTCCACGAAGGATTTGGTCTGAACGTCGAACTCGCGCACCACCTCGGCGTCGGCCCCGCCCCGCGACAGGGAGACGAGGCACCGCTCATAGGTCGGGGGCAGGCAGTTCGCGCCGTGCCAGACCCACTTCACCCCTTCCTTGGCGCCGAGCGCATCGACATCGAGGAGCACCTCCCAGTTCGGCTCGGGCCGGCGGTAGTCCTCCGGCGTGGTGCGGCGCCAGATACCGCGGGGATGATCGCCATCTTTCCAGAAGTTGTACCACCAGCCGTCGCGCTCGGCTGGCCAGGCGATCTGGTCCTTGCTGTCGAGGATCTCGAGCAAGCGAGCCTGCAACGAAGCGAATCCCGGTGCGGCCTCGAGCTCTCCCTGCGAGACGGTGTTCTGGGCGCGGACCCAGTCGAGCGCCTTCTCGCCCTCGACGTCCTCGAGCCAGAGGAACGGGTCTACCGGTTCTTCCGCGAACGCTACCCCGAGCACCACCGCCATGAGCATCGACCCCTCCGACCCAGTCGATCGGTTATCGCGCGGCTCTCTCGTCGTCGCGAACGACCGTCAGCTCCCCGGCGGCTTCCCAGGCCCCGTGGGTGAGCGCCGACGCATCCAGGGGCTCGTCTCCGAGGCGACGGGACGCGGCATAGATCCCGGTTCCCTGGCTGGTGACGACCAGCTGGCCGGTGGGGCGGTCGATCTCGATCCGGTCGAAGCGCGGCGTGCCGAGCGCGTAGGTGTCGGTGCCGGCGATCGGGTACAGGCCGAGCGCGGCGAACAGGTACCAGGAGGACAGGGTGCCGCCGTCGTCGTTGCCGTCGAGGGCTTCGGGCCCGGTGCGGTAGCGGGTGCGGACCACGAGGTCGACCGCCTCCGCGGTGAGGTCGGGATCACCGGCCAGCGAGGCCAGCCACGCGGTGTGCAGCACCGGCTCGTTCCCGTGCCAGTAGCGGGCGTCGGGCAGGAGATCGTCGGGCTCGGCGGCGACGGCGTCCCAGTACGCGGACAGCTCGGTGAGCCAGGCCTCGGCGTCGCCGGATTGAACCTCGATCATTCCCGGAACGTCTTGGGGCACCGCGTAGCGATAGTGCCAGGCGTTGCCCTCGGTGTAGAAGGCGTCCTCCCAGGATTCCGGGCTCAGGAGCTGGCCGAACGTGCCGTCGCTCGCCCGCCCGACGAAGAAGCCCTGCGCCGGGTCCCAAAGGTTCCGCCAGGAGCCCGATTGATCGGCGAGGTGGGCCGCGTCGTCAGGGTGCCCGAGGGCGGTGGCCAGGCCAGCTAATGCGGCATCCGACCAGGCGTATTCGAGGGTTTGGGAGGCCGCCGACCCGCTCTCGTCGGTGGACACCCACCCGAGCGCGACGTAGCTCGACATCCCGCCCCGGGAGTCGACCGCGACCGGGCCGGCCGAGGCGGCGAGGGCGGCAGCGTACAGCCCGTCGATGTCGTAGCCGGTGTCGATCCCCTTCAGCCAGCTCTCGGCGATCACCTGGGTAGCCGGGGTTCCGACCATTCCCGCGGTGTTGCCGTGCGCCATCGGCCAGCGCGGGAGCCCGCCCGCCTCCGCGGTCATTACGCCGAGAGAAGCCAGGATGTCTCTCTGGATCTCGGGTTGCCAGAGGATCAACCACGGGTGGGTGGTGCGGAACGTGTCCCACAGGGACAGGTCGCTGTACGTGGGGCCCCCGGCGTGGATCGCGTCGTCGTGCCCGCGGTGTCGACCGTCTACGTCGTCGTATCGGCGCGGCATGAGCGCGGACCGGTACAGCGAGCTCGTGAAGAGCTGGCGTTCTTCGTCGGTGCCGCCGGCGATCCGCACCGAGGAGAGCCGCGCCCGCCAGTCGTCCTCCGCCTCGGCGACCCGCGCCTCGAAGTCGAGATCCGGGAGCTCGGCCGAGCGGTTGGCGCGGGCGCCATCGGCGTCGACATACGAGAGGGCGATCCGGACCTCGACGGTGGCGGTGCCGGGCGCGAACTGGAGCCACGCGCCCGGCGAGGTGCCGGTGGCGGTGGCGGCCCCGGCCACGGGGGCCGCGGGGTCGCTCCAGGCGCCGGTGGCGATGGGCGGCGGATCGACGGTCGCCGAGAACCAGGTCTGCAGGCCGCCGAACCGAGCGGAGTACCCCCCGAGCACCCGCTGGAAACCCTCGACGCTCGAACCGTCGATCGCGAGATCAGCGGTGGAAACGGACGTTCCGTCGAGCGCGGGGCCGAGGTCCCACAACAGCACCGGGTCGGCGCCGTTCGGGAAGGTGAACCGCCAATGCGCGCCGTGGACGGTGGCGGTGACCTCGACGTGGATCCCGTGATCGAGCAGGTCGACCGCGTACCACCCGGGGGTGGCCCACTCCGTGTCGTGCGAAAACGGGGCCTTGCGGTCGAGCTGCGCGGTCCACGCGGGGTCGAAGCCGTCGCGAGGAAAGAGGGTCACCGCCCCGAAGTCGGGGATCCCGATGCCGGCCCCGTGGGTCTGCGAGAAGCCGGCGATCGCGTCGTCCTCCCAGTGGTAGCCGGCGCAATGGTAAAGCGACAGGTTGCCGGTCGCTCCCCAGGTATCGGGCCCAGGCTGGACCATGCCCCACGGACGCTGGGGTCCGGGGTTGAGGTTGATCACCCCGGCCCCAAGGCCCCCCGTGGCGTCACGGGGATCGACGAGCGGGAGCGGATCGTAGGGCGCGATCGCCGGGTCGACCGGGGTGGCGCGCGGTGGCTCGGCGGTGCACGCCAGGGCGAAGAGCAACATGCCGTGCTTCGCTTTCGGCGAGGGGTCAGAGATCGAAGGTCAGCCCGATCCCCAACCGAACGGGGAACGGGAGACTCGCCACGCGGCCTTCGCCCTTGGCGATCCACAGGGGGTAGGCAATGCCCAGCGACCCCTCGAACATCACCGGTGCAACGCCGCCCCGGGCGACCCCTGCGGTCTCGAGCATCACCATCTGGTCTGAGCCGGTGTCGTCGGATTCGGCGTCGTGCGCCAGGACATGCCAGGTAGGTCCCAAATTTGCGCCGAGCGCCCCGTTCTCGCCGAGGTGGGTTCCGATCTCCGCGCGCAAGGCCCCGGTGGCGAGGCTGCCGGAGTTGCGCCAGCCCACCTCGGCGTGGTCGGTGCCCCCGCTGATCGTGGGCGTGTTCACGCCGATTTCCGTGATCCCCCGGGCATAG
>CANLGQ010000162.1 GCA_947490265.1 Pseudomonadota bacterium | reverse complement strand
GTTGTTCAACTACATGACGGGCTATGCTCGCCCTCGTAAGCTCGAAAAGCTCGTGGTTGCGCCGCTGGGCATGCGGGAGCGACTGCTCGCGCTGATCGAGGCCGAGGCGGACCACGCGCGCGCCGGCCGACCAGGCCGGATCTGGGGAAAGCTCAACGCGCTGGTCGACGCCCGCATCATCGACGCGCTCTACGCTGCCTCGCAGGCCGGGGTGCAGGTCGACTTGGTCATTCGCGGAATCTGCTGTCTTCGCCCTGGCGTTCCCGGCCTCTCCGAGAACATTCGCGTGAAGAGCATCGTCGGCCGGTTCCTCGAACACAGCCGGGTCGTCGCGTTCGGCAACGGCCACGGACTGCCGTCTCCGAAGGCCAAGCTGTTCCTCTCGAGCGCGGACTGGATGGACCGCAACTTCGATCGCCGGATCGAGACGCTGGTGCCGATCGAGAACCCCACCGTCCATCAGCAGGTGCTCGACCAGATCCTCCTGGCCAACCTGAAAGACGACGAGCAGAGCTGGACGCTCGGACCGGACGGGAGCTACGTGCGCGTGATTCCGCCTGGCAAGTCGTTCTCGGCCCACCGCTACTTCATGGAGCACCCGAGCCTCTCGGGGCGCGGGGCGATGGACGGGAAGAAGCGCCCGCCAACGCTGCGCCGCTGACTCAGCGCGTGCGGGGGGCCTTCTGCTTCCGCGGCGCCTGCTCGTCTGGTTCGCCGTCCACGTAGCCGAGCGCCTCGAGGGCCGCCCGTTCCGCGTCGCCCAATGCCTCGGTCTCGCCGGCGCCGAACTGTTGCCCGCGTGCCACCTGCTCCGCGCGCCGACGGGTCAGCTCGGCGGCGAGGCGGCCCGCGATCTCCGGGTGCTCCCCGCTGACGTCGACCAGCTCGTGGGGGTCGGTCTCCCGATCGAAGAGGTCGATCTCCCCGCCGGTCTCGTGGATTGTCCACCGGCCGTCGGCGATCCCCCAGGTGATGGGCTTGGCAAACTTGGTATCGGTCGCCTTGTCGTGCTGGATCTCGCTCGTACGAAACACGACGGGTACGGCGGCTGTCGCGAGCGCATCGCGTCCGCTCGACTGGGCGAGAAACCTGGCCTCTTCGGGGAGGTCGATCTGACCGAGCAGCGTCGGGATCACGTCGACCGCGCTGACCGGCTCGGCGACGCGACGCGCCGCCATCTCCGGGATCCGAAGGAAAAACGGCGCATTCACTTGCTCGTTCCAGACGTGCCCATGGGACGGATAGCTGTGTTGCATCAGCCCCTCGCCGTGGTCGCCGACCACCACCACTACGAGGTCGTCCCACCCGCCCTTGGCGCGCAGAGCGGCGAACAACCGACCGATCTGGTGGTCCATGTACCGGATCTCGGCATCGTACTTGTCGACCTTGGCCTCGACCTTCGCGAGGCCGATGTCCTCGGGTACCGCTCTGCGCTCGGCGAGCCAGCCAGCCTGGACATCGGCGTCCTTCCCGTGAAACACGTCGGACCAGCGCGGCGGGGGGTTGTAGGGCCAGTGGGGATCGAAGTAGTGAACCCACAGGAAGAACGGCCGATCGGGAGCCGCCTTCACCCACTCCACCGCGAGGTCGGTGGTCTCGCGGGCGTGGCGCGCCTCGCCAGTGGGCTCGTAGTACTGCTGAAACCCGGTGGCAATGCCGGTGTACTTCTTCAACGGCGAGCTGGAGACGATGCCGGCCGTGACGTAACCCTGCCCCGCCGCGAGTTGGGCGAAGCTCTCCAGTTGCGGCGAGGGCACGAAGCGCAGGCCGCCGTGCGCCATGTTGGCGACCACGCCGTGCTCGTCGGGGAACGTGCTCGTGAACACGCTCATGTGCGACGGGAGGGTGATCGACATCGGAACCAGGTAGCGCTCGAACACCACCGACTCGGCGGCCAGGGCGTCGAGCGTCGGGCTCGTGTCGCGGAAGTATCCGTAGGTGCCGAGGTGATCGGCGCGAGTCGTGTCCAACGTCAGCAGCAGGATGCTCGGACTCGTCGGGGCGGGAACGTCGGGCGGAACGATCGGCTCGATGGGCCCGGCAACCGCGGAAGGCAGGGGAGCCGATGGCGGCGCGGGCAGCGGCGCCCCCCGACGCGGTCGATCGGGCGCGAGTGTCCACGCCAGCCCGACGCCCATCGCGGCAGCGAGCGAGATGGCGAGAACCGAGAGCCCTCGGCGCGCGCGATCCGACAGCCCGGGACCCTCGGCACCCACGCTCACCCTCGGGCCTTGGCAGCCTCCGCTGGGCTTAATACGGACTCCAAACAGCCGCTCTTGGCGAGGGTGAGCCGGAGGTTTCGCGGGGTGCCGTCGTCGGCGATCGCGCCCAGCAGGAGGAGCTCCCCCTTGCCGCCCATCTCCGCCCCCAGCGCTGCCGCTGCCGACAGCAGGAACGCCTCGTTCCCCGCGTCGCCGGCCAGCCGCCCCGAGGCGGTGAGCTTGTCGCCCACGATGCTCATCTTGAAGTGATCGTAGGGCAGGTTGTCACAGTCGTCGTCGTCGTCGGGAGCCTCGCCGCCGCGCTTCTCGGCAGCGGCCTCGATGGCAGCCAGGGCGGAGTCGACGGTCTGGGCCTTGCCCTTTCCCGCCCGAAAAGTGCTCAACCGCGAGAACCGCTCGCGGTCGATCTCGGCTACGAGCCACTCATCGAGTTTATCTCGGCCAAATCCAAGATCCAGCCGAACCAGATCGAACCCGCTCGCCATCGCTCCTCCTCCCCCGCCGGGGTCCGCCTCGCAGTAACCGTCGCCTCGCAGCGGCGCCCTTGACACTCACCCCGCCGCGGTGGAACCCTACGAGCAGCGAGGGCGCGATGCGGCGGATCGAATCGAACGGCCTGAGATGTGCATCAATGGTCACAATCGGCCTTTGGCCCCTGATCGCGTCGGCGACGACCTGGACCGGGGGGGACTTCGGCGGTGCCGATGTGATCGTGCAAAGCGGCGACACGGTTTCCGGGGTGTTCACCGGGGTAGGAACTTTTCAGGTCGAGAGCGGCGCCTGGGTCCCTGTGGTGGGCGCGAGCGCGCTCGAGATCCATGCGGTGAAGATCGTCGTCGCGAGCGGGGCCACGCTCGACGCCAGTGTCGCGGGCCACCCGGGGGGCCCCTCGAGCTTGAACGGGCAAGGAGAGGGTCTCGGAACGACAGGGGTCAACGCGGGCAACGGCAATGGCCAAGGCGGCGGCGGCGCCGGCCATGGTGGCCTCGGTGGCGATGGCGGCCACAACAACAATCAGGGGAGCGCCGGCGGCGCAGTGTATGGCGATGCGTCGGTTTGGGCGCTGCCGGCGTCGCTGGAGCTGGGATCCGGGGGCGGCGGCGGGGGGCCGGGCGGTCTGTCCGGGGGGCCGGGCGGAACCGGGGGAGGCGCGATCTACCTCGAAGCCGGAGAAATCGAGATCAGCGGCGAGGTCCGCGCCGACGGGGGGGTCGGGGAGTTCGCGCCGTGCTGCGCGAGCACCGGTGCCGGTGGGGGCGGGTCAGGCGGGTCGATCACCCTGGTGGCGAACGAGTTCACCGGAGCGGGCGACCTGTGGGCGATCGGCGGGATGGGCGGCGATGCCGGGTGGACGCAGGCTGCCGGCGGGGGGGGCGGCGGCGGCGGAGGCCGCGTCCGGGTCGTCTGGGCCATTGGAGGTAACCCCTACCTGGCCTTCGTTTACGGCGGATCGCCCGGGTATTCGGAGATGGACGACCAGCAGTCCGGTGGCGCCGGGACCGTCCACGAGCAGCTGGTGGACGCCGACGGCGACGGGTACACCGACGCGCTCGACACCTGCGCCGGATCCGACGACGGCGACGACGGCGACGACGACGGGATCCCGGACGCCTGTGACCTGTGCCCCGTCGATGCGGATCCCGACACGCTCGACCGCGACAGCGACGGCTACACGTCGGGCTGCGACTGCGACGACACCGATGAGGATATCCACCCGGGTTCCCCGGAGATCGCCGACGACGTCCGCGACAACGACTGCGACGGCTTGGTGGACGATCAGGATCCCGACATCGGCGACGCCGATCTCGACGGCCTCACCGACGGGCTCGAGGACCTCCTCGGGACCAATCCCGATCTCGCCGACTCGGATCTCGACGGCGTGCCCGATGCCACGGAGGTCGGTGATCCCGCCAGCCCCACCGACAGCGACGCCGACAGCGTGATCGACGCCCTCGACGCGGACGACGACAACGACGGGCTCCCCACGGTGAACGAGGGCACGTCGGACTTCGACCTGGACGGGCTGCCCAACCACCTCGACCGCGACAGCGATGGCGATGGGGCCGCTGACGGGGCCGAAGGCACGGGCGACGCCGACGGCGACAGTCTCCCGGATTTCCTCGATCCCGGCGGGGTGCCGGTTTCGCGAGAACCTGCAACGCAGGACTACGGCTTCGGCTGGGGATGCGCCACCGCCAACGGCGCGGGGGGATGGTCAGGATGGACCCTCTTCCTCGGCGCGCTCCTGGCATGGACTCGCCGCCGTTGACCGGAGGGGGTCGCAGGCCGGTACCGCGCATCAGTGGTATGCTTTCTGTCGTGCTGCCTCTCCAACGATGAACACCGATCCCCTCACGCTGTGTGACGGCCGCTACACCCTTGTCGATCAGCTCGGCGAGGGGGGCATGGCCACCGTTTGGCGAGCCTACGACCACCGGCTGCGGGCATGGCGGGCGGTAAAGCTGCTTTCTCCCGAGTTTGGTCGTCGTCAGAAGCTGCGGGCGCGCTTCGACAGCGAGGCCCAGACGATGGCGCTGGTCGAGCACCCCAACATCGTGCGGGTCTACGACGTCGGCGTCGAGGCCGAACAGCCCTACATCATCATGGAGCTTTGCGACGGGGGGTCGGTCCTCGACTGGCTCGATCGCAACGGCCCGATGCCAGCGCGGATGGCGGTCGAAGTGATCGTCCAGATCTGCAACGGCGTGGAAGCGGCGCACTCGAAAGGCATCGTCCACCGCGACGTCAAGCCCCACAACGTGCTGGTGGCCGCCGACGGCGCCTGCAAGATCTCCGACTTCGGAATCGCCCGGCTGGCCGACCCGGTGCAGGTGAAGGCGGCCCTCACCCGCACCGGATCGGTGATGGGCACGCTCGGGTACATGGCCCCCGAGCAACGCAACAATGCCAAGATGGTGGACCCGCGGGCCGACGTGTATGCGCTTACCGCCACGTTCTTCACGCTGCTCACCAATCGCACCACCCTTGAGCTGTTCGCGGCGGCTCAGGACCAGTCCCTCCTCGACGGGGTCCCTGCGACGCTGGTCCCGACCATCCTGAGAGGATGCGCCTATCGGCGCGAGGATCGGTTCCAGTCGTCGCTGGAACTCAGGCAGGCGCTCCAGGACGCTCTGCCCGCCTTGCCGCCCATGGATCTAGACTGCCCGCCGTTGGCCATGGCGACGGGTCCGGGCCCCACGACGCCACGCGCGTCCGCCCCCCAACGTCGTCCCGGCCGCACCGGTTCGCTCTCCGGGCATATGTCGGATTCCGGGGTGTCCAGGGAGAGGGATCGCGGCAAAGCCCCAGGCGCACGACGACTCACGGTCCCGACCGAAGACGAGGCGCGACAGGCCGCCCTCCCTGCTCCAAGCCAGGACGAGGCGCCAGAGTCAGCGCCGACCGCCGGGCCGGCCCCGATGCGGGGGGCCAGCGCGGACTGGAACCAGCCCGGTGCTGCGCTCGCGCCACCCCCGCAGCGCGCCCCACCACACTCGGCGCACCCGATCGCAGAGGCGGCTCCTCTCTTCCCGGAAGAACCGATCGTGCCGAGCGGCGATCCCTCCTCGGTCACGGGAGGTCAGGTCCTCCTGGAGGACGTGGAGGTCGAGGTCTTCCAGGGCGCCAGCCTCACCGTCGCCCTGGATTGTCGAGCGAAGCGTGCCATCGGAGGATTTCAAGCCAGGGATTTCGTTGTCACCCAGTTCGGTGGTGCCCGCAACGACATCTACCTGCTGACGAAGCTGCTCCGGCTTCGACAGAACATGGTGCGCCTTGCCGAAGCCGCCCGGGCGAGGCACGTGAAGCCCCAGCGGACCTATGGTATTTTCTATGGGGCAGACCTCGGTTTCGAGGCGACCTGGCAGGAGATGGGCCAGGAACTGTTGCCCCTCGAGCGCAGCGCCGCCGATTGCGAGGGGTGCCCCGCGCGTCTCGCCCATCGCGCCTTCGGCTGCACCACCTGGCTGACCTGGCCCATCCCGCTGGTGTCCGAGAGCTGGTTGATGGCCCGACTCGAGCCCGGTGATCGGGTGGGAGGAGCCCTCGCCCTCAAGGCGATCACCACCCACAACTTCTCGGGCAAGCCCATCGCGGCGCTCCGCGCCCGCGGGTGGTTCCAGCGCAAGGAGCCGATGGTCCGCTCGATGAAACGCAACTGGCTGCAGTCGGTGAACGTCACCTCTGACCAGGTCTTCCACGCGCTCATTTACGGCGGTCACGAGCCGAATCAGTGCTTCGGTATGTTGCTGTGGCTCGGGGGCGTTCAGATCGACGAACTGCGCCCGGAGGAACTCACCTTCGAGAGGGTCGACAAGGCGCTCGGAATGGGAACGGTGCAGGAGAAGGTGGCTCGGACCCGCTTGCTTCTCGGGGCGCGAAGCGAGGATCCCGGCATTCGAGAGATGCAGTCCCTGCTCCACGCGCTCTACCTGAGCTGGGTGAACGGCGTCCGAATGGTGACCGATATCTGACGAGCGCGGGCTGACTCCCTCGGCTCATTTTTTCGGCAACACCCAACGAGCGAGGCCCGCTGCAGCGAACCGCAGCGGGCCTCGAAGTGAAGTTGCGGGGACAGGATTTGAACCTGCGACCTTCGGGTTATGAGCCCGACGAGCTACCGGACTGCTCCACCCCGCGGCAGTCGATGACGGGGTCTCCGTCAGCCCCACCCTCTTATGGCCCACCGACCCAGTCGTCAAGGAGAGCGGCGACGCCCGCGACGCGGAACTCCGGTGACCTTCGGCTTGGCGAAGCCCTTCCCCCGTTTCGGCCGGACCGCCTCTGGCGAGCGACCCTCTGCCAGCGCCCGGAGGCGATCGACCTCATCGCCCGTCAACGGCCGGAGATCGCCTCGCTCCATTCCGCGAATGCTGATCGTGGCGAAGCTCTCGCGGCGCAACTTGCTCACCGGATGGCCAAGTTGAGCGAACATCCGACGGATCAGCCGATACCGCCCCTCGGTCACCGTCACCTCGACCCAGGCGTTCTCCTTGTCGGTCTTGTCGGTCACGCGGACCTTCGCCGGCGAGGTGCGACCATCGTCGAGGAACACGCCGGTTCGGATCGCGCGCAGATCCGAGGCGTCGGGCGTTCGGTACACCTTGGCGGTGTAGCGCTTCGGCACGTCTCGCGAGGGATGGGTCAGCGCGTGGGCGAGATCCCCATCGTTGGTGAGGAGCAGCGCCCCTTCGGTGTCGAAGTCGAGCCGCCCGACGGGCTCGACCCGCACCGCCAAACCTTCGAGCAACTCGAGGACGCTCCGGCGCCCCTCGGGATCGTCTCGACCGGTGATGAAGCCCTTTGGCTTGTAGAGCAGGTAGTACACCTTGTCGGGCTCCTCGGGGAGCGGCTTGCCATCGAACCGAACCACATCGACCGCTGGATCGATCTGGGCGCCGATCTCGGCGACCAAGCCGTTCACCGACACCCGACCGGCGGCGATCGCCGTCTCGGCCTCCCGTCGCGAGGCGACTCCCCGACGCGCCATGAACTTCGCCAGCCGCACGCGCCCGAGCGCAAGCAGCACTTCCTGCTCTGGTTCCATCGCTTCCTCCGCACGTCCGTCGTCCCGACGGGCGCTCTGGGTCCCGCGTCCTAACCGCCCAGGTCTGTCCGGTCGCGCGAACTGGGCAACTCGCTGAGGTCCGCGAGGGAGAACAGCTCCAGAAACGCCGCGGTGGTCCGGTACTCCAGCGGTTTTCCGGGTTCGTCGCGACGCCCCGCAGTGCGCACCAGGCCGCGCTCCAGCAGGCTCCGAAGAACCGCCCCGGAGTCGACGCCCCGGAAGCCGTCGATCTCGCCGCGGGTCACGGGCTGCCGATAGGCGACCAAGGCCAGCACCTCGAGCGCGGGCCGGGAGAGCCGCGCCGGGCGAGCGCCGCTGAGCGCCAGGATCGGCCCGGCGAATCGGCTCGCGGTGCGCAACTGCCAGCCGGCTCCGATCTCCTCCAGCGAGAGGCCCCGGCCCGGCCGTGCCAGGTCGGTTCGAAGAACCTCGATCGCGAGCCGCGCTTGCCCGGTCTCGCAGTGGAGCGCCGCCGCCAAGGCCGCGACCGCGATCGGCTCCGCGCTGGCAAACAGCAGCGCCTCCACCCCCGCAACGAGCTCCGGGGAGACGCCGGTCGGGAAGAGGAGGATCTCCCCGTCGCTCATCCCGCCTCCTCGAGGCGCATCCGCCCCGTCACCCGCTCGAGGTCGACGGCTTGGAGGTCGGTCCGGGCCGAGACCTCGGCGGTGCCCAGGTGGCGGTCCTGGACCACATCGAGCCAGCCCTGGCGGACCATCTCGAGCACCGCGACGAACGCCAGCACGCGCTCGGCGCGGCTGGCCAGCCCACCGAGCCAACGGCCGAGGTCGATCGGACCGCTCGCCATCGCGGCGAGGACCTGCTCACACGTGCGCCCGAAGTCGAGGCCGATCAACGGTCGGCGCACCGTCGGCGCCTCCGAGGACGCGCGCGCGACGAGCTCGAAGTACAGTTCGAGCAGGCCAAAAGCATCGATGGCAGCAGCCATCGGACGATCGGGACCCTCGCTCGCCGGACGCGGCTGGCGAGCGAACACGTCGCGCCCCAACATCGGCCGGAGATCGAGCGCGTCGGACGCCTCCTTGAGTCGGGCCGCCTCGACCAACCGGGCGATCAGCGCCTCCCT
>CANLGQ010000161.1 GCA_947490265.1 Pseudomonadota bacterium | reverse complement strand
TTCCGGGTCGGCTTCCTCGGCCTGCTCCACATGGAGATCGTGCAGGAGCGACTCGAGCGAGAGTACAACCTCGACCTCATCACCACCTCTCCGAGCGTCGTGTACGTGGTGACCGTGCGCAGCGGCGGCGAGGTCGAGATCCGCAGCCCGAGCCAGCTCCCGTCCCTCTCCACGGTGGAGGCGATCTCCGAGCCGATCGCTCGCGTGACGATCTACTGCCCGGAGGCGCACATTGGTGGCGTGCTCAAGCTGTGCGAGGATCGCCGGGGAACGCAGGTGAAGTTCGACTTCAACGGTCCCGGTCGCGTGATCCTGGAATACGACCTCCCCTACGCCGAGGTGGTGTTCGACTTCTTCGACAAGCTCAAGTCGATCAGTCGCGGCTATGCCTCCATGGACTACGAGATCACCCGGTGGGAGCGGGACGAACTCGTGAAGGTCGACATCCTGCTGAACGGCGAGCCCGTCGATGCGTTGTCGATGCTCTGCCACCGGGAGCAGGCCTTTCACAAAGGGAATGCGCTGTGCTCGAAGCTCAAGGAGCACATCCCCCGGCAGATGTACGACGTGGCGATCCAGGCCGCCATTGGCGGGAAGATCATCGCGCGAACCACAGTGAAGGCGCTCCGGAAGGACGTCACGGCCAAGTGTTACGGCGGCGACATCAGTCGGAAGCGAAAGCTGCTCGAAAAGCAGAAAGCAGGCAAGAAACGACTTAAATCGGTCGGTAGCGTGGAGATCCCGCAAGAGGCGTTCCTGGCGGTCTTGAAGATCGGGGATAGCTAGCGGAAGATAGCGACGGAGGCGAACGATGGACGAGCCCGTGCAGCAGGAACCCTCACGTCGGCCTTGGCTCGGCACGCTGCGCCGTTGGACCGGTCGCGCCTTGGTCGCGCTGGCCATCGTGGTCCTCACGCCCATCGTCGCGAGTGCGGCCCTTGTTTCCCCGTTTCTGGCTGACGACGTGCGGCTCGACCGGGTGGTTCGCGCGGTCGCGCTCGACTGGCGCGACTTCGGGGAGGAACAAGCGCGTTCGCGCCTGGAATTCGAGCTGGATCATCAGGGCATCGGTCTGCAAGTCGGCGACGACGACTGCACCTTGATCGAGGAAGAAGGCTGGCGTCGCGTGGACTGCACCTGGGTCACGGAAATGGCCGTGCCGGGCCGGGCCGATCCCGTGCTCCTGCCGTTCGCCTCGCGGGCGGCGATCTCTCCGGAAGGAGATTTGGAGTAGTTGGGCGCGAGCCTGGTCGGCCTTCGCGATCTCTCTGCCGAGCGGATCACCGCGTTGTTGGATCACGCGAGCGACCTCAGGACGAGAGTGGCCGGCGGCGAGGCACGGCTCGGTGTCTTGGCCGGAAAAGCCGTCGCCCTGTTGTTTCTCGAGCCTTCGACCCGTACGCGGTTCTCGTTCGAAATGGCGACCCACCGCCTCGGCGCGGAGGTCCTCGCCTTTTCAGCTGCTTCGAGCTCGACGACCAAAGGGGAGTCGCTGGCAGACACCACGCGGGTGCTCGCTTCGATCGGCGCCGACGCGGTGGTGATCCGCCATGCGGCGGTGGGGGCACCCCATCGGCTCGAGAAGGTACTTTCTATTCCCGTGATCAATGCCGGCGATGGAATCAACGAGCACCCGACGCAGGCGCTGCTCGACCTGCTCACCCTCCGCGATCACCTGGGCTGTCTCGAAGGCAAGACCGTCGCAATCGTCGGCGACCTCCGCCACTCCCGGGTCGCTCGGAGCAACTGTTTCGGCCTTACCGCCCTCGGGGCGCGCGTCCTCCTCGCGGGGCCCGGGACGCTGTGTCCGCCCGAGCTCGAAGGACTCGGCGCAGAACGGTGCCACACGCTCGACGACGTGCTGCCCCACGCCGATGCCGTGATGATGCTGCGGATCCAGCGCGAACGCGCAGGTCCGGGAACCCTTCCTTCCGACGCCGAGTACAGGCGGTTCTGGGGACTCACCGGGGCGCGGGCGGCGCGCCTGCGGGCCGGCGCAGTGGTGATGCACCCGGCGCCGATGAACCGCGGGGTCGAGATCGACGACGAGGTGGCAGACGGGCCGCGATCGGTCATTTTCGAACAGATGGCCAACGGGGTCTTCGTGAGGATGGCTGCCCTGATGGAGGCGTTGTCGTGACCGGGCTGTGGCTGGCGAACGGGCGACGCATCGACCCCCTGGAGCGGTCGAGCGGCGATGTGTTTGTCCTCGATGGGGTGATCGTCGATCCTCCGGCCAGCACCGCCGGATGGCGGCAGCTCGATTGCTCCGACGCGTGGGTCGCGCCCGGGTTCGTCGACCTCCACGCCGACCTCGCGGACCCCTGCTTGGACGGGGAAGCGGCCCTTCGCGGGGGCTTCACCACCGTTGTGCACGGCCCCACACCGTCCCTCGACAGCGCCGTCGCGGTGCGCGATCGCCTCGGACGGGTGACACCGAATGGCCCCGGAGTCCTGCTCCTGCCGGCCGCTACCCGGGGGCTCGCCGGCGAGGAACTCGCTGACCTCGGCGCGTTCGCGGCGCTTGGGGTTCGCGCGGTGGGTACCGGCTTGTACCCCCCGTCGGACCCACGCGTGTTGCGGGGCTTATTTGCCTATGCCGCCGGGTTTGGGCTCACTGTGTTCGTCCGCGCGGCCGAGCCGGCGCTGGAGACGGGAGGGCTCGCGCGGGAAGGGCCCCGGGCCGCGCGGGCGGGACTTCCCGGTGTTCCCCCCGCCTCCGAGGTGATCGGTATCGCGCGAATCGGCGCCCTGGCGCGGGCAACGGGCGCGTCAGTGCATGCGACACACTGCTGGACCGGGGAGGGCGTTGCCGCGCTGGATGCGGCGCGCGCCGCCGGCACTCGGTTGACCGCGAGCACCACCGCCGCCCACCTCGCGCTCGATGACCTCTCGTTGCTCGCGTCCGGCTACGCCGGAAGCCACCGCCTCGTCCCCCCACTCGGCGATCCGGACGACCGGGCTGCGCTGGCGGCCGCCCTCGTATCGGGCCGTATCGCCGGGGTCGCCAGCGATCATCGGCCGCTGCCCGCCATCGCTCAAGAGGTCGAGCTCGCGCGCGCCGAGCCCGGAATGACCGCATTCTTGACGGCGTTCCCGCTCGTCCTGTCAGCTCTCGGCGACCCGTTTGCAGTGGTCCGCGCGCTGTCCACGGGTCCCGCCTCGGTGCTCGGCCAGACCAGCGGATTCACGCCGGGCGCACCCGCCGACCTTGTCGTCCTCGACCCCGCGGTGAAGTGGAGGGTCGGGGACCGCCTGGGGAGCCAGGCCAACTCGCCGCTTTGCGGGCAGGTCCTCACCGGTGCGATTCGTTTCACCCTCTGTGGTGGCCTCGTGTACCCGGGCTGACCTCCTCCGCCGGGCTATGCTGACGGCTCCGCCGAGGCCGGAGTATTCGATGACCCGCAATCCGTGCACCCCACAGGGCTTCACCGCCCTGCTGGCAGAGCTCAAGCAGCAGAAAGAGGTTCGCCGCCCCAAGATCGTCCGCGACATCGAGGATGCGCGCGCGCACGGCGATATCTCGGAAAACTCCGAGTATGAGGACGCGAAGGAGCGTCAGGCCCACTGCGAGGGGCGCATCGCCGAGCTCGAGGGCTTCCTGGCGACCGCCGAGGTCATCGACGTGGCCAAGCTCACCCCCAGTGACCGGGTCGTGTTCGGGACGACGGTGCGAATCGTGAACCCGAACACCCGGGAGGAGCGCTGCTTCCAGATCGTCGGGGAGACGGAAACCGATGTCGAACGCGGAAAGATCAGCTTCAAATCCCCGCTCGGCAGCGCGCTGGTCGGTCGGAACCTCGGGGACGAGGTCATCGTGCCGGCGCCCGGCGGTCGGCAGACGTGGGAAGTGATCGAGGTCAGCTACGGATGAACCAGGAGGTGAGCACCGCGTTCGGCACTCGGGGCGTGGATCGCATGGCGTTGCTCGACCTCGCCCTGGCTCCGCTGCGGCGGCTGTTGGTGTTCGCCCTGGCGCCAGTCGGTGGCGCTGAGCCGGCGAGGCACCTCGAGTCGAATGCGCTCCGCTGGCTCGATCGGGCGGTTGCCCTCGCCGACGAGGCAGAGGGACACGCCCTCGCCGAGATCCGATCACAGGTGATCGGGATCGATACCGCATCGGATCGGCACGAGCGATTGGGTGCGATGTTCCAGGAGTTGACACGGTTCGACGCGCTCCATGGACTCCCCCTTCCGGCGGGAGTTCGCGCGTTCGTTGACCGACCGGTGGAGCGTTCGCCCGCGCGGGAGCGCTCGGAAGCACCTCCTCCGGCGCGCCAGCCGGAGGTCGACCGCCGCGCCTCGCCCGGCCCGGCGCCACGACGACTGTCCGACGTTAACCCGGAAACCCGCCTCGACACTTTGCTACCCGGTCCGCTTGCCGAGGCCCTGCTCGGCGCCGGACTGGAATTCGTCTCCGACCTTGCGACGCTCGTGCCGGAGGGCGAGGAAGTGTTGTCCCCCATTCACGGCGCGGGTCGGCCGATCCCACCCGGACGGGTCGCGGTCGGTGGGCGCGTGGCCCGCCGTTGGGCGGTCGCCTCCCCGCGGGGAACCACGGCGTTCGCAATCCTGACGGGCGCGGATCGCGCGACGCTGCAGTGGGTCGACACCCCTCGGCAGCTCCAGGACCTTGCCCTTGCGGCGCTGGTCCCGAACAGCCGCGCGGTGGTCGTCGGCCACTGGGAAGGCGGCGTGCTGCGGGAGCCGGAGGTCGTTCACCCCGGCGGGGGCGACAACGAACCCGAAGATCGCCGAACGGTCCGTTTGGCTGCGGTGACCGGCATCGAGGCCAGGCTGTTCCGCGCTGCCCTTCACCTGCTCACCGGTGCGCTGGGGCGGTTGCGGGAGGTGCTCCCGGCGGAGCTGGTGTCGGCGGCCGGGCTCATCCCCCACGGCGAGGCGCTCACCGGGGTTCACCTCCGCGGATCCGCCGAGGGTCGCCGCCGCCTCGCGTTCGAAGAGGCGCTCCTGCTGCAGCTCGCGCTTGCCTGGACGCGATTTTCTGGAGCTCGCGAGCGAGGAATTTCCCACCCGCTCCAGCACACACTCCTCGCGCGCGTAGCCGCACAGCTCGGCCTCGGGTTGTCCGACGAAGCGGCGTTGGCCTTCGAGGACGTGAAGCGGGATCTGCGCCGCTCCGCCTCCGGCATGCGCGTGGTCTCGGGATCGACGGAGATCGGAGCGCGACTGGCGCTGCATGCCTGCATCCTCGTGGCCGAGAGCCGCGCTCAGGTGTTCGTGGCCTGTCCCGACTCGGTCACGGCTGAGGAGCGCCTCACCGAGATGGAGCCGGCGCTTCGCGAGGCGGGGTTCGTGGCCCGCTGTTTCGTCGGCGAGCCATCGCGGGCCAACCGGGAGGCCCTGCGCCGGGGCGAGATCCATGTGGTCTTCGCCGCGCCCGACAGCGTGCCCGTCGACCTCGAGTGGCGGCGACTGGGGCTGGTCGTGGTGTTCGAACGGGCCCCGTTTGGGGGCCTCACCCGACAGGTGGCGACCGACGGCCGGGCCGGGCGGCCGGATCTGTTGGTCGTGGCGGGCTCGAGCGTCTCGTGGGCGACCGCGGTCCTCGCTTGGCCGGGGTTCGACGTCACCCACCTGGCCGTCGCCCGGCGTCCGGTCCATCTGGAGATCGCCCCTGCGACCCACCGCGCCGGGGTGTATGCGCGGGCGGCCGCGCGCGCCCCGCAAGAGCAGGTGCTGGTCACCTTTCCGTTGGTCGGCGGCTCCGACGCGCTCGATCTGCGCGACGGGCTGCGGCTCGTGCGGGCGCTCGAAAGCGACGGGTTTTCTGGGACGCGGGTCGCCCTGTACCACGGGTCGATGTCCCGCGAGGAGCGCACCCGAGTCGCCGAGGACGTGGCGTTGCACCGCGTAGACGTGGTGGTAGCGACGACCCGTTACGAGGAGGGCGGACCGCTCGGGCGGATCACCGCGGTGCTGGTCGAACAAGCCCAGAGTGAAGATCCAAGCCGGGTTCGCAAGCTCGTCGGGATCCCGCGCGGACCGGGTGCGTGGGTGGCCCTGATCCACGGCGATGACGCGCCGAGCCCAAGCTGGATGACTGGCCTGACCGAGGAACCGCGCACCTCGGCCGTCGGAGCGCCCCAGTTGCGCTGGGCCGGCGACGATGCGATCGGCTGGGAGGCACGCCGGGTCGCCCATGAACTCCTGCTGGAGGACCCTGGGCTCCGGAGGCTGCCGGAGCTGGCACGACAGATCCGGGAGCGGTGGTCGGAGTGGTTTCCGCGCGCCGAGGACGCCGCCGAGGGCGAGGGCGACGACCCCGAGGACGACGGCGCGATCCCGTGCCCCGTTCCCGAGGGGATCGCGGCGGGCGGCGAGAAAAAGCGACGACGTCGGCGGAGGAAGAAACGGTGACGACCTCGGGGAAGTCGTTTCGGCTGCGGGTCCGCGTGGCACGCCCAGCCGCCGAGGTCTTGGTCGCGTTGAGAGACCGAAGGTGCTGGGAACGAGCGTTGGGGGGGACCTGGGGGGCGGGTCACACCCAGTGGAGCTTTGGCGTGCCCCGGCCGGAGACCCTGAACGTAGCCTGGACGGAACCCGCCCACGGTGTCGAGGTCCGGTTCACCGGTCGGGCGGGGGAGAGCCGAGCCGAGCTCTCGGCGGTGGACGACGGGGCAGGGGATTGCACGATCGTTGCCGACGTGCAGCTGGGACTGGTCGACGTCATCCCGGGAGCCTGGTGGGTGGAACTCGAGCACCAGGTGCTCCCCGCCTGGCTCAAGGCGCTGACGGCACCCGCTCCCGCAGAAACCGGTCGAGCCGAAGGTTGATCGCCTCGGGGTGCTCGACGATCGCCGCGTGGCTTCCTTCCGCTACGATGAACAGCTCGGAGCCCGGGATCAACTCGTGCATCGCCCGACTGCGGTGAAGGGGGGTGAACAGATCCTTCTCCCCGGCGACGATTAGGGTGGGCGCCGCGATCTGCCGAAGCTCCGCCGTGAGGTCGTGGTCGGCCATCAACGAGACCATTCTAAAAAAGACACGTTGGTCCATATGGATCAGGTGCTCGAGGTAGCGGTCGAGGTCAACCGCGTCGACGTAGTGCTTGTCGACCATGCCGGTCAGCTTTCCCACCCGGGCGGCGAGCGGGGAGGCGTAGAGCGGTTTTAAGTACTTGGCCGCAGACTTTCCGCCCCGCGCCGCGAGTCGCTCGACGAAGTGAAACACGGGTCGGGACCATGGGCTGTCCATGAAGGTGTCGAGGGGTCGGGCAAAGGTACCGAACATCGGCGCCAGCGCGGCAACCCTGGCCGGAAACTGACTCGCGAACTCGAGGATGACCTGGCACCCCATCGAATGCCCGATGAAAACGCCTGGGTCGCCGAGGCCGGCCCGATCGAGGACCAAGGCGAGATCGAGGGCGCACCGCTGGACGGACAGGTCGGCGGTGTCTGGATCCGCCGGAACCCCGGACCGGCCATGGCCGCGGTAGTCCCAGAGCAGAACGGAGTATCGACCCCGATAGTGCTCGGTGATGTACTTGAAGAAAAACGTGGAGACGCCGACACCGTTGCAGCAGACCATCGGCGGGCCGGTGCCAACGAGTCGCCAGTAGAGCTGGAGCCCGTCTTCCGTACGCGCAAAACCGGTGCGTTGGTGATCGCTCATCGCGCTGGCACCGCCTGGTCGTCCAGCGTCCGTCCGTCGAGGTGCCCGGGCGCCCGGACCGCGCCGAGGGGAGTGGAGGATACGGGGCTCGAACCCGTGACCTCAGCATTGCGAACGCTGCGCTCTCCCAGCTGAGCTAATCCCCCAACGGACCGGCAGGTAACACGGTCGGAGGCGGAGGCAACCGGTGTGCGGCATGGCGGGATCGGCGATCAGCGCAAGCGGTCCCGCCGGGCTCGGTCGACTCGTGCGGCGGATCCGAAGTCTCTCCCTGGTTCGGCCGAGTTCGCGCTCCCCGTCGCGGCCGAAGCCCTCCGCAACATTCGAGGGGACCGACGCCGCCGAACGGCGAAGCTGGGCGATAGGCCGAATCGCTCATCGCACGGGAAGTCCTTGGTCACCCGGTAGACATCGAGCGTCAGGCGGTGACCTCTCTGCTAGACCTGCAGGTCTCGGAAGTCACGCATCTGGTCGGTCCGTCCGTGCTAACGGCTAACTGGGGAAGGACCTCCGGACCGTCGCACTAGTCGAGGCCTCGAGCTTCCAAATCGTCTTCATCCAAGCCTAGGAAGTGTCCGATCTCGTGAAAAACGGTGATGCGGAGCTGGTCGAGCATCCCGGCGTGATCCGCGGCCGAGCGCTCCAGGTTCCGCCGGAACAACACCACCGTGGCGGGGACGGCGCTCCAGGCGTCGGTACCCACTGGGTCGGCCATCGTCGGCCCGGAGAAATAGCCCAGGATCTCGGCCGGCGGCATGGGAGGATCCCACTGTCGGCACACGTCCTCGTCGGGGACCTCCTCGAGCACGATCGGCACGTTCTGCAGGTAGGAGCGGATGGTCGGGTTCATCGCCGCCACCGCTTCCTCGACGACCGCCTCCACGGTCTCGTCGTCGAGGGGAACGGGGACTGGATACTCGCCATCCAATAGGTTTGCCCGAATAAAATCCCTTCGGGCTCCGGACGTGTCGCCGCGGCGCTCTCGGAGCAGCGCCCGTCCCCACCACCCCTCCGGGTTGAGCGGATCGAGGCGGATGGCACGCGTGAGCACCACCCTCGCGGCCTCGAATTCCAGGGCGTCGAACAAGAGGGTTCCCTGCCCGGCCCAGCCCCTCGCGTCGCCCGGCGCCAGCGTGTTGAAGCGACGGTACGCGGTGATTGCGCCGTCGAGTTCCCCGAGCTCGCGCAGCGCCTCAGCGCGGAGGAGCCAGCCATCGGGGTGGTCGGGGAGGTGCTTGAGCGCCTCGTCGGCCAGCTCGAGGGCTGC
>CANLGQ010000160.1 GCA_947490265.1 Pseudomonadota bacterium | reverse complement strand
TCGAAGCGGCGCTCGATGCCGTGGCGACCGGTAGCCCTCCGGCCGTCGAAGTGCTCTCCCAACGACTCCCGGGGTTGACCCTCGAAACGGTGAACGCCGCGATTCATCGCCACGTCAGCGTGGGCGCGCTCTCGGTGGTGGTGCTGGGCCGCGATCCGCAGGCGCTCGCCGACGCGATCCTGGCGCCTGCGCCCTCCGGTGCGCCGGCGGTGCCGCTTGCCGCGGAGCGGACGACCGTGGTGCCCCGGGGGCAGCTGACCCGCTAACCGACTGAGAAGCCGTCCAGAACCATGGCCGGGGCGTCCACATGGCCGATGCGGTCGGTCTCGCCCGAGACCTCGACCACGCGGGAGAGGATGTCGTCGAGGCGGCCACTGAGGCGGACGCCGAGGGCCGGGCCGACCGGGCGGGCCCCTTCGAAGACCGTTCCGTGCACCGTGGCTGCGAATTCTCCCGTGTGAGGGTCGAGACCGAGAAACCCCGCCAGGTCATCCGGCGCAAAGGTGGCCCCGCCCAGTTCACCCAGGATGACGTGCACTGAGCGCGTACCATGTCGAAACATTAGATTGCTAGGCTGCAATTCGTCGTCTGTCTCGTGTCCCGAGGGTCGCACGTCGCGCTCGGCCGCGGTCCGCGCGTCGAGCGGCGTCGCATGGGCCCGCCCCTGCCGGACGAGGGTGATCGGGATCGGCGGCACGCCGCGATCATCGAACGCCCGGGTGCGGAGTCCGTTGGGGCTGGTGGGGTCGTCGACCAGGTGGATGCGGGGGTCGAGCACCGCCGCCGCGAGAAACGTGGACTCGACGACGTTCGGAAGGCACAGGCGGGCGAGGCGGTCGAGGAGCGCGGCGGCCTGACGGGAGCCGAGCAGGACCCGAACCGGGCCCCGCGGGAGGAGCACCGGAGGCGCGAGCAGGGCTGCGGCGCGGCGCACGAGCTCCCCGCCGAACGGCAAGGAAGCGACCGAGCTGAAGGAACGCGCCGAGACCTCGGCGGTCAGGGAGATGGCGGTCTGCGCGGTCGGTTGGACCGCACCGCTCGCCCACGCTCGAAAGGTCGTCGAGCGGTCCTGGGCGCGCGCGCCGGCCGTGCTGGCGAACAATCGCCGAACCGAGCGATCCTCGTAGCCGAATTCGGATGCGGTGAACCGGGGATCGGGCAGCACGGCGTCCGACTCGGCGTCGCGGAGGACATCGAGTCGGTCATCGAGGGTCAACTGGCCGAACCGTCTGTCGTCGACGGCGAGTCCGGCCGCTAATGGGTGGAGTCGGCTCACGGGCCCGTCGGACGGAGCCGTGGGCTGGATCGCCCGGAACGCCGCGTCGATGGCTTGTTCGGGAGCCGCGAGGGAGCCAGCCGCGCTACCGACTCCGGCCTCCGTCCAAACCCGCAGGTGAAGCCGCTCTCGCTGGTGTGGGGTGCTCGTGGGAGCCCGCCCTCCTTTGGACAGGAGGTTCAACCCGGTTTCGCCTTGCCACAGGGCCTCGGCGGCCCGCGCCCCTCGCTTCCGCGCCAGCTGAACGAGTGATTGGACCTCCTCGGCCGACGGATCCCGCATCCTCCCTCCCTGCGCTTAGATACGAGTTCCATCGCCCGTCCGGACCGAGCGCGCTATCCCCATCGCGGAGGCGCGGAATGCACGGTGGGCTCTTGTGGTTGGCGATCGGTTGCGCGCCCGCGGAGCCACCGCCCGCGGTCGTCGCCGTGAGTCCGGTGGCGGTCGCCGCTCCGACCCCCCCCCCGGCTCCTGTGGTGGTTGCCGTTCCCGTCCCCGGCCGGCTGGTGGCGGTCGGAGACGTCCATGGCGATCCATCGGCTTTGCGGGCCGTGCTTCGGATCTCGGGGGTCACTGACGCCGCCGATCACTGGTCCGGCGGTAACGCGGTCCTGGTGCAGACCGGCGATACGACCGATCGCGGACCGGACAGCCGCGGCGTCTTGGCGCTGCTCCGCGCGCTCGGGCCCGAGGCCGCAGCTGCCGGCGGGCGCGTGGTTCCGCTGCTCGGCAACCACGAGACGATGAACCTGCTGGGCGACTGGCGCTACGTCTCGGAAGGCGATCTCGCTGGGTACGGCGGAGCGGCCGGGCGGGAGTCGGGCTTCGGACCGAACGGAGAAGACGGGCGCTGGCTCCGAACCCTCGACGCGGCCGCCCGGGTTGGGGAAGACGTGTTCTGCCATGGGGGGATCCGGCCGGAGTTCGCGGCGCTCGGTGTCGATGGCATCAATCGCCGGGTCAAGGCGGCGCTCGCGGAAGCCGATGCGATGCGCGGTCCAGCGGGGGTCGACGGTCGCCTCCCTCCGATCAAGCCGGAAGATCCTGTACTTGGGCCCGAGGGTCCGCTTTGGTTCCGGGGTTACGTGCAGCTCCCCGAGTCAGAGGCCTGCCCGATGCTGGCGGAAGCGCTCCAGAAGCTCGGTGCACGGCGAATGATCGTGGGACACACCACCCGAGACGACGGTCGGGTGCAAGCGCGGTGCGGTGGCGCCCTGGTGGTCGTCGATACGGGGATTTCCGAGCACTACGGCAGCCACCATGCGGCTTTCGAGTGGGAAGCGGGCGACGGTCGGGCGGTATACCCGACGGGTCGGGTCGACCTCCCCGATCCCCCCGGGTAGGTGTCAGGCGTTCCGCCAGGGTGTCGGGAAGTGTCACTGGGGGAGTCGCACGCCGGCGACCGTGTCTAGGATCACGGTAGCGGCGCCCGGTCATCGGTGGCCATCCAACCCCCGTCGCGACGCTGTCGATCGACCGGGTGCCTTTCCCCTCCTTTCCCCGCCGGACGACGAGTCGGGGCGGGTGTCGGCGATCTGCCTCGAGCATGGGGTGATCGGGTCCGAGTGAGGGTGCCGGTGGAGGGGTTGCGGCGGGGCCCGTCCGACGTGTCACGAGCCGGCGCGGGCAAGGGACCGAGCGGGCCCACGCGATCCTCGACCCGTTGTCGACGGGATCGACAAGAAGTAGCGCCGAGGCCCTCGGCTCGGGCGCTCCGCGTGGATACGAGGCGGGAAAGGAGCCGTCATGGCGATCGACGTCCAGGCGCTCGTGCCGGGGTACGACTTTCAGGGCGATCGGTTCGACCTGGAGAAGCCCGAAGACCGCGACATCGTGCGCTTCATGCTCTCTCAGGCCCTGTTTGGCGAGGCCACGGGCGTGTACTGCGGCAAATCGCTCTTCGCGGCGCGTTCCCTCGAAGCGGCCAGGTTCTATCTCCGACAAGCGAAGCAAGAGCTGGCGCATCTCGAGTTGTTCGCGGAGATCTTCCGGCAGCTGGAGTTGGAACCGGTCGACGCCCACTGGGTGGTGAGGCTGTTGTCGTCCCACAACAACTACTACCCGTTCAAGGTGTTGATGGAGCACGCGATCGGGGAGGGGATGGTGCTCGACATCTTCAAAGACGTGCTGCTACAGACTCTTCCCGAAAACCATCCCGCGAGCCCGAGCATTCTCAAGAAGCTGCGCGTGGTGTGTGCCGAGGAGGTGGAGCACGTGCAGTGGGGAGAAAAGGAGGTTCGCCGGCTGCTCCAGATCCAGCCGTGGCTCCGGTGGCCTTTCTTCGGTGTCGTCGAGCTCCAACTGGCGGTCCTGCCGTTTCTGGTGCGGGCCTTCGAGCGGCGCGGCATCGGCCACCCGGTGCTGCGGCACCTCCGCCCGTTCACCGAGCACGTGATCGCCCGGGTGATCCAGCAGAGCCGCGATCTCGGCTTTTATCCGGCTGAGCGGCCCGGCTTCTTCACCCGGTGGGCAGCCATGGCTGCGGGGGCGCTGTTGTTCGTTCGCTCCCAGTTTGCGCGGAGCTTCTCCACCCTGGATCGCACCTACCTCACCGAGCTCGGCTTTCGGGGTGCGTCGGCGGTGCCGGGGAAGTAGGCCGGGCCCAGACCCCGCCGACCGCGAGCTGGACGTTCGCGGTGCCCCGGTTGAAGCGCCAGCCGGGAAGTCCGGTGTCGGGGTGAAAGTCGACGATCTGCGCCCCGGCCAGGGGAATCGCGCTCAGCAGGATGGCCAGCTCCGTGCGGGCGTTGTCGCGATGGCCGAGCCACACGCCCGCCCGCGCGTGCACGAGGGGCCCGACCGAGAGTTGGGGGCGATAGACACTGGCATCGAGGGCCGCGAGGGCGAGGTCGACGCCGACGCTGGCGATGGGGCTGGCGAAGGCGGGGCCGAAGCGCCCGCGGGTGCAGCTCACGCCGAGGTGCGGCTCGACCAGGGTCCAGAGCACGTACTGCTCGGTGGGGTCGGTGCTCGCCCGTCCCCCGAACGCCCGCACGCCGCCGGAGACGGCCAGCGTGGTGTCGGCATCGGAGAAGAACGCGACCTGCCCGGCCACCCCGATCCAGGGATAGAGCGAGGAGGGGGCACCGCGCTCGCCGGTCTCGTCGTCGGCCAGCCGGGGCGTGCTCCAGACCGGCAGCTCTGCCGAGAGCGCGGTGCGCGGCCCGGCCGGGTCCCCCTCGGCGGCAGCCGCGCTGCGTCCAGCGAGCGCGAGCGCGAGGATCCCCGTTCTCCGGCGGCGCAAGGCCACCGCGCCGAGCGCGACGGCGGCCAGGCCCATCGTGGGGGAGGTCGCGCATCCGGCTTCGCTTCGGGTCGCGAGATGGACCGGCTCGCAGGCGCCGGGATCGTCCTGGTAGCCTTTCCCGCAGACCGGGAAGGCCCACTCCAGGTCGTGCCGGTAGGACCAATACTCCCGGCGGAGCGGGATTGGAGATCCGGGCGTCTTGAGGGAGGGGTCCTGGTCGAGTTCGATGGGGGCATACCGCAGGTGCAGCCTTCCCACCCACGGCGTGCCCTCCGAAAGCCAGCCGAGGTTGACGACGGCCGGCGGTGGCGGAGGACAATCCGAGCACCCGTCGAGCGGCAACGCCTGCTCCACCAGCACCCCCGGGATCACCCCAACCAGGGGCAGAGTCTCGTCTAATACAGCGTCATACCAGGCATCTGCATCCGCTTCGGGGGGCAGGCAATCGTGCTCGAGGGTCACCGCCACGTAGTTGGGGACAAACGGTGTCCCGTCGGTCAGGTCGGTGAGGGTGAGAACCACGGCATCGTGGAGCGCCGAGGAGTTGAAGTGGGTGAACCGCAGCGGGATCTCCCAGGTGGGCTCGTCCCAGCCGACGCGCAGGGGCGGGAGCCAGGCCCCGTCCACCGGGGGAGGGCCGATCCAGGCCGCCGCTGCGAACACCTGCCCGACGCCCGACAGCCTGGCGATCTCGTCGGATCCGCCCTCGGGGGCGACCCAACCGTGGTCCGCCAGCCACGAGGTGACCTCGCCCAGGGTCTCGTCCAGCACCACCAGGTCCCAGGTGCCGTTGGCCAGGCCCGCCATGGGGGCGATCGGGTGATCGACCGGAACCGCGGGAAGGGGGCCCAGTTCCTCCCCGCAGCCGACCGGGCGGGCCTGGATCAGGTCGCCGCAGGTCGGGGCGCGCACCGCGGGCGCCGACCAGGCGTCGAGCTGCGAGAGGGCAAGGGCATCGCCCGGCTCGAGGCTGATCGGGCCCGCGGGCACGGCCAGCAACCAGCCGAAACCACCGGAAGCCCCCTGGATGTCGCTGGTGATCGTCGCGTCGGTCCGCTCGCCGACGCGGGTCGTGGCGATTCGGCTCCGGGTCGTCGTCGGCGCCGGGCGGCCCTCGGGTCCGACGAGCATCCCCGCCATCGCTACGCCGACGAACCACAACACGGCACACCTCGGGTCGGCTATACCTCGCAGCATGCCCTACTGGATCGGCGTCATCCTGGCTTGTGTGGGGGAGGGGAAGCGAGACCGTCCGCCCGGGGTGGCCGATTCGGCAACGGACAGCGGGGCGCCGACCGGGTCGTCCGCGCCGGCTCGAGCCCGCAACGTCTTGATCGTGCTCGCCGACGATCTGGGGACCGATAAGGTGGCGGGTTATGCCGAGCATCCGGCTCCACCCCCTACGCCGAACATCGACGCGCTCGCCGCCGCGGGGGTGCTCTTTCGCAACGCCTGGGGGTACCCGAGCTGCTCGCCGGGCCGAGCGTCGGTTCTGACCGGGCGCTACGGTCGCCGTACTGGGATCGGCGATGTGGTCGACCCGGATTCCTCCTATTCGCTCCCCGAACGAGAGGTCACGCTCGCCGAGGTGTTGCCCGCCAACTGGTCGACCTCGCTCGTCGGGAAATGGCATCTCGCTGGTTATGGCGCCCCGGAACTGGCGGACGGGCCCGGGACCCAGGGCTTCGGTTGGTTCTCGGTGTCGCTCTCGAACCTCCAGGACACCCCCGAGCCCGACGACGGCTATTACCACTGGATGCAGGACCAGAATGGTGTCCTGTCGTGGCAGTCTACCTATGCCACGACCGTTCAGGTCGACCAGGCCCTGGCCCGCATCGCGGTGATGCCGGAGCCGTGGGCGATGGTGCTCCTGCTGAACGCGCCGCATACCCCTTACGACCTGCCGCCTAGCGAACTCTACGACGTGCCGGTCGAGCCCTACTGGCAGCCCGACTACCAAGCCGCGATCGTCCAGGCGATGGATGCGGAGGTCGGTCGCCTCCTTTCTGGGGTTGATCTCCACGATACGCTCGTGCTCTTTGCTTCGGACAACGGGACCGCCGAGCAGGCCATCACCCCTCCCCGCGACCCCTCGGAGGGAAAACTCACCACCTTCGAAGGGGGGATCAACGTGCCGCTCGTCGTGGCGGGGCCGGGTGTTGCGCGCGGCGCGGAGTCCACCGCGCTCGTGCACCTCGTCGACCTGTTCGCGACGGTCGCGGACGTCGGGGGCGTGTCGATCAACGCGCTCACCGGCGACGATGGCGTCGCGATCCCGATCGACGGGCAGAGCCTCTTGCCGCTGGCGGCCGATCCGACTCGATCGGGGCGGACCACGGTCTACACCGAGACGTTTCGGCCCCTGGGTACGAGCGCCCCTCGGACGAACGACGAGCGGGTCGTGCGGGATGGGCGATTCAAACTGGTTTCGAACGAAGTTTCGGGCTTGACGCGGTTGTACGACCTCGCGGGTCGCAACGACGACGGTCCCGATCTCCTCGCTGCGGGAGAGCTTGCTCCGGAGGCGGCGACCGCACTGGTGACTTTGACCGCTTCGCTCCAAGAATTTCGCGCAACCCTGGTTCCGCAGCCGGCGCCGTGACGCAGCGCTGTGTTGCCCGGCCCATTGCTCGCCGGGCGGGACGGGCTACATGCCGTCCCTCGGAAAACCCCGGAGTGGGAGATGCCGGTCGCCCCGGGCACCTCGACCGTCACAACCCTTGCCCGCCTCGCGGGGGGGCTTGTCGTTGTCACCTTCGGACTTCTGGTGGTTGGCGCGTCGGTCCGCGTCCACGGCGCGGGTCTGGCTTGTCCGGATTGGCCGCTCTGTTTCGGTGAGGTTGTCCCGACCCTCGACGTCGGCGTGGCGTTCGAGTTCGGCCACCGGGTGCTGGCGGGTGGGGTGTCACTCGGGTTCCTTGGCCTTTTGGGCGGAATATACCGCGTGCGTGCGCTGCTTCCTGCGTGGCTCCTGGGTGCGGCGGGCTTGGCCCTCGGGACCCTCGGCCTCCAGGTCCTCCTGGGCGGGCTGACGGTGCTCGAGCTGCTGGCCGAATGGACGGTCACCTCCCACCTCCTCGCCGGAAACCTGTTCTGTTTGCTCCTTCTGGTCGTGGCTCTCGGTCTCCGCGAGGCAGGGGATCCGGTGGTGCGGTCGCCCGTGCCGAGGTTCGCGCGGGGCGCCGCCGTCGCCCTGGCGGTCGGCGTGCTGGCCCAACTGGTTCTCGGCGGCCTGGTCAGCGCGTCGCACGCCGGACTGGTGTGTGGCGCGATGTGGCCTGAGTGCACCGAGGGCGCCTGGTTCCCCACCTTCGAGGGCCTCATTGGGCTGCACCTCGCACACCGGCTGGTCGCTTACGGGCTCGTCGGGCTCACCGCGTTCGTGGCGTGGACCGTGCGCTCGTCGCCGCGCGCCTGGGCAGCGGGAACGCGCGTCGTTGCGGCGATCGGTGTGCAAGCGGGCATCGGCATCGCCAATGTGCTCACCGCCTTGCCGGTCGAGGTGACGCTGCTTCACACCGCGGGGGCGGCCGCGGTCGTGCTCGCGACCACCGGGCTGCATTGGGAGCTGTGGCGGGCCCCGGCCGAATCTCCGGCCGCTGTGCGCGCGCTGGCGCTGGGGGTCGCATGACCAGCGTCCCCGAGTCGTATTCGACCGACCGGAGCCTGTCCGAGTCCCTTCGCCTGTTTGTCGGGATCACCCGGCCTCGGGTGATGGCACTGGTGGTTTTTACGGGACTTCCCGCCATCCTGCTCGGGCAAGCCGCGTCGCCGAGCTTGGGCAAGGTCTTCTGGGTGCTGACCGGCACGGCGTTCGCGGGCGGGGCCAGCAGCGCCTTCAACGCTTGGTGGGAGCGCGACGCCGATGCGCGCATGGCCCGCACCCGACATCGGCCGCTCCCTGCGGCGTCGGTGTTGCCGGGGGCGGTGCTTGCGTATGGCCTGCTCCTCACCGTCTTGTCGACCGCCATCCTCGCTGGGGTGGGCGGGACCGTCGCCGCTGCGATCTCGCTGGCCACGATCGGGTTCTACGTTGGGGTCTACACGATCTGGCTCAAGCCCCGAACCCCCCAGAACATCGTGATCGGGGGGGCGGCCGGCGGCACGGCGCCCCTGATCGCCAGCGCGGCGATGAACGACGGCGCCATCTCGCTCGGGGCGTGGATCCTCTTCGCGATCGTCTTCCTGTGGACGCCGCCACACTTCTGGGGGATCGCGATCTTCCGGAAACGGGAGTACGAAGCCGCTGGGTTCCCGATGATGCCGTCGGTTGTGGGCGATCGCGGGACAAGGTGGCGGTCTCTCTGGTATACGGTGGCGCTCCTCCCGGTGACACTCGCGCCGGTGTGGCTCGGCTACCTTGGCTGGATTTATGGCGTTGCGGCAGTTCTGCTCGGTGGATGGTTCCTGTTTGCCGTCGTTCGCGCGCTCCGCGTCGCCAGCCCGCGCCAAGACTATGCGGTGTTCAAAACCTCCGTTGCCTACCTGTCTTTCCTGATTCTTGCCATGTTGATCGACTTGGCGCTCGTTCGAGCGCCGGTCGCGTGAGGAATCCGATGTCCCGGTTGCGCTTCCCCTCGGTCG
>CANLGQ010000159.1 GCA_947490265.1 Pseudomonadota bacterium | reverse complement strand
GAGGGCGGGGATCCCTTCGTTCAAGTGCGCACGCTCACGAATGCCGGCGTACAAGGTGTTATTTCCGTCGCTCCGGCCCTGCGGCCTGATGTGGCCGCCAAGGACGACGTGGCCTTGAAGTCCTACGATCTTCGGTCGTGGTGGTTCATGGCGCTCAACACCAAGAGCAAGTTCCTGGCCAAGAAAGAGGTGCGGCAAGCCCTGAATTACACCATCGACCGCAACTCGCTCCGCGAGCTCACGATTGGCGTCGATCCCAACGACCCGAATCCGCCCTGCGAGTTCATCTCGGGCCCGTTCGTTCAGTCTTCGCCGTACTACAACCGATCGGTCAAGATCAACGACCGGTCCGACAAGGCAAAGGCCGGCGAGCTCATGCGCGCCGCAGGGGCGACGGAGAGCACGGGCCGTTGGTTGATCGGCGGTGAACCGGTCACCCTGAAGATCGGGATGAACGCTCCGCTCGACACCGAGGCGAAAGACCTCTTGAATCAGATCGGAAACCAGCTCCAGGCCGGGGGCTTCGACCGGGTCGTCAGCAAGGTAACGGCCGACGACTGGGCGGCGAAGGCCGTCACGGGGCAGTTGGGCGCGAGCTACGACATCCTGATCGGGAAGTGGTCGTTTGGCGTCGTGGAAGACGTGAACGCCATGTTCGAGACCCGCAAGTCCGGGCGAGGGGAGAAGAACATCTTCTCCTACTCCAACGCCGACGTCGATGCGATCCTGGGCCGCTACGAGGCGGCAAAAACCGACACCGAGGCCCAGGACGCCTATCACGATCTCCACGCGGCGCTGGCAACGGATCTCCCCTATTTGTTCCTATGGAAGCTCGACACGAAGAGCGCTTGGCGCAACGAAGTCAAGAACAACACGATCACGCCCTACTACTACTTTACCGAGTTCGATGGCTGGAAGTTGTAGCGAGCCGGCCGTCGGAGGATCGGGACGTTGACCTGGTGGATCCGTCCGCTGGTACGCCTTCTGGCAGCGGTCGCCCTTCCGCTGGCGGTGCCGGCGCTCGTGACGGCGGCGCTCTGGGTGCTGCCTGGCGACCCGGCCGAAATCATCTGCCCGCCGGGGATCTGCACCGGAAAGGAGGTCCTCTCGGCGCGCTGGGGCCTCGACCGCGGTCCGACCGGCTTCTACTCCACTTGGATGGCCCATGCGCTCCAGGGGGACTTCGGGAACAGCTGGCGGGTTGCGCAGGGAATGGACGTCTCCGAGCTCGTCGCCGAATCCCTCCCCGCCACCGCTCAGGTCGTCGGGATCGCGCTCATCCCTCTCGTCCTCGGAATGGTCGGCGCGGTGCTCGGGCTCGTCCCCCGGCGCGCCGATCCGTTCTGGCAGTTCATTGGGTTGATGCCATCGGTGATCCTCGCGTTGGCCGGCGCTGCGTTCATCCAGATCCAGTACGGGGCGCTCTCTTTCGACGGGTTCCCCGGCTTTCTTCGGCTGTTGTTCGCTGCCCTCGTGCTCGGGCTCTCCGACGGTGCCCTTGCCGACGCGATCGTCGGCACCCGCGGGACGTTCGACGAGGAGTACAAGCAGCGGTACGCTCAGATCTCGATCCTCCGCGGCGAGTCGATGCTCGGAAATGCCCTTCCGAACGTTCTTCCTGCGCTAATCGGCCAGCTCCGCGCTCGCGTCGTGCATGTCGTGTCCGGCACGGTCGTCGTCGAAGTCGTGCTCGGCGTCCCCGGTCTCGGGGAACTCCTGTGGGCCGGGACCTTGCTTCAGGACTTCGCGGTGGTACTCGCCGCGGCCTGGGCCTATGCGCTCCTGTCGGGCGCGTTGTTGCTTGTCCAGGCGCTCGCTGAGATCGCCGTGGCGGTCTGGGTGCGCTCGGCGCCGGCCGTGGAGGTGGCGTGAAGCGACTGTCCCGGTGGCCCGCGCTCGCGCTGGCCGGGTCGATGCTGGTGGTGCTCGCGACTCTCGCGGTGGTTGCGCCCGACTTCGCCTCGACCCCGGACCTCTCCGCGCGGTACCTGACGCCGCTCGAGAGCCCGCCGTTCGGGCGCGACGAACGCGGAATACCGCTCCTTGATTATGCTGCACAGGGTGCGGCGATCGTGCTCTTGCCGGCGCTGGCGGCAGGCCTGCTTACGGCGACGGCTGCCACCCTGGCCGGGCTGGTACGGTGTGCGGGGCTCGACGGGGTCGACAGCGCGCTCCAGGTCGGCGGGGAGCTCCTCGGGTCGCTGCCCCGCCTGGTGGTGATCCTGGTGGTCGCCCTGCTGCTCCCCCCGGGGTGGAGGAACCTGCTGCCGATTGCCCTGGCCTGGGCGGTGTTGGCAGCCCCCGGGGCGATGGACGAAGCGGCCGCGACCGCGGCGCGGCTGGGCGGCGCGCGATTTGTGGAGGCGCTTCGGGCTCACGGCTTTTCGGCGCTGCGGATTCAGCTCTACCATGTGATCTGGCTCAATCTCCGGCCGGTCCTGGTGCGTCAGGCCGCCGAGGTCGCGATGCAGGTAGTGTTCCTGGAGATCGCGCTGTCGTACCTAGCGGTGAGTAGGAACGAACCGAGCTTTACCCACGCCGACAGCACCTACTCCTGGGCCACTCTGCTCTACCTCGGGTACACGGCAGCCCTCGGGCAGCCCCTGTGGCACGCCCTCTTCGTTGGGCTCCTGTTGGTGGCCGTCGTGGCCGTCTTCGCGCGGTCCACCCGCGCTGCGGCAAGGGCCCGGTGAGCGACGTCCTCCTCGCCATGCGCGATGTTTGCATCCGCACCCCCGATCGGGCGCTGGTCGACGGGGTGAGCTTCGAGGTGCGCGCAGGCCGGATCCTGGCCCTGGTCGGGGCCTCGGGTTCCGGCAAGACACTCGCCGCCCGCGCCGCGATGGGGGTGCTCGACGTCGAGCCCGGCCTGGTGCGCGGATCGCTGTTTTACCCCGCGCTCTCCAACGAAGACCTCTTTCGGTCGGTGGTCGGGCAGGGTGCCGCCGCACAGCGCCGGCTCCTGGCGAGCACTGCGAAGTACCGGGGTGGATACCTGGCCTACTCGCCCCAGAGCGCGTCCTCGGCCCTCAACCCCGGGCGTACCCTTGGCCGCCAGATCCAGCTCGCCATCGGACGTCGAGACACGCCGCCGTCGAACCTGGGCGTCGAGATCCGCCAGATCCTCGAAGAGGTGGGATTGCCCGCACGGGCGGCGGCCGCGCTCCCTGCAGAGCTGTCCGGCGGCATGGCCCAGCGCGCCGCCCTCGCGATCGCGATCGCGAGCAATCCCCGCATCTTGATCGCCGACGAGCCGGAGACCGGCCTCGACCCAGTCCTTCGCCGCGTCGTGACCGAACTCATGCTCGAGGTCGCGCGGCGGCACGGCGTGGCCCTCTTGCTCATCAGCCACACCGCCGACACCGTGAAGCGGATCGCCGACGAGGTCGTGCGTATTGGGGAGGGAGGCGCCCGTGTCTGACGACGCCATCCTGTCGGTGCGGCACGTCTCCAAGCGGTTCCTCGCCCACGGTCCGTGGCCGTGGAGCCCGCGCCGCGAGGTCAACGCCGTCCTCGACGCGAACCTCGAGGTCCGGCCCGGCGAGGTGGTCGCGCTGGTCGGTCAGTCGGGTTCCGGTAAAACGACGCTGGCCCGGTGCATCCTCGGGCTGGAGAACGCCACGAGTGGGGAGATCCTGCTGGAGGGGCGCCCGTGGCACGCCCTCTCGGAACGGCAGCGTCGCCCGCTGCGCGTCCGGTATCAGTACATCCCGCAAGACGCGCTGTCCGCCCTCGACCCTCAGCAAACCGCGCTCGAGTCGGTCGTCGAGTCGCTCACCGCGCTCGCGGGGCGTTCGTCGTCCGAGGCGCTCGCGACCGCCACCGAGACGCTCGCGCGCCTCGGGCTCGGCGCGCGCCTCCACGCCCTGCCGCGTGAGATGTCGGGTGGTGAACAACGGCGCGTGACGCTCGCGCGGGTGTTCTCGCTCCAGCCGCGTCTGATCGTGGCCGACGAACCTACCTCCGGCCTCGACCCCGATCGGCAGGAGTCGGTGCTCAAGGACCTGATCGAGAACCTTCCGCCCGGGGCCGGGTGCATACTCGTCACGCACGACATGCCTCAGGTGCGAAAATGGTGTCATCGCGCAGTGGTCATGCTGGAGGGAAAGATGATCGAGGAACTCGCGCTTCCCGACGGGCAACCGAGCCACCCCTATGCGCGCATGTTGTTCGATCCCTGGTCCGATCACGAGCTCTCGCTGTCTGCCGAACATCACTGACCCGGAAGTCCGCCATGATGCCCATCCTCCCAACGCTGTTCGTCTCGGCCGCCCTGTTCACCGCGCTGCCTGCGTTCGCCTGCGATGAGGCCGAAAAGCTCCGCTTGGCTGAGGAAATCTCTAGGTTGGCCGCCAAGAACGCATGGACCGGGGTGGAGCGGAGTTATACGGCGCTCCTCGCGACCCGGTGCGAACTCAAGTTCGAATCCTACTGGCTCGGTTCGGAGTCCGCCCGCTTCCTGGGGAAGACGTTCGAGCAGTTCGAACGCCTCGAACTTGCGAAGAAGATCGATGCACAACCCCAGGTGCTCGACTCCTTGGCGGCGATCGAGGGGAACTACGGGCGAATCGACATTCATGGCGACGTCCGGCATCCCCCGCTCCTGACGCGCGCCGACATGCCCTTCGCGCCGGATCAGCGCAAGTCCATCGAGTGGGCTGCCCAGGTGGTGACCGCGACCGGCTCGCTCCACGGGATGCTGCCGTTTGGCGACTACGACGTCGGCGGGGTGAAATTCGCGGTGGCCGCTGGGCCCGACTTCCAACCGGTGACCGTCGGCAAGGTGCGGGCCGCACCGGTGGCCAAAGGGGAGGAAGCGGGGCCCGAGCAGACCGCGGGAAGCAAAGGCGCGATCAATTACGCTGGCCCGGTCGTCCTGGTCGGCCCTGGTTTCCTGCTCACCGCGGCTCCCGAGGGGGTCGAAGGCGCAAACGGCATCGAGGTCCAACCCGACAGCGTGCGCGCGGCGGGCGTCGTGGCGGAGCTCGGTGCCGAGATCGGCTTGACCTACTCGGCTCCCGAAGCCGGACTTGCATTGGTAGTCGGCTACGGCGGCGGGTTCGGCGGCGCCCACACCTTCCACCAATTCAGCGGCTGGGCGGCCGGCGTTCTTCGGCCGGGACAGGCGCGAATCGCGTTGGGTCCGAGCTACCAACTCGTGGCCGGGAAAGGGCAGGGGATCTACGAGGCCTTCGCTCAGGGCGATGCCGACGGAATCGCGGTTTCTGGGCTCGACTACAGCGGGTACTCCTGGGGCGCCGGGGTTCGCGGGTCGGTCGGCTACGGTTTGTTGGACTTGGACAACCTTCGAGGGGTTGTAGAGCTGGGAAGTGCATGGCACTCGGACGGTGCCCGCAGCTTCCTCGGTTTCGGCATGACCTTCGGGATCGTGCCGGCCGTACCCAGGTTTGAGCAGTGAGTTTTTCTGCAGCGATTGGGAACAACTGGGGCTGTCGGGCCCGGGAGTCATGGATGGGGCAAATCGGGAAGATCGCGCTTTGCGCGGCACTGTTTGGAGTTGGGGCGCCGGCCTTTGCTGGTGAGGTACGCTACGTGGGCGAAGGGCACGCGTACAACCCGATGTGGTCCCGCGACGGCAAGTACCTGGCCTTCGAGGTCAACCAACTCGCTGGGGACGTCGAGATGTTCGTGAGCGAGGTCACCGGCGCCATCGCAAAGGATGCGGTCAAAGTGACCCTACCCGGCGGAACGACCGCCTATGGTGGAAAGAACCAGGTTCTCGAGAATGCCACGTGGGTGAAGGGGAACGTGGCGGTGTTCGAGGGGAGCAACCAGGGCGGGCAATTCCGGTTGTACACCTACCAGCCGGGCGGCGGCGCGGCGACGGAGCTCATCCCGACGACTCAGGTGCCCGGCGACCTCACGTTCCCCCACGCTGCCGACAACAACTCGCTGGCTTTCGTCTCCGACGCGACCGGCGCCGGGGACGTTCGGATACGCAACCCTGCCGGCGCCCTGTCGCAGATCACGACCACCAGCGCGCCGGAGGTGTTCCCCACGTGGCTGCCCGATGCGACCGAGATGGCCTTCTCCCGCAAGACCAACAACACCGAGGACTTGTTCGAGATCATCGTCGCTACCAAGGCCGAGGCGACTATTTCGGGTGGCGGTGGCGATCAGACTCGTCCAGTGTATGCGGCGGGAAAGCTGCTCTTTTTCGATGATTCGCGCGGTGACAACGTCTGGGACGTGGTGATCGTCGATTCGCCGGGTGCGACCAAGCGGGCCATGGCGAAGGGGATCCGCCTCCCGCTGCGCTCGCGCCCCGCGGTCAGCCCCGACGGCAAGTACCTGGCGTTTACCTACGATGATCCGACCAAGTCAGGCAAAGTGGTCGTGACTGCCCTCGACGGAAGCGCCTCGGTGGACATCAACACCCAATTCACGGCGTGCGGTGAGCCGGCGCTCTCCTTCGCGAACGGGCGCTACATCCTCGCCTATACCGCGTTGCCGTCCGCCAACGCGGCCTGGCGGTTCCTCTACGTCGAGGACATCACCGACAAGCTGTAGCGGGGGAACTCAGCTCTCGGAGCCGAGGTCCGGAAAGGCGGCCTTCGCGGCACGGAGGGTGAAGGCTGCGCCGCACAGGATCGCTGCGGCGGTGCCGATCAGCGGCACGTTCGACAGGAGCAGCGTGGCGAGGAGCACGACGCCCCAGATCTTGAGGTTCCAGCCCAGGTTCGAGAACACATGCTCGAAGGACATGCGCATCGCCTCGAACGGCGACCGCCGCCCGACGATCGCCAGCACCCAGGCGAAGTGAAAGAGAAATGCGGCGATCAACGCTGGGATGTAGCAGAGCACCATGCCGATGATCGAGGCGGTTCCCAGCAGGAACACCGTCGCGTAGACCCGCGGGAGGTCGTGGGTAGCGGTGGAAAACGCCGCGCTCAGGGTGAGCGGCTCGCCGCGACTCTGGTGGGCCCAGACCGCCCGCAACAGGCTCGCCTGGAGCGGGGGGAACACGAGGCCGAAGAGGAGGGTCAAGCCCAGGATCGCCACCCCGGTTCCGCCGAGCAGGCCCATCGTGACCATCTCGTCGTCATTCGCCTGCATCCCTGGGATCACCGAGGCGAAGATCAGGGCGTAGGCACCGATGATCGAAACGAGGGTGAGGGGGAGTTGCACCGCCGCAAACCCCACACCGGCCATCGCGTATCCCCCGAAGTGGTCCTTCACGTCGGCGAGCGTATCGTCGAAAAGCTTGGAGATCGTCGGCAGGTCGCTCGGGGCGATGGCATCGGTGCCGGCCCAGGGTTCAGCAGGGGTGGTCATTCGGGCTGCTATCCCTGGTGACCCGACCGGGCCCGCCCATCAGCTACACTCCGATGCGGAGGCGAGATGCGGTTTGGATGGCTTGCCCTGGTCGGGTGTTCCGCGGGTGGGGTCGAGGAGGACACCGCCCCCGGCGGAAGTACGGCGTGCAGCTTCGTCGACCCCGACGACCTCGGCGACGTGGAGAACGGCCTCTTCGGCAGGGAGCACGCCTGCGAAAGCCAGCCCCAGTACGAGGAATTCTCGGACTTCAACTGGCTCACCGTGTACTACGTCGGGAAATTCGATCTCGACGGGTGCGGCGCGGTGACCGGCCAGGAGATCTGGAAGATCTACCCAAGCCCCAGGGTGGCCGATCAGGGAATGAGCGACTGCGACATCGTCTTCCGTGTGTTCGGGACGCGCGGGGAGCCGGTGGACCGAGGCGATTTCAGCGTCAACCTCACCGCCGAGGTCGACCTGGAGGCGACCGACTGCGTGGCGCTCGGCGGGAGTCCCTTCTACCTGGGCGACGAGACCTACGAGGTGGTCTACGACGTCGATGTCGACGCGGGCGGCGCGGCGACCGTCTACTTTCCGCCTTCGGAATTCAACGGCTACCAGGGTGCGGTGCTCGGCTCTGGGTTCGGGAACCAGAGCCACGTGAGCTACCTCTCTGACTTCGTGTGCAGCCCGTACACCTTCTGATCACGCGTAGGTGCGGAAAACGTGGTCCCAGAGCGTGGTCGAAACGCCGAATTTCTTGTCCTTGAACGCGGCGTTGTGGTGGTGCTTGGCGTGGTGGCTGCGAAGCGCCTTCAACATGGCGAGCTGCGGGTTGCCGTGGTGAACGTAGTAGTGGGTCAGGTCGTACACGAGATAACCCCACATGATCCCAGCGAATACGCCCTTCGTCCACGCGGGGTCGAGGCCCGCCGCGCCGCCGATGCTTCCGAGGAGGAGCAGGGTGCCCCACACGACGACCCCGATCGCGACGCTGGCCGCCGGGGGCATCACGAGGCGAAGGTGATCCTGGTACCACTTGTGGTGCACGCCGTGGAGGATGAAGTGGAACCGCTCACCCCAGAAAAACTGCGGCGTCCAATGGAAAACCGTCCGATGGAGCCAGTACTCCACCAGCGTCCAGACGAACCAGCCGACGGCGAACTGCAGCGCGAGCCTCACCGCGCTCGTTCCCTCGAGCGCGCCCCAGGTGAGCCAGCCCGAGATGGCCGGAAGGTAGACCACCGGCACCGCAAACCAAGGTACGCGGCTGAAGAGGTCTACGAATTCGCTGTCGAACATTCTCGGAGAAGTGGGCGTGGCACGGTACAGCACGCAGGCCTCCTGGAGCCACGACCCTCGTAGCACGCGTCGGGCCCTGCGTCACCGACCGATCGCGCGAGGATCGGCGGTGGAGCTTCTGACCTCCCGGTCGGTTTCTCCCCTCGTCGTTTGACCGGGGGTGTCTCGCGGCCTATGCTCCCGGGCCATGCGCGACAGTGAGAATGGGCTTCCCGAGCGGGCCCCTGACCGGAACCCGGCCGCGGAGCCCTGGGCTCGCTCGCCCCACGAGGCTCCGGTGCTCCAGGCACTGCTGGCGACGGTCGCCCCCGCGATCTGCCTCGTCTGGTTGCGCTACCGCGGCCTCCCTTGGCCGGTTCCCGAGGCCATCCGGCTCCGCGACGTCGGCTGGGGCGCGAGCGGGCTGCTGATTGCCTGGGGTGCCTGGCGCCTGCTCGACCATCCACGCGAGGGGAGGTGGTTGGCGACGCTGGGTGCGGTTCTCGCTTCGGTGCTCCTGGTGGGAGACCAGTGGTCGCAGCCGGTCGTGGCCTTC
>CANLGQ010000158.1 GCA_947490265.1 Pseudomonadota bacterium | reverse complement strand
TCTCCTCCGAAGACAACACCGGCTCAGCCTCGGGTTCGGTACAACCGAGGCTGAAGAACGCAGCCATCGCTCCAATCCGGACGTGCATGTTGCCTCCTGAGTCCGGCGTACACCCCTCCCGCGCGCCGCAAACTGCACAACCGCTTCGGTCGATCGGCGAGCCGCTGGCCACCAGGGCGAGGTCGGTCTCCCCGGCACCTACGTCGATTACGAGCCGCACCCCCGCGCCAGCCGCGCGAAACTTTCGGTGCGGCCATCCCCAGCAACATCCGCTTCGGCCACCGAACGCAGGTGAATCGGGCTCACTCTCGTGCCCGAGTTGTGGCACGATCGCCACGTGCGGGCCCTCCACGAGATCACGCTCCTCATCGCCCTCACGCTCCTGGCGGTTGCGCCCTGCGCCTACTACGCCGCGGCCCTGGTGCTGCTCGCGGCGGCGCCATTCGTGATTGTGGCGTTTATATCAGGTATAGTGCAGTTCAGGACGTACCCGAGCCTTCGGGCGGCCGGGATCCGCGCCCACCTGAGTTTCGTGCTCTCGGCCGTACCGCCAGTGTTCGTGCTCGCGGTTCTGGTCGGCCACGCGGCCTGGAAGGAGCTGGGCCCCTCCGTACTCGCGATGCCGGTCGCCGTCGCGGCGGGCGTGCTCGGCCTCTACCTGGCCTTGTTCGTGCTCGTGCCGCTGCGAGACGGCCGGGCGCTCCCGTTGCCCGCCGCGCTCGCAGCCCTCGGCCTCTGCGCCGTGGCCCCGGCCGCGGGTGTCGTCGCGACCGCGCCGGCTCCGTCGTTCGTGTGGCTCTGCGGGATCGGCTGGACCTGGGCTGTGGAGGCGGCGCTCGATCTTGGGTCGTCGCCCGACGCACTGGGCGTGAACGGGCGCACAGGGCTGCGGGCGGCGGTGGACGCGGGCCGGTTGCCGACCGTGACCCTCCTCCTCTCGCGAGGGGCCGACCCGAACCTCGCGGACTCCGGGTCCTGGACCCCCCTGATGTCGGCCGCGAGTCATGAAAACTTGGCGATCGTCGATGCGCTCGTCGCGGCGGGCGCGCACACGGCCGGCGCGCTTGGAAACGTCCCTTCAGACCTCGCGGTGGCCCGGCGGCTCCTAGACGGTGGAGCGGACCCGAACGCCCCGGGCCCCTACGGGGAGCGCCCGCTGGTCCGCCTGGTCGGCTCCCCGGACCTGGTCGCGCTCCTCCTCGACCGCGGCGCGGATCCGAACGCGTGCGACGAGCGTTGCCCGCTGCAGGCGGCTGTCGCAGGCGGCGACCGGCACGCTGCGCGCCGCTCAGCAGTTTTCCTGCTCGAGCGTGGCGCCCACCCCGACGCAGCATCCGGCAGCGGCCTCCCTCCGTTGGTGTTTGCCGTGCGCGCGAACGACCCGGAGCTCGTGCGGATCCTCCTGATGGGCGGCGCGATCGTCGACACCGTCAACGGAGGCGCCACAGCGCTCTGCACGGCGGTGGAGGGGAGCCACGCGGACCTTGCGCGCGGATCCTGCTCGATCACGGGGCGTCCGTCGAATCGGGCGCGCCGGTGCAGCGGGCGGCTCGTGTTGGAGACGTGGAGATTTTGTCGCTGCTGCTGTCGCGCGGCGCGTCGCCCGACCAGCGCAGCGACGACGGGACCACGTCGCTCCATGCGGCAGTGAAGGCCGGGTCCGTGCCATCCGTGAGGCTGCTTATCGACCACGGCGCCGATCGGAGCGCAGCGACGCACGGAGAGGTCCCCGCAAAACTCGCCGCGGCACTGCATCACGACGAGATCCTCCGCATGCTGGAAGCAAAGTGATGGTTAAGCCGGATGAACGTTCTGTACGGTCTCAGCCAGCGTCACGATCTGCTGAGGGATGCCACACCTCCACACCGGTTCAAAGCGAGCGACTTCCCTTTGCGGCGTCCGGTTTGGGTCCGCAGCCACACTTTTGGACGGAGGGGACATGGAACGTCGCGTCGCGCTGGTGACCGGGGGGGCCCGAGGCATCGGGCGCGGGATCGGCCTCGCCCTGGCGGAGCGCCGCTGGAACGTCGCGTTCTGTTACCGAACGAGCCTGGCGGACGCCGCGGCGACCGCCGCCGCCATCGAGGAGCGGGGCGGGGCAGCGCTCGCCGTCCAATGCGACATCGCCGACCCGGTCGCCGCCGAGGCGCTGGTGCGCCAGGTAGAGGCGACCTGGGGCCGCATCGACGCGCTCGTCCACGGCGCCGGGCCGTACCACCGGGTCGGGCTGCTGAAGGAGACGGTCGAGGGGTGGCGGGAGATGTTCGACACCAACCTGCACCCGGTCTTTCACCTCACGAAGGCCGTGGTCCCGGGCATGAAGGAGCGTCGCTGGGGACGGATCCTGGCGTTCTCGATGGCGAACGCCGACCAGGGCACGGCGCAACCCATGGTGACGGCGCACTACATCGCCAAGCAAGGCGTGCTCACCCTGGTTCGCTCGTTCGCCAAGGTGCTGGCGCCGCACGGCGTCACCGTCAACGCCATCAGCCCCGGGTTCATCGCCTCGGGCAGCGCGCCCGCGGCGGAACTGGCGGAGATGGTGAAGAACATCCCGATGGGCTACGTCGGCGAGGTGAGCGACGCGGTGGGCGTAGCGGTGTGGCTGTTGAGCGACGAGGCCCGCTACGTCACGGGGGCCAACGTCCACCTGTCGGGAGGCTGGGGGATCTGAGGCCCGCGCGACGTCGGCCCGATCGCAGAGATAGACGACCGAATGCTGCTCCTCTGGTTGGCCTGTGGACGGCCTGATCCCGCGCCACCGGCCCCGGCCGCGTGTGCCGACCCAGCCCGTCGCGCCGTCGAGGCCTTCGACTCCACCGTCGTCGCGACCACCGAGCCGGCCCCCGAACACCGCTTCCTCGGCGGCGGCCTGGCGATCGCCGATCTCGACGGCGACGGTGTGCTCGACCTGGTCTTGCCGGGCCCGGCCACCCTCACCCTCCTGCTGGGAAACGGCGACGGCACCTTCCGCCCCGCCCCATTCGACGCGGTTCCCGCGCGCGACTACGCGGACGCGGTGGGCGCTTCGGCCGCGGACTATGACGGCGACGGGGCGCTCGACCTGTTCGTGTCCCGCTACCCATCCGAGAACGTGCTCCTGCACAACCGCGGCGACGGCGCATTCGACGACGTCACGAAGGCGTCCGGACTCGCGCTCTCCTTCCACAGCCACAGCGCAGCGTGGGGGGACTACGACCGAGACGGGTGGCTCGATCTCGTCGTCGCCGGGCGGGGCGAGCCGCGTTTGGAGGGCGATCTCGCGGTGGTCGACACCCCCGGCGACCCCACCCGCCTCTATCGAAACCGCGGCGACGGCACCTTCGAAGACCGCACCGCCGACCTGCCCGCGGCCGCGACCGACGGGTACACGTTCGTGGCCTCGTTCGTCGATCTCGACGCCGACGGGCGACTCGACCTGTACTTCGCCAACGACTACCCCGGCTGGCAGACCGGCCTCGTCGTCTGGAACCGCGCTTTAGGCTGGGTGGCCGACGACGGATCTGCGGGCCTCAACGCCGCCGTCGCCGGCATGGGCCTCGGCCTCGGCGACGCGACCGGCGACGGCCGAGACGACGTGCTGCTCCCCGCCTGGGACCGCTTGCACTGGCTCGAGAGCACGCCGAATGGCTGGGTCGACGCCACCGCCGCCCGCGGCCTCTCCCCGCTCCCCACGCCGGACGAGGCCTGGGTCGGGTGGGGCGCTGAGCTGGCCGACCTCGACAACGACACCTTCCTCGACGCCTGGGTGGCCTTCGGGCACCTCGACACCCTCGCCGACACCACGCCCCAGGGAGGCGACGCAACCAACGCGGAGACCGAGCGCGACCTCGTCTGGGCCGGTGGACCCGCGGGTTTCGAGGACGTGACCGACGCCTGGGGGATCGACGACCCCGGTGTCGGGCGGGGCCTGGCAGTCGCCGACCTCGACGGGAACGGGTGGCCCGACGTGGTCACCCGCGATCTCGACGGCCCGGTTCGGGTGCACCTGGGACGCTGCGGGACCGCCGGCTGGACCCAGGTGGCACTCGACGACGCGGGGCCGAATCGGTTCGGGATCGGCGCCGTGGTTCGCCTGTGGACCGCGGCGGGGATCCAGCAGCGCACGGTCCGGGCCGGAGGGACCGGCCTGCTCTCGAGCGGCCCACCGGTCGTGCATTTCGGGCTGGGCTCGGCCGGGGCGGTCGACCGGCTGGAGGTCACCTGGCCCGACGGGGAGACGATGGCGGTGGAAGGACCGTTCGAACCTCGGCAGGAGGTCGTCCTCTCTCGATGACGTCATCCTCCTTGGGCCGCGGACGACTCCGAGCGCGGGGGATCGCGTGTGGATTCAGGAACGCCCGGGGGAAGGAGCGTGCTTCACGATGGAAACGCCGGATCTGTGGGCAACCTACTTCAGCGCGTGGCCGCCTCGGGTGGCGGTGGCATCACCACCGGTCCGTTCAGCGCATCTTGTGATCGACCGCTTCGGAGTCGCGCAGCAGGTGGATCCATTGCAACGGCACTTTGCGCGTCTCGGCGAGCCACCTGTACCCGTCGGCCGCGTTCTCGCCCCCGCCCGACGCCGGGATCGGCGCCAAGAGATCAGTCCACGAAGCGAGAGCCACCGCGGACAACAGCACGAGCATCTAGACTCCGGGCCTACGCGGCTTTCGGGGTGGAGGCCCTGCATCCGTGATAACGGCCGGCCGCTGGCGAGGCCAAACCGCGCCCAGGGCTGAGGCTGGCGAGGGCCACCTCCGCCCGATCCCGGAGTCCCCATGCCCCTACCCACCGAGCCCTACCGTCTCCCGCGACTGCCCGCCGAACAGCTCGCCACGCAGATCCACGAGGACCTCGCGATCGCCCGGAAGCGTCGATCCGCGCGTTCCTTCTCCACCGACGCCGTTTCCCGCGAGGTGATCGAAGCCGCGATCGCCATCGCCGGGACCGCGCCGAGCGGCGCCCATCGTCAGCCGTGGTTCTTCGTCGCGATCTCTGATCCCGACGCCAAGGCGCGCCTTCGCGCGGCTGCCGAGGCGGAAGAAGAGCGCTTCTACCGCGATCGCGCATCCGCCGACTGGCTCGCCGCGCTCGAACCGCTCGGCACGGATTCCGTCAAAACGCATCTCACGGACGCGCCGTGGGTGATCGTGGTGTTCAAGCGCGATTGGGAGGAGCGCGACGGGCGGCGGATGGAAAACTACTATGTCTCCGAGTCCGTCGGGATCGCCGTGGGAATGATGATCTCGTCGCTGCATCGCGCGGGGCTTGCCACGCTCACCCACACCCCGTCGCCGATGGGATTCCTGCGCGAGCTCTGCGATCGGCCGCCTAACGAGAAGCCGTACGTCGTGATCCCAGTGGGCTTTCCGCATCCCGACTGCGAGGTCCCCCGCCTGGGGCGGAAGTCGATGTCGGACATCGCCGAGATCCGTTGAGCGCGGGCAGGAGCGGCTGGCTAACCAAGCAGCCCTCGTCCGAAAGCATGCACCGCCCCCAGGTCACCGACGTCGACCCGACGAAGCCTGTCCCCACCGGACCAGAGCCGCACCCCGTCGGGCACGCCCTGGTACACGCTGGCCACGATGCCGAACGGCCGCGCGCGGCCCACCGGTCGTGCATTTCGGGCTGGGCTCGGCCGGGGCGGTCGACCGGCAGGAGGTCGTCCTCTCTCGATGACGGCATCCTTCCTTAGGATCGGTTGCGCACGAGGTCGGCGCCAAGCTCGCGGATCTCGGCAACACTGCGCACGCCCGCGAGCGCCATCGCGAGATCAAACTCGCGCATCAAGATCTCGAGCGCGCGCGCGACACCCGCTTCGCCGCCCGCACCGAGCCCCCACAAGATCGGGCGGCCCACCGCGACGGCGTCGGCGCCCAAGGCGATCGCGCGGAGAATGTCCGTTCCACGGCGAATGCCGCCGTCGACGAGGGTCGGACCGCGGCCGCCCACGGCCTGGGCGCACGCCGCGAGCACGTCCGCCGTCGCGGGCGCACCGTCGAGTTGACGGCCGCCGTGGTTCGAGATCCACACCCCCGCGGCGCCCGAGTCGAACGCGGCGTTCACATCGGAAGGGCGGCAGATCCCCTTCACGAGGATGGGCTTCGTCGTCCACGATGCGAGGCGCTCGACATCGCTCCACGAGGCCGACGGGTCGATCGTCCACGACAGCGCGCCGCCGATGCCCACCCCGGAATGGCCGGTCGGTTGGCCTGGGCGCTCTAGATTCGCGATGCGCAATCCGTCGGGCACGCGGAACGCATTCCGCAGGTCGCGTTCCCGGACGCCCCACACGGGCGTGTCCGCAGTCACCGCGAAGGCGTCGATCCCCGCGGCATCGGCGCGCTCGACCAGCGTGCGCGTAAAACCGCGATCTTGCGAAATGTAGATCTGCATCCACAGCGGAGCGGTGGTCGCCGCGCGAACGTCCTCGAGCGCGGTCGTCGAGAGACTCGAGAGGCACATGGGCACCTGCGCGCCCGAGCACGCCCGCGCGGTGCCGCACTCGCCGTCCGGGTGCGCCATCTTCTGCATGGCGGTGGGAGCCGCCAGCAACGGGCAGGGGATCGCGCGCTGGAGGAGTCGCGTGCTGCTCGACCGGCGCGACACATCGATCATCCCGCGAAAGTGAATCTCGAGCTGACGCCACGCGGCATTGTTGCGCGCGAGGGTCTGCTCATCCCACGCACCCGAGCGAAAGTAGTCCCAGGCCGTGCGCTCGATGGCGTGCTGCGCGAGCGCTTCGAGGTCGGTGAGGGAGCAGCATTGGGCCAGTGCCGGGGGAGCGCTCATGGGCGGAGCCTATCGCGCGCGGCCCGGGCAGTGGCGCGGACCGACGCCAGCGGCCCGCCCTCCGGGTGCCGGTTACGGGTGGGGCGTGCTCCTCGCCCTGTGGTTCGCCTGCTCCGCGCCCCTCCCGGCCGCCGAAACCGGCGGGGACGCTCCCACGGACTCGGGCCGCAGCGCCGAGTCCACCGGCCCGTGCCGCGCCTATGCGGCCGCCGAGGCCGTCGCCCAGGTGTCGGATCCGGCGCTCGACGAGCTCTCCGGTCTCGCGGTGAGCCGGCAGAACCCCGGGATCCTGTGGACTCACGAGGACTCGGGCGGCGCGCCTGAGCTCTACGCATTGGACGCGACGGGAGCCACCGTCGCCACCGTTCAGGTGGTTGGAGCCGACAACGTGGACTGGGAGGACCTCGCGATCGGTCCGTGCGACGCCGGGTGGTGCCTCGCCGTGGGAGACATCGGCACACTCGGCACCGACCGTGCCTCGTTCGCGATCCTGCGCCTGATCGAGCCCGTTCTCGATGGGAGTCCGACCTACGCGGTCGAGGCGGAGGTGCTCCCCTACACTTGGCCCGACGTCGCGGAAGACGCGGAAAGCCTTGCGCTGTTCCCGGATGGCACGCCGCTCGTCGTCTCCAAGCGTGCCGACGCCACCGCGGGCCTGTACCGCCTCCCCGCAGGGGCCACCGTGTTGGAACGGCTCGCCGACGTCCAGACCGGCGCCCCGGGCGAGGACCTCACCGCCCGAGCCACCGCCGCCGACCTCTCGACCGACGGCGCAGTCCTCCTCCTCCGCACCTACCTCCACCTGTACGAGTTCGACGTCACCGACCCCACCACGCCCGGGCCCGCGGTCGAACGGGCGTTCGGCCTCGAGCTGCAGGGGGAGGCCGTGGCCTATGATCCCCTGCAGGGGGGTTTCTGGCAGGTGTCGGAAGGTGTCGGGCCGACCCTGCACTACACGGGGTGCACGGGAGATCCGTGAGGCCCGGCGGCGGGCCGCTCAGGGCCACAACCAGTCCGCCCGTGGCGCCCCGGCACAAGGTGATCGCGGCGCGCGCTCCCGAGGTCGGGCGCGAGCACCGGGAGGGTGTTCAGAAACCGGAGGACCAACGCGCGTTCGCGTCCGGCAGAGCCGACCTCGCCGCCCCCACGGTTCCAGGATGGTGTTGAATGGAAGCGGCTCGAGACCGGCGCACGATTCGCCTCGCAGCCGGCCCTCAGGGGAGCGCGCCCGCCGCCTCCAGGACGTCGGGGATCAGCAGGTAGGTGCGCATCGTGCCCTTCCCCTTGAGCTCGATCACCCCCCGCGGCTCGAAACGGAACGCGCCGTCGAGCTGCCGGTAGACGGTCTCGCTCACGTGGACGCGGCCGGGGACGCCGTGCGACTCGAGGCGGCTCGCCACGTTCACCGTGTCGCCCCAGACGTCGTAGGTGAACTTGCGGAGGCCGATGACGCCCGCGACGACGCTCCCGGCGTGGATCCCGGCGCGCAACGAGAGGCCGTGAAACTCGTCGCGGCGGCGCGCGAGCAGGTCTTGCATGGCGAGGGCCGTGCGCGCGACATCGGCGAGGTGCCCCGCCCGCGGCTCGGGGAGCCCGCCGGCGGCCATGTACGCATCGCCGATCGTCTTGATCTTCTCGACGTTGAACCGATCGCATAGCTCGTCGAAGGCCGAAAATAGCCTGTTCAGCATCTCGACGATCTCGGTGGGCGCGAGCTTCGCCGCCAGCGGCGTGAAGCCCACGATGTCGGTGAACAGGACCGAGACGTCGTCGAATCGCTCGGCGATGATCCCGTCCTGCCGCTTGAGCTGGTCGGCGATCTTCGCGGGCAGGACGTTGAGCAGCAACCGCGCGTTCTCGCGGTGGAGTTGGTCGATCTCGAGGTGCGTCGCCACGCGCGCGAGCAGTTCGTGCGCGTTGAACGGCTTGCCGACGTAGTCCACGGCGCCGAGCTCGAAGCCGCGCACGATGTCGGCCGTCTCGGTCTTGCCGCTGAGAAAGATCACCGGGATCTCGACCCAGTTCGGCGACGCCTTGAGACGGGCGCAGACCTCGAACCCGTCCATGCCGGGCATCATGATGTCGAGTAGGATCAGGTCGGGGCGCACCTTTTCGAGGAGGTCGAGCGCCTTCTGCCCGTCGGTCGCGACGAGCACCTGGTACCCCTTGTCGCGAAGGATAGCCGAGATCGCCTGGATGTTTTCCTTCGCGTCGTCGACGACGAGGATCCGGTCGGGCATGTCCGTTCCTTAGTACACCCTGGCCGAGTTGACGACTCGATCCGCCTGAACGCCGATCATTGCCGTTTCGGATCGTACAACGCCGCGCTTCGGCAGATCCGCTGACCGCACCTTGATCGACCGGAGCGATAGGAT
>CANLGQ010000157.1 GCA_947490265.1 Pseudomonadota bacterium | reverse complement strand
TCGCGGGATCGAGGGAGTTGTCGTCTTGGTCGACGAGCCCGTCGCAGTCCTCGTCTCCGCCCCCGCACACCTCGATCGCCACGGGGTTGACGCTCCCATTGGCATCGTCGCAGTCCCCCCCGGTCTTGGTCCACTCCTGCGACGGCGAGCAGCCCGCGATCAGGGGCACCGCTTCGTTGCCGTATTGGTCCTGGTCGAGGTCCTGGTAGAACACGTGCTGGTTGAAGATCTGGTCGATTGCGCCATCACAGTCGTCGTCGATCCCGTTGCAAAGCTCGCTCTTGCTGGGCCTCACGTCGACGTCGACGTCGTCGCAGTCGCCCCCTTGGAGCACCTCGCCGGCGCCGGGATGGCAGGCCAAACCCTGCGATTCGGCGCCAAAACCGTCCCCGTCGGCGTCGAGGAAGACCTCGACCTGGTCCTCGTCGGCGCACCGGTCGCCCTCGCCCCCGCAGGCCGCGAGAAGAAACAGGGGAAGCATCGAAAGCAAAATCTCGGCTCGCATCAACCACTCCAGGCGGATCGCAGTCGCGATTATGCCAGATCGACAGGGAACCCGCCAGCGCTTAGCCTTCGTCGCATGGCGCCAAACACGATCCGGTTCTCCGAGACCCTCGCCGGGCGACTGGGCCCCCCCGACCAACCACAGGCCGAAGCGGGCCGTGTTGGCGAAGATACTCGGTTTCTCCTCACGGTAGTCACCCCTCCGGTCGAGCGGCTGGTGGCCGATCCCGACCACCGCAGCCCGGCGTGGGGCTGCGTCCTCGCCCCCTGGCTCTCCCCCGAGCCGCTGGGCGTGGTGCGCGGCCATCTCGACCTGTTCGTGGATGGAACGCCGGATCGCCGGGTGGTGCTCATGCGCTACCGCCTGGATCTCCGCACGACCGGCGACGAGAGGTTCGTCCTGCTCGGGACGAAGGAGCTGCGCCGGCGCGGCTGGTTTCCGACCGTGGCCACCGACGCGACGACGCTGCGCTGCACGCTCCACGAGGGCGATGAGCGGGGGCCGCTGCGGGCGCACGGGGTGCTGCGCCAGGGGATCGTCAGCGTGCTCGCCCAGGGCGCCACGTTTCGCGGCAGCGGCGAGTGGCTCGGCCTGAAGGCGATCCTCGGCTTCTTCCGGTACTACCTCGGCGCGCTCGCCGGCGTGTACCTGCGGTCGCGCCCCCCGCCTACTGGAAGCTGACCCCGCCCCCGACCACGACCCGCCGTTGGGCGACGACCGCGGAGTCGACCTCGAAGGAGCGGTGGTCGTAGGCCAGGGAGATCCGGGGTCGCATCGCGTTCGTGCCGACCTCTCCGGCGAGCTCGATGAATTCGCCCACCAGCCCGGGCGCGAACGTCATCGACGCCCCCGCCTCCAGTTCGACCGTGCCGGCCGGCATCCGCGCGCCGATGCCGGGGCAGATCCCGAACGCGCCCGCGGTGAAGACACCGGTCGTTCCGCCTTCGTCCTCGAACCCGACCGCGGTGATGGACCGCACCGCGACGACCAGGTCGGGCGCGATCGTCCCAGGCACCACCGGTCGCCAACGACCGCCGGCGAGCACGTCGTGTTGCAGGGTCATCGCCTTCCCATCGACCGACGCAACCGGCTCGGCGCGGAGATGCACCCGGGCCACTGGCCCGAACGCCCCCGCCGGCCCCTCGGCCAGCGCCCAGTCGAGCTGGCCTTCGATCCCGAGAAACCCGATGGGCGGGGACTTGGCGCTGGCGACGGCGACGAGACCGGCGCCCACCCCGGCGAACCAGTATTCCCCGTGGGAATCGGTGAGCCCTACCGCCAGCCAGGGGCCGTCGCGGTCGCTGCCGGCGCTGACCGGACCGGGCTGCCGAGGAGCCTTTCCGCCGGCTGACGCCACCGGAGCCACCGACGCGCTCGGCGGCGCCGCCACGAACGGGGCCCCGACGAGCGGCGGCGCGGGCGGCGCCTTTCCCTCGCGCCAGATCGTGCTCCACGCGATCGCGTCGCGCCACGTCGCGGCGACCGGCTCGAGCGCCCCGGCCAAGGCCGGCCCCGGCGACCCGGCGGCGGCCTGGAAGAGCGGCAGCTCCGACCACAGCGACCCCACGTCGAACCGCAACCCGACCGGTCCTGGCGTCTTGCCGGCGGTATAGGTCAGGTGGGCGATCCCGTGGAGGTCGGTGTGCGCCTCGGAGGGAATCGCACCGTCTCCGCCCACCATCCGCACCGCGACGATCGCCTCCCTCACCGGAGCGCCGGCCGCATCGAGCACCAGCACGGTGACGCCCGAGGTCGCGGCACCGTCGGCCAGCAGGACCGGTGTGTCGGCCCACAGGGCCAGTCTCCGCGGGGAAAGCGACGACGGGGCGACCACCGGGTGCCCCACCGCGACGACCCGCGCCGCATCGGGGGCCGGGGTCAGCCGGACGACGGTCTCCCCGCCGACCGCCTTCGGGGTTCCCTTTCCCTCGCGGATCTCGAGGGAGGCGGCGACGGGGGCCTTCACCTCGACGTCGCCCCCTTCGGCGGGAAGCGCGCCCGTGGTGAGCTTCAACGGGGCGAGGGCCGCGCTGTCGAGCTTCACGTCGGACTTGACCCCGGCGAATTCAGCGGTCACCGTCAGCGGGCCGGTGGTCGGAGGCAACGCCAGCTCCACCCGCCATAACTGGCCATCGACGCGCAGATCCCGCACGGTGCCCGCGGTCGCGGTGACCCGGGGCGCGGTCGCCACGAGCATTCCCCCGTCGGCGCCGACCGCCGCGAGCCTGAGCACCGCCACCGCCTGCCCAGCGTAGCTGGTCGGCCCGGGGATCCACTCCAGGGCGGCGGCGCCCGACGCGAGGATCACCCCGCGGGACTCCACGGTGCCATCCGCCTTCGTGACCTCGAGGGTGCCGGTCCGCGCGCTGGGATCGACCTCGACGTCGAAGCTGGCGGTGGTCGCGGTGGACGACTTCGGGCTCAGCTTGTCCGCCCCGACGACCAGCACGGACTTCGACCCGGACGGCACGTCGACCTTCACGGTCTGGTGAGCCGGCACCCGCGCCACCCCGGTGGCCCAGGCCAAATCGGGATAGCGGGCGTCGGCCACGGTGAATACGCCGACCAGCGGGGCGGTGGCCTTCGGCGCCGTCCAGCTCACCCGCCAGCCGTCGGTCTCCCGGACGGGCGCGCCGAGCGTGCCGGTCGACGCGCGCACCAGCACCGGCAGCTCACCCGGTGCTCCGGTGATCTTGAGGCTCGCCACCGCGCCAGGCTTGACCACCGGCGGGTCGACCGCCACCGCCATCTTCGCGGTGATCGCCGGGGTGACCGGGATGCCGAGGGTGACGTTCTCCTTGCCGAGCGTGACCGTCCACGGCACCTCGCCCGGCTGGGCGACCGCGGCCGGCGTCCACCGAACGAGGATGACCCCATCGGGCGACACCGACACCTGCCCCAACTGCCCGGACAGCGGGACGATCTTCAGCTTCTCGGCCGGCGTGTCGGTCCACAGCCGCACCTCGGCCGCTGTCGTTCCGTCGGCCACCACCGGACCGGTTGCCACCCGCACGACGCCGGCCTCGGCCACCCCGGCCAGGCTCGCGAAAAACGCAATCACGAGCTGTACTCCGTCAGTTGGCCGCGAGGTCCGCCGCGTCCTGGACCGTCGCGTATTCCTTGGTGTCGATGACCGCCCCGCGGTCGAGCAGGACCATGTACGGCAGGCCAATCGAATTGCCCCCGTGAATCGCCCACATATACGCGCTGCCCGGATCCGACACGACGGGCATCGTGAGCCCGTACTCGTCGGCCCACTCCACGAGCTCGTCCTGGTCGACCTCGCCGCTGTTCAGATCCTCGGTCATCACCTCGACGACCATCACGCCTTCGCCAACCGCATCCTGGTAGTCTTGCTCGAGGCCACCGGCCTCGCTCTGGCAAGCCCCTCACCAAAAGGCGGCAAAGATCAGCAGTGCGGTGCGGTCGCAGAAGTCGTAGAGGTGAACGTTCTCGCCGAACTGGTCGAGCAGGGAGAAGGTATCGGCGATATCGCCCTCGTCGATGCCGGTGCCGCCCGCGATGTCGGCGTGGCAGGCCCCGATCGGCCAGCCACCGATGTACGGGTGGTGGTCGGGGTCGAGCGGATCGGCGTTGGCCGCGACCTCTTCGCCGTCGGGATAGGTGTCGGCGTCGGTGTCGGCGAGCTTCGGATCGGTGCCGATCTCCTTCTCCACCGCGTCGGTCACCCCGTCGCCGTCGGTGTCGAGGGAACCGGTGGCGCCAGCTCCGCCATCGACCACCTGCCCGTCGGGCCCGATCCCGTTGAGTGCGACCTGGGCGTAGCACCCGCTCGCCAGGACGAAGAGTGGAAGGATCCGCATGAGGCCCCCAGTGCGGGGAGCATACCCCACGGTGTGGTGGCCCTGCCCAGGATGTCGTTTTTTTTGCACCTCCACCAACGTCCCGATCACCGCATCGACCTCCGGGACGAAGTCGTCGATCTCCTGGTAGAGGCGGTTGGCAACCGGCACGCCCTGCTGGCCCGTTCCCGCGGTCAATTCGGCGATCCCTCGTGGTGCGCCTGCGAAACGCAGCATTGCGCGCCGAGGAGCTCGGGGTCCTCGTTCGTTGGACGAGGGACTGACGGAGGTCAGCGGCGCCGAGGAAAGGGCCTCACCGCGGGAGGGCCTGGCCGGTCACCTCGACCGAGGCCTCGCCCCGACTCCAGGTCAGCGCGGCCCGCTCGCCCCGCCCGAGTGGCGCGAGATCCCGCTCGCACAGCGCCGTGATCCCCTCGACCGCGGTGAGCAGCCGCGCCTGCTCCGACGGCGTCGCGCCGCGCAGCGCCCCGCGCTCGACCGCGTACACCCGCGGGTACAGGCCCGGCACGAACTGAAGGGCGACCCGCTGGCAGCGCTCGATCTCGGCGTTGGACAGCCCGGTCCGGGGCTCGAGCAGCGCATGGAGCGACGACATCGGCAACCGCTCCCCCCCGGCGGCGGCCTGGCGGTAGGCGTCGAGGTCCGCCCGGCGCGCATAGAGCCCGACGCCGACGACCTTGCCCGCGGTGCCGCTGACGAACCCCACGGCGTCGTCCAGCGCCCCACCCCGAAACACGAACTCCACGCGATCGTCGATCCCGGTCCAGGGCGCAACGCGGATCAACGCCGCGAACGCCCCTCGCCACGCCGCCAGGTCGGTGTCGATCCCGGGCGCCGAGGTGCCCCCCGCATGCGCCAGCGCGCGGGCCTTCGCGTCGTGGAGCGCGGGCGTGGCCAGGGCGGTCGACGACGCCACCCGCGCCTCCGCCAGCACCGGGGCGACCAGCGCTTGAAGGGCAGGATCCTCGAAGACGACGCGGCGGGGTCGGCCCGGTCGGGCCGGGGTGTCGGGGTGAACGAACGCCTCTCGCAGGACGACTGCGGGCGACTCGCCGCGGAAAACCGGTTGGGCGACGCGGATCGCGCCGGTGGCCCGCTCCACGACCACCAGCAAGCCAACGACGTCGACGTCGGCGGCGCGATGCTCGGCGTGGATCATGCCGACTTCCCACACGTCGTTGTGCTGCACCAGCTTCGCTAGGGACTTCGCGCTCACCGTGCCCTCGGCTCGACCGTGCCCAACGTCGCGGACGCGGCCCGGCGTGTCAACGACCCGAGCGCGCAGGGCCTGCGAAGCGCGCTCCGGGGATCAGTTGCTCTCGGTGTCGAGCACGGGATCGCTGCACACCGTGTCGGCCTCGATCTCGTCCGCCGAGGCGGTTTCGCCCGCGTCGCACAAGGCCTGATACAAGGCCGCCCGCGCCTGGCAGTCTCCGCAACTGCCCTCGGTGGCCGAGACCTCGCCGAAGGTGCAGGTCACCAGACCGTCGACACATGCGGGACAAGTCTGCGAGTCGGCCGCGAGGTCGCACGACTCGAGCTCGCCGCCGCCCCCCGTGCCGGGGTCACAGGCCGCCAGGAACCCCACCAAACCGACGATTCGTCTCATTTTCGCCTCCATTCCCATCCTCAGCAAGGACCGTGCCACCGCATTTGCCGGCGATCGCCCATCGCCGCGGGTCGGGACCGCGACATCCGGCGTCGGGTGAGCCCGACCTCCCCCGAACGGCTAAGCGAGTTGCATGCCCCTCGTGCTGCGGACAGGCGCGACCCACTTTGGCGTAAAGCCGTGAAGCGGGGGCGCGCGCCCAAGGCCCTGACCCCGGACCCCAACGTGATGCGGGCGGCGAAAGTGTCGCTGGTCCCCGGCATGACCATCACCGGCGCCTGCGCCCGGTTCGGGGTGCGCCCGTTGGCCGTGCGCGAGGCTCACCGCCAGTTGCGCATGTCCGTTCCGGAGCTGGCGCTCGCCGCGCTCACCGACAGCGGGCTCCGAACGTCGGGCACGCTCGGAGACCTCGGGAATATCGCCGCCTGGCTCAACTACGTGGACAAGGACGACAGCACGGCCGCCGACGTGCGCGGGATGCTCGAGACGTTTGTCGCGGAAGGGCAGCTGGTGCTCGAGGGCGAGCGATGGACCTTGGCCAAGCCCTGGCCGTGATGGGGGACCCTGGCGCCGTTGCTGGTCGCCTGGAAGGGCGCGGACGCGCTCCTCTCGTGTTCCGCGCAGCGGCGCCCCGACGGTGGGGGCAGAAAGCCCCGTGAGGACCCGGCTCTCGGCTTCGATCAGCAGGGGGTTCTACACGTTGAAGCGGTAGCGCGGAAGTTCCGGGCCGACCGGCGAAGAGTGACGTTTCAAGCCAAGTCGGGCCGAGCGGTGTGGGCCGAGGTCTCCGATGGAGTATGACCAAGACCCGTGGTTTTCGGAGGTCGTGTGACACGGTTGGGACACGAGAGATCGGCCTTGCACCGTCATGAACGCACCAGCCGGAGGAACTCGCGGACGGCGGCGTACGCCTCCGCGCGGCGGGCCTCATCGTCCGCATGCCCGAGGAACTCCGCATAGCGCCGTGGGCCGACGTGCTCGATCGAGGCGAACTTGGAGTCGAGGATGTCGAGGGCAGCCACGGCTTCCGGTGCCGTAGCGATGGAGGCGAACCGCTCAGCGACGTCGGTGACCGGCTCATCGCCGAAGTTGCGGAGGACGTACACCAAGTCGTAGGCGTCCTTGTTCTCACCCCGAAGATTCAGGGCGTGAGCCTTCAGCACCACGAATGCAGCCGGGCCGGCGACGTTCACGGTGCCGCGGTCGCGCTCCTTGTTCGGCGTGACGTCCACGATCTCGACGCGAACCACGTCCTGGAAGGCAAGGGGCAGGCCCGGCGTGATGATCGCCGCGAAGTCGGCCTCCAGGTTCTGGAGTCTCCCCGGCTTCTGGGACGCGTCAGCGGGTGGGATGAGGAAGTCGATGGTGATGTCCTCGTCGCGCAGTCGCCAGGTCTGCCGCGTCGGCTTCCCTTCCGCGTTCCTGGCCTGCTCGAACCCCCTGCTGCGGAGGCGCTCGGCGATCTGCTTGTACCGCTCCTCGTCGAGCACCGCGAGGGCGAGTCCGAGGTCGAGGTCGCGGGTGCCGACATGCGGCTCAGCAGCGTGTTCTTGGTCGACGATGAGGTACGGAACGAGGCCGCCGACCACCACGATGTCGTCCATGAGGTCGCCGAGGAAGGTGGCGACGTACAGGCACATCTGGCGGGCGGCGATCGCCATCAGCGGCGGGTAGCCCGCAGCGGTGGACGGCTTGTTCGCCATCAGGCCCTCCACTGGAGAAGTTCGGCCCGAAGATGTGTCGCGGCCTCCGCGGCGCGTTCAGGCTGGCCGAGCAGATCGAGGTACACCTGCACGGGGTGCACGCACCAGACGCCCTGCTCGACCTTCTTGTAGAACACGCCTTCATCCCGCGGCACGACGAGCCACACGTTCTCCCCGCGCTCGACCGGGTGGAGCCCGAGCGCCTCCATGTCGCGGGGAAGCTGCTCGACGAACACGGTTGTGAGTCGGAAGTCGGCGAACCGTGTCCACATGTAGGCGGCGGATAGCCCCGTGGCTGCCCAGGTGGTGCCCGACGCCGACAGCTTCTTCGCGAGGGATTGAAGTGCTGCGTGGCCCGTGCGGGCCACCGTCTGGAACCGATGCACGCGGTGGTCGGCGAACGAGTACCGCTGCGCCCAGGCGTCGAGCAGCAGCGACGGTGCCCTGGCGCGCACGGCTCCGTCGGAGTCGCTCTCCAGGAGGTCGGCCTGCTTGAGGTGCCCTACCGCCCGGCTCACGGTCGCATCGGAGAGAGCAGTCTCCGCGCACAGGTCGCGCTGCCGCCACCACCGGTCGGCGTCCGCGAGAAGAACGCGGCTCACGCGGGCGTACTTCGGGGCGAATGGGTTCGCGGGCCTGCCGCTGTGGGCGTAGCGGTTCCCGTTGCCGGCGACGAAGACCCGGAGGTTCGGGGCGCGGATATCGGCGTTCCCGGAGAGATCGGCCCACGACACCTGCTTCTCCCGGGCCCAGGTTCGTGCTCTGGGGCCCATGTACGGCACCATCAGCAGCGGAATCTCTCCGTTGATACGGGGGATGCGGAGCAGGTGCGCAAGCGCACGCTCCAGGGCGGCGATGTCGTCCGACCCCTTCACTTCGACGGCCACGGTGTGTGTATGGGTGCGCGCTGCGAGATCGATCTCGACCCCGTCCCGCACACCGTTCGACACTACGTCCACGACGGGCTCCCCCAGCCAGTCGCCGAGGAGGTCGGGAAGCCGAGCCACCGCCTCTAGCTCCCAGGTGCCCCTGGGCGTCATGTCCGTGGCCTTCCTGCTCATCCTGCGTTTATATCACGTCCTGCGGCGAACGGCAGGTGGCCTTGTTTACGTAGGGACTCGTCGTCACGTCGCCCATCCGAACCTCCGCGCGGCGTCGTCGCGGAGCACCGTCCATTCGGGCATCCGCGCGCGGGCGTCGACGGGCCATACCAGCGCGAGGAACATCGTGCGGCTCGTCGGGAAGAACTTGTTCTCGAACAGGCGTGCGCCGTGAGCCTTGGCGAAGTCTTCGGCCTCGATCCGCCAGTCGGGCTTCGGCGGAGCGATGCACGTTCCCGAGACAGCCTGCGTCAGCCAGGTGCCGTTCAGGTCGGCCGCCGCGTCGGGGCGAGCGGTGTAGGGGCCAGGGGGGCCACCGCTCGTACCGATGTACACGACGGCCTCGTCGACCTGCGCCTGGGTGGCGAGGCCGCGCTGGAGCGCCTGCCGCCGGGCGGCGTCGAGGACGTTCGCGTCGCCGTGATCTCGGGCGACGTCGATGATCGT
>CANLGQ010000156.1 GCA_947490265.1 Pseudomonadota bacterium | reverse complement strand
GCAGCACCCTCAGCTGCCGAGGCTGGGTGCAAGAAGCCGCCCTGCGGATGCTCATGAACAACCTCGACCCCGACGTGGCGGAGCGACCCGACGATCTGGTCGTGTACGGTGGCACGGGAAAGGCCGCTCGAAACTGGGATGCCTTCGATCAGATCGTGGCGTCGCTGCGCGTGTTGGCCGACGACGAGACGCTCCTCGTCCAGTCCGGGAAACCGGTTGCGGTCTTCCGCAGCCACGTCGACGGCCCCCGCGTGCTGATCGCGAACAGCAACCTGGTCGGCAAATGGGCCACCTGGGAGCATTTTGGCGAGCTCGAGCGCAAGGGCCTGATGATGTATGGCCAGATGACCGCGGGGTCGTGGATCTACATCGGCACCCAGGGGATCCTGCAGGGGACCTACGAGACCTTTGTGTCGGCAGCTCGGCAGCACTATGGCGTGCCCACGCTTCGCAACCGGCTCGTCCTCAGCGGGGGCCTCGGCGGCATGGGCGGCGCGCAGCCCCTGGCTGCCACCATGGCCGGGGCTTGCTTCCTCGGGGTGGAGGTGGACCGCGCGCGGGCCGAGCGCCGGATCGCGACGCGGTATCTCGACGAGATCGCTCCGACCCTCGACGACGCGCTGGCCACGGTGGAGCGCTGGCGAATCGAGGGCGTCGCCCGTTCGATCGCGGTGATCGGCAACTGTGCGGAGATCCTCCCCGAACTGGTGCGACGCGGGTTCGCCCCCGACCTGGTGACCGATCAGACGTCGGCCCACGATCCGCTGAACGGCTACATCCCCGCCGGAATGTCGCTGGCCGACGCGGCCACCCTCCGAGAACGCGATCCGCACCACTATGTGGCGCAGGCAAAACAGAGCATGGCGGCCCACGTCGCGGCGATGGTCGCCTTCCTGGACGCGGGCGCGCACGTCTTCGACTACGGCAACAACCTCCGAGCTGGCGCGCAAGACGCCGGGTTCCTGCGGGCGTACGCCTTTCCGGGCTTCGTTCCTGCATACATCCGCCCGCTGTTCTGCGAGGGGAAGGGCCCGTTCCGATGGGTCGCCCTGTCCGGAGATCCGAACGACATCGCCGTGACCGACCGCGCGCTGGTCGAGGCGTTCCCAGACGACGCAGCCCTGCACAACTGGCTCCAACTCGCCGGAGAGCGGGTGGCATTCCAAGGCCTGCCCTCTCGGATCTGCTGGCTCGGCTACGGCGAGCGGGCCAAGGCCGGTCGGATCTTCAACGATCTGGTCCGCACCGGGCAAGTGTCTGCACCCATCGTTATCGGGCGAGACCACCTCGACTGCGGTTCGGTGGCGAGCCCCAATCGCGAGACCGAGGCCATGCGCGACGGCTCCGACGCCGTAGCCGATTGGCCGATCCTAAATGCACTGATAAACGCCGTGAACGGCGCATCATGGGTCAGCTTCCACCACGGTGGTGGGGTCGGAATCGGCTATTCCCTGCACGCCGGGATGGTGATCGTCGCGGACGGCACCGATGCCGCTGATCTTCGCCTCGAACGGGTACTGACATCCGATCCAGGGATGGGCGTGGTTCGCCATGCCGACGCAGGCTATCCCGAGGCTATCGCGGTCGCCGAGCAGCGCGGCGTGCGAATTCCGGGACTGACCGACTGAGTCACCTCCGGTCCCAACTCGTCACGTCCACCGGGAATAGCGAAGCCGCGACACGGGTCGAACGTCCCTCGGGGTACAGCACCCAGGGGGAAGGACCATGGCTTCGCTTCGGCTGATCGCCCCTTCGAACGTCGAGGGCGAAGATTCCATCAAGATCGTCGCCAAATCCGACCCCGCCCGAGGAGCCGACGCCCTGGTGCGAACGTATCGCGAGCCCCTCTTCCATCACGCGGCGTACATCCTCAAGGACTACGAGGAGGCGATCGACGTCGTCCAGGACGTGTTCATCAAGGCCCTGCGCGAGCCGCGCCTGTTCTCCCACGACTTCCGCATCAAGGCATGGCTGTACCGCGTGACCAGCAACCTGTGCTTCAACCGGGTGCGCGATCGCCGGCGTCGGAGTGCGATTCTTGACGAACTTCCCAGGAACTCGGCCGCCGAAGCGCTTCCCTTCGACGTGGTCGCTCAGGATGAGCAGCAGCAGCGCATCCTCGAGGCGTTCGAGCGGGTCAGTGAGGCTCACCGGGAGATCCTGTCCCTTCGCTACTACGGCGACCTCTCGTACGCCGAGATCGCCGAGGTGCTCGATGTCAAGCTTGGAACCGTGATGAGTCGCCTCTCGCGCGCGCGAATCGCGCTGCTCGAAACCCTCGATGCCGCGTCCGTGGATGAGGACTAGGAGCGCAATGGATTGCGAAGACGTACTGGACAGGCTGGTCGCCCTCGAGGAAGGCGAGCTTGGCCCGAGCGAAGAGGAACTCGTTCGACGACATCTCGCCGGCTGTCCGACCTGCGCCACCGTGAGCAGTCGGCTCGGGCAGTCGCTGCCGCGGCCTGGGCTCGCCGTACCGCTCGTCGTCCGGAATCGCCTTGCGCGCCTCGAAGCCAGCACGCTGCTCGCCGCTGCCGACCCGCTCCCAAGCGGCCGGCGCGCTCGGCCGGCCACCGTGTCGCTGCCCGTCCCGGCGGCGGTGGGATACGCCGCCGTGTTGGTCGTTGTGTTGGCCTGGGGGATGGCCAATTGGCGCGAGCGCGCCGTACTCGAAGCGAGGCTGGCCCTCGGCCCTCCGCAGGCGGCCGCCGCGCCAGAGATCCCGGCGAGCGACTACCGACCAGCAGCCTGGACCCCGAACCCGACTCCCGAATCACCCTGACAAACCGCCGCTAATTTTCACCCCACCGGGAGATTGCACCCGGACCGGCTCCCGTCGTTGACCAGCCGGCGCTCCGTTCGCTACGTTAGCGGCTCCCCGGGAGTGGCCTGTGCCGAGAAAGGCAGGCGAGAGCGCCGCCACGAAGACCCTGCTGAAGCAGGTCGAAAGCCAAGCGACCGGCCGCCTTTCCGTGGGGGCACGGGCCGCTGAGATCTCGGTCTGGGTGTTGAAGGGCGAGGTCGTCGCCGCAACGTCGCCCGGAGATGAGCCCACGTTGGTGCGAATGGCCGGGCTCGCCGGCGGGCTCGACGCACGCAGTCAAGGCCAACTGCAGCGTCGAATCAACGAGGGAGAGAGCGTCTTCGGACCCCTCCTCGACGCAATTCCCCCGGCGCTCTCCGACCGGTTGCTCGGCGACCGCTTCCGGGCAAACCTCGTCGAGTTCGTCGGCAGCATGTCACGGCCGACGTTTACGGCATTAAAGGCAGTGTTCGTAGACAACCTCCAGTTCGGAGGCAACACCCGAGCCCTGATCTCGACCTCGGCGGAAACCGCCGATGCGGCCATGGCACTTGACCTCGACGCTGAGGTGTCGCTCGGGCCAAACTCATCGAAAGGCGAACTCGAAGGAAGGGTACGGAGACTGCTTCGCTCCGAGCAGATGCGCGTGGGCGCGCTTCTCGATGTGCTCCCTGGAGAGCCCATCCTGGTGCGTGGCTGGCTGCAAGGGGCGCTGGAGAGCGGCCTGCTGGTCGTCATCGCCCCGCCGGCCGAGTCGAACGCGGACTGGGTGGAAGACGACGCGACCGAAAACTCGGTGCCCGTCGTCGCGGCGGTCTCGGCGATGGCGCCCGAGCAGGCTGCGGCGATGCGATCCTGGCTTTCGAAGGCACACCTTGTCGAAGAGTCGGAGCTCGACTTCTTCGAGGATCACGACTCCACACGACGCGGCGGGTCGGGAGACAGTTCCTTCACCACCGGCGCACACAACCTGGAGAAGCTCGAGGTTAACCTCGGAGACAGCCCGTCCTCCGAGGAGGACCTCGAGGCCGAGGAGGCGCCCGAGGCCGAGGAACCCCTCGAGGGAGCCGACGAGACGCTTGAGGCCGAGCAGGGCGGGGAGGAGGAGGAGGCGCCACCGGCGCGATTCTCGGCTCCCTCGATCGGCGAGAACGAGGCGTCGACCAAGATCGCGGTCATCAACTCGGTGCTGCAGTCGATCTGCGGAGCCTTCGACGAAGCCGAAGGTCCAGGCCGCGGCCGCGAAGCCTTCCAGCTCCTGGTCGAGGGTTCACCGCCCCGGTACCAGCCCATCTTCGACGGGATCCAGGTCGCGGAGGCGGGCACGCTCCCCCCGGCCGAGGTGATCTCCAACCTGCTGGCGCGACCCGTGACCGAGCAGCGACTGCTCCTCAACCAGGCGTTGTCGGATCTGATCGATCGGGCCTTGTCCGGCGCGGCCGACCAGTTGCCCGACGAGGTGGTGGACGCGCTGCTGGAGGACACCGCGGGATACCGAGGTAGAATGGGCCTGTGAGATGGCTCTGGCTCGGGCTGGGATGGGCACTCGCCGCCGGCTTCGAAGACGACGATGAGACCCAGCTTGGCGCCAGCGCCCAGCCCGGGCTGGGTGCGATTCCCCCTTCCGTCGAGATGGCAGCCCGCAACGCGGCCAATCTGCCCCTGCCAGAGCGAATGGCGGCCGTGTCGGAGGTGCTGCTCGGTCGGCCGTATCTGCTCGATCCGCTCGGAGAAGGGCAAGGCAAGGACGCGGACCCGCTCGCTCGCTACGACGTTTTCGACTGCCTCACGTTCCTCGAGGAGACGCTCGCCCTCGCGTTGGCCGCCGACCCCTCCGACGCGGGGCGGATCCGCCGCGAACTGCGCTACGGCGACGCGCCGATTACCTACGGCACGCGGCACCACTTCATGGAATTGCAGTGGATCCCGTCGAACGAGAGACGCGGCTTCATCCGCCCCACCACCGGGGACTACGGAGTCGAGCCCACCCATCTGTCGAAGTCGGTGACCGACGAGACCTGGTCGCACTGGAGCCGTCGCAAGCTCTTTTCGCTGACCGATGACGAGCTTCCCACTGGCGCCATTGCGCTCGATGTCCTGCCCATCGCGTCGGCGCTTCGCGTCGTCGATCAGATCCGGCCTGGCACGCTCGTGTTTACCGTGCGCACGGACCGGGCCGGCGTGCCGATCTGGATCAGCCACGTCGGGTTCACGGTACCCGGCGACCGGCCGACCGTTCGGCACGCTACGAAGATCGGCTCGGATCGAAGCCGCGACCAGGAGCTCGGCTGGTACATCAACCACCTGCGCGGATACAAGAACTGGACCGCCCTCGGCATCAGCCTGTGGGAGCCCCTGGAGCAGGGCCCACGCCGGATCGCTCCCTGAGCGGGAGGACCTGCTATTCTCTCGGGGGAGGACCGATGCGCACCGCGATCCTGATGGGCCTGGCGAGTTGCACCGCCGGACTGTCCCCGACCGGTGGCTCGCCTCCCGTGGGTGCGGACGATGGCCCGGGAGAAACGGGTGCCGAAGCACCGGACACCGGCACGGCACCGACCAACGGGAGCGCCGCTCCCCTCGCCGACGCCGGGCCGGATTTCGAGACCCTCATCTCTCAGGCGGTTGTGCTCGACGGCTCGGGCTCCACCGACCCCGACGGAGACCCCCTGCTGTTTGCCTGGGAATTCACGGCAATCCCCGTTGGCTCCGGCACAACGCTCTTCGACGAAACCACCCCGAACCCGCAATTCTTCGCGGACCGGCCCGGCGTGTATGCGCTGCGGTTGACCGTGGACGACGGAGTGTGGACGGCCAGCGATGCGGTCGAAGTCACGGCTTCGGCGCCGAACGACGACCCCATCGCCGATGCCGGTGCGGATCAAGCGGTAGACGTCGGCGACAACGTCCAGCTGAACGGCTCCAGTAGCTTTGACCCAAACAATGACCCACTCACCTACCAGTGGACACTCGCCTCCGCGCCCGCGGGCAGCAGCGCCACGCTGATCGGCGCCGCGAGCGCCCTGCCCGAGTTCGTAGCGGACCTGGCTGGAAGCTACGCCATCGAGCTCGAAGTGTCCGACGGAAGAGCAACCATCGGGCCCGACACCGTGATCATCGAAGCGCGGACGGCGCAGAGCGGCGGCGGAGGCGGGTGCAGTTGCCCACCGCCACAACCGGTCGCCCAACGGCTGAAGCTCGGCGATATCGGCGGTCTACTTCCGCTGCCGATCTTGATCTGGGTCAGCCGCCGGCGATCTGTCCGCGAACGTCGTTGACCAGGGACTCCCACCGGGCCGACTGGTCAGGCTGACCGGGGCTGCCAATCTGTTCGAGGTAGATCTTCAACTTTGGCTCCGTGCCCGACGGCCGCAGGATGACCCGGGCGCCGTCGTCGCCCGGAAGCGAGGCCAAGTCGAGGGCGATCACGGTTCGCGCTGCCCGATCCGAAGCGCTCTTGATGGCGCCGAAGCGGCCTCGCGGATCGCGATGGTCGACGACGCGGAGCACGGTTCGCCCTCCGAGGCGATCCGGCGGCCTGCCCGCCCACCGATCGACGAGCCGCACCATGTCGTCCTGTCCAGAAGCCCCGGGAAAGCCGAGATTGAGCTGGGTGTTGCGGATGAACCCATGGCGCTGAGCCAGGTCGGCGAGGCGATCGAGCAACGTTCGCCCCGCGCGCAGCTCCCGATCCGCGGCCTCGGCAAGAAAGAGGGCTCCCCCCGAAGCATCCTTGTCTCGCATCGCGGAGCTGACGAGCACCCCGTGCGACTCCTCGCACCCGACCGCAAACTCCACCTCCCTCGCCGAGACACCAGCCCATTGCCCGTCGTCCTCCAGGGCTCGAAGCCCCTCGGCGACGAATTTGAAGCCAACCAGCAGGTTTCCGACCACCGCAGCGCCCGCCGCGTGGGCCACCCGCTCGACCAGCGTGGACGTCACCTCGGTCTTGACGACCAGCGCGCGCCGCATCCGGGGCTTGGAAAGTGCGTGATCGACGACGAGCGCGGCGATCTCGTTCCCGGTCAGGGTTCTCCACCCGGTCGCGGTGCGCACCGCGCAGCCCACGCGGTCGGCGTCCGGATCGGTGGCGAGCGCCAGGTGCGCCCCGATCTCCTCGGCCCGCGCGATGGCCAAAGCCATGGCCTCGGGGCGTTCCGGGTTTGGAAGGCGACCGTCGATCGTGGAAAAACCGCCATCCGCAGTCGCCTGCGACGCGAGCCGCTCCACCGCAAAGCCGGCTGCGCCGAGCACCTGGTCGACGCAGCCCGTGCCGTGAAGCGGGGAGTACACGACCCGGATCCTGCGCGCCCCGGCGGTGGCGAGGCCCGCCACGGCAGCGACGTAGCCGGCATGCACCGCCGGTTCCAGCGCGCGCACACAGCCACTCGCCAACGCAGCCTCCCAGGTCAGGGGGTGCGCGTCGCTGACCTGGGCGACCCAATCGAGGAGCGCCTCATCCGCCGGCGGAACGAGTTGGGCACCGCGGTGATCGTAGACCTTGATCCCGTTGTCGTCCGGCGGATTGTGGGAGGCCGACAGGTTGAGGCCTCCACTCGCGCCTAACGTCCGAATCGACCAAGACAACTCAGGGGTCGACACCCGGGCTTCCGTGCCCCGCGGGAGCAGCCAAGACACGATGCCGTGCCTCGCGTAGATCCGCGCCGCCAACTCGCCAAGATCTCGGCTCGAGAGGCCCCGGATCGGGCTCGGACAGTCCGACGGGAGCAAGCCACCCAGATCTTGGAAGGCGCGGGTGTCCCAGGCGATGACGACCGAAAGCGGCTGGGAGGGAAACCGCTGACGGAGCCAGAGAACGTGACCCTCCACCGACGTGCCGATCGTCCACGGGTTGATCCGATTCGGTCCGACCCCAACCGAACCTCGGCGACCGCCGGTTCCGAAGGGCACGACCTGCCGGAACGAGTCGGCGAGGACGTCGAACCGCCCCGCGGCGATCAACGCCTCGATCGCCGGCCGATACGCTTCAAAGGCCGGGTCGGTCCGCCAGCGCTGCAGGCTGGCGAGCGCCGCGGAGACGGTCGCGGCCGGAAGCGCAAGCCGCTGAAACGCGGCGTCGATCCCCCCGTCAGCCATCGGTCAGCAGTCGCCTACGCACTCGTACTTGGAGAGCTGCCAGACGTCGAGGTCCTCCTCGCCTTGCCATGCGACGACGTCGAAGCCGACGATGGCCCAGTAGGTCCCCACGATTTCCGGGTTCGTGGCCGGGTTGGTGTCCCCATCGTCCAAGGTGATCTGGATGCAGTCGTCCCCCCAATCGGAGGTGCCGGTCCAGGAGACGGGACAGTCGGCGAACCCGTCAAACGTGGCGGTGAACGTGAATCCGCCCGAATTGGATACCACGAATTCACCCGGGTCCATCTCGCCCAGCGCGAGCTGGACCTCGGGAGCGAAGTCGATCGGCAGGCCCTGAGCCGGTACGATGCCGGGTAGAAAGACGCCGCGCGACTGCTCGACCCGCCATTTGACCGTCTTCAGGGTGCGATCCACACACTCCGGATCGGCTGAGACGCAGTGCAGGTTCCAGGCCACCGAAAAGATCTGCCCGTCCGGCGTTTCCTCGACCGCCTCGCTCTGGTTGGCGATGAGCTGGTAGGTAATCGAGGGGTCGCGATTGATGAATTCCCAAGTTTGAATCGCGGAACTACTGTAGATGAAGTAGTCGGTCATGTCGATGGCCGACCCGCTGATGTTGTCCTGTGGCGGGGCACAACCAACTGCCAGGGCCCAGGCGGCGAACGGAAGCAGCGAACGCATCTTTCCCTCCGAGCCCACGGGTTATCATCCGTGTCGGCCGATCGCCATCCCGCGATGTCAGGGCCCGTCGGCGCTCGTCCACGCATAGGCCGTCAGGGTCGGGCAGTCCAGGGCCAACACCTCGTCGAAGCGCGCGTCACACGTCGGTTCCTCCGAGGTGCGCGCCACCGCTGCGACTTCCTCGCGCCAGGCGGGACACCACGCGGTGAACGCTTCGGACGACCCCCACGGCGTGCTCGCCCAACCGGAGCATGCCGACACCGCCTCCTCCAGCTCGGGGCACGGATCGGGACAGCAGGCCCACAGCCAGAGCAGCCCGATCACGGGAGGAACGCCAGCGAATACGGCTCCAGATCGGGAACCGGCCCCTCGGTGAGGAGGCTGCACGTGACGGGATCGAGCTGGAAGATCCCGCTCTTCGCTCCCGCCACCTGCCCGGAACGGGTCGCAACCCACACCGACCCATCGGCCGCTGGGGCGAGGTCGGCGTACCACGAGGCGCTCGCGGGGCCCTCGGTCCAGGTCTCCGTCGCCCAATGCAGGCATCGGATCCGCGACTGGCTGCCGTCCTCGAAGGAGACCCCCACCACGACGCCGTGTTCGCCGCTCTCGGCGTAGTCATAGAGATCGAAGCCGAGATCGCGT
>CANLGQ010000155.1 GCA_947490265.1 Pseudomonadota bacterium | reverse complement strand
GCAGATGCAGCAGGGCCACGTGGTTCGGCTCGAAACGCGCCCGATGAACCTGGAGGGGAAGGGCGAGATCACCCAGCGGGAGCTGGTGAAGAACTGCCTCCGGATGCGCCCCGACCGAATCATCCTCGGAGAGATCCGCGGTGGGGAGGCGATCGACATGCTGACCGCCATGAACACGGGTCACGACGGATCCCTGGCCACCGTACACGCGAACAATGCGCGCGATGCGCTCGCTCGATTCGAGACGATGGTCGGCATCGGGATGCCCAACATGGGCGACAAGTCGATCCGCGAGACCATCGCGCGAGCGCTCGACGTGATCATCCAGCAGGAGCGGCTGACCGACGGCAGCCGGCGGATCATGAGCGTTACCGAAGTAACCGGCATGGAAGGTCCTGTTATCACAACACAGGACATCTTTGTGTTCGAGCAGCGAACCATCGATGAGCACGGGAAGGTGCGCGGCGCGTTCCGGGCGACGGGAGTGCGCCCTCGTTTTGCCGCGCGCCTCGCGTCGAACGGCATCCGACTGTCCACTGAACTCTTCCGGTTCGAAATGGAGGTCTGACATGCCGAATTGGGTTGTTTTCGGTCTGCTGGCCGTCGCGTTCACCTTCATCCTTGCCGCCAGCCAGGCCTCCTACTGGTGGTGGGTGGGACGGCAGGAGCGGCAGCAAGAGGAACTTCTTCGCCGGATCTCCGGTGGTCGAGCCGAGGAACTCGAGCGGGGCTCCGACAGCATCACCCGCCAGCAAAGGGCTGACGCTGCGGCCAACGCGCTCGGCTCCTTCGGCGACAAAATCCAGGCGGCCCTCGTCTCCTCCGACTCCACGGCGACGGTGACTCACATCGTGGTTCAGATGGGCGTTTCCTCCGCCGTAGGCGCGCTGGTCGGCTTCTTCATGATCCGATCGCCGCTGGGCCTCATCCTCTGCCTTCCGGCCGGGTACTTGCCGCTCATGCTCCTCAACATGCGCGCTGAGTCGAGAATGGCGAGGCTCGTGGAACAGCTCCCCGACGCGCTCGACCTGATGGCTCGGGCGATTCAGGCCGGAGTCGGGCTCTCCGATGCCTTTCGGCTCGCAGCCGAGGAGATGCCACCGCCGGTTGCCATCGAGTTCACCCGCGTGTTCGAAGAAATTCGCTTCGGGCGAGACTTCCGCGAAGCCTTCCAAGGCATGATTACGCGAAACCCAAAGATCTTCGATCTTCGCCTGATGGTGAGCTCCATCCTGCTTCAACGGGAGACCGGTGGTAACCTCATCGAGATCCTGCAGAATATCTCGGAGACGATTCGGGCCCGCTTCACGTTCCAGCAGAAAGTGAAAGCCATGACCTCGGAGGCGAAGTTCACGGCGATGATTCTGGGCTCGCTCCCGGTCTTCGTCACCGGGGCGCTCACCGTCATCAATCCCGACTACCTATCCATCCTCTTCACCGATGTGCGGGGCAATCTCGTGTTGGTCGTCTGCATCACAATGTACTTGACCGGCGCCACAATCATGCGGGACATGTCGAAGGTGGAGGTGTAACCATGGAAGGAACAGGACTGATCCTCCTCCTCGGGCTCATGGTTCTGACCATCGTCGCAGGGGTTGGCTACAGCCTCTACCGACTGGCCAACCCGACGCGCACCGCCGGCGATCGGCTCCGCGAACTCGCTCAGGGTCAGGACGTCGAGACGCCCATGACCGACCTGATCGGAACGGGAGAACCAAACAATCAGCTGATCGAGCAGCTGAGCAAGCTCGCGGATCCGGCGTCCGAGCAAGACCGCAACCGACAGCGCGAGATGCTCACCCAAGCCGGGTGGCGAAGCCGCAGATCGCTGGAGATGTACAATGCGCTGCGCGTGACCCTGGCGGTCTGCTTCCCCATGCTCGGATCGGTGCCTTTGTCGCTGATCGGAGGCCTGTACGGGGTTGTGTTCGGCGTGTTCGTGCTCGCGCTGGCCGGCTACTATGGCCCGCAGCTGCTCGTGCAGAACCAGGTCAACAAGCGGAAGAATGACCTGTTGAAAGCGTTCCCCGACGCCATGGACCTGATGGTGTCGTCGGTCGAAGCGGGGCTCGGCCTCGACGCGGCGTTCCGACGCGTGGCACAGGAGCTCGACACCGCCTCGCCGGACCTCGCCCGGGAGTTCCAACTCGTGAACCACGAGATCAGTGCCGGCGTAACGCGCGTGCAAGCCCTGAAGCACCTCCACCTACGGACCGGCCTCGACGAAGTGCGCTCGCTCGTGAACATGCTGACGCAAGCCGAGCGGTTCGGGTCGTCCATCGCCAAGTCGCTCCGCGTGCACTCGAAAGGGACCCGCCAGAAACGCATGTCGAAGGCCGAGGAAGAGGCCGCAAAGGTCAGCCCGAAGCTCACCGTCGTGATGATCCTGTTTCTGATGCCCGTGCTGGTGATCATCCTGATGTCCCCCGCAATGCTGCGGGTGGCCGACGCGCTGAATTGATGAGGGGAACACTCGCTATCGGTGGAATGCTCCTGTGTCTCGGCGGGTCGGCCGACGCGCGGGATCCTCGCTCCAAGGTAGTGCCTGAGGACCCGCCGCCGTGGCAGCTCCGCCCGCTCCAGGTCCGGATCGATGTCGTGCGCACGTTGCTGGAGCAAGGCTCCGCCCAGCGGGCCCTCGAGCTTCTCGCAGCGTTCAAGGCCGAGGGAATCGACTCGCCGGATCTGGATTTGCTTCAGGGTATCGCGCTGCGAGAGACGGGCATGAACGATCAGGCCGAGCAGGTCTTGCTCAAGGCTCGCTCCCAGCTGGGCCGAGACAGTCGGCCGAACGCCGAGCTGTGCGTTCTCTATGCCGACGCCAAACGGGTAGACGAGGCCATCGACAGTTGCGATCGCGCGGTAGGCCTCGACCGCTCGAGCCCACGAGCATGGAACAACTATGGCTGGATGCTCCTGGCGGCGAATCGACCCGCCGATGCGCTCGAAGCCTTCGACCAAGCCATCCACCTCGACGGCTCGCAGGAGCGCTACCGCAACAACCTGGCCTTCGCCCAGGTGGCGCTCGACCAATTGGCGGAAGCGGAGCGCACGTTCCGAACGACAGGTAGCCACGCTGACGCGGCCTACAACGTCGGCGTGGCGCTCCTTCAGGGCGGCCGACGAGACGACGCGCGGAGCTGGTTCCGCTCGGCGCTGGCGTATGATCCGACCCATGAGCCGGCGCGCGAAGCGCTGGATACCGAGACACCCCCTTCGCTTGACGACGATGCCGCTCATCCCACGGGTATCGGCCCCTCTGAGGAGTCCCCATGAACCGTTCGCTCGCCCTGGCAGCCGCCTTTCTCAGCGGTTGCGCCTCTCCGCTACACCTCACCTACGACTACGGCCGGGCCTTCACCGACGCGATCACCGCACAGGCCGACCTGACCCGACCGAGCGTTGCCGCGGCCGAGTACAACCTGTACGGGACCGAGGCCACTGAGATCCGCATTCGCGTCCAGGAAGAGTCGACGGACGTGGAGTCAGGCCAAGCGAAGCTTACCAGTTCGGCCGGCGGATGAGTCCCGCGCGGCATGGAGGGTCGTGACCGGCACTCGCCCGCGTTGGACCCTACCAGCCCCCGTAGTTCTCGGCGTACTCGCCGGGGTGATCAGCGGGATCGCGGCGTTGGTCATGGCCTCCTCGTTCGGGTACGCGCTGCGCCCGCTCGAGGACGCATCGGGAAGCCGCAGCGTTGCGCTGCTCGCGACCGAGATCGCTGCCCATCCGGAGGTCGCGCCCAGTGCCACGGCACTCGGGGTCGAAGCTGTTTTCCTCGATACGACGCTGATCACCGGGAGCTCCCCGGAGGACAGACCTGAGGTTCTCTGCACCGAGGACGGGTCGCGGGTGCTGCCGAGCCGGATGCGCGTCGGATGCGCGAACAGCCCGCGCGGAATGGTGGCCGTGTTGCAACGCCCGAGCCCCTGGTGGTTGGGAACGCTGGCGTTTGCCGCCCTGCTGGCTGGCGCAGCGAGTTTGCTGGTCACGGTGTCGGTGTCCTGGGCGCTCGGCCCCATCGCGGCGGCGGGGCGAGCCCTCGCCCGAATCGAGAGCGGAGAACGGGGGGTTCGGCTGGGGGTCTCCCGGCTCGCCGAATTCGACGAGCTGATCCGCCACGTCAACACCGCGTCGGCCGCAGTGGACGATCGGGAACACGCGATCGCGGCCCGACTGAAGACGGCCCACGAACTCGCGCGCATGGTAGCGCACGAGGTCCGGAACCCCTTGCAGACCCTCGAGCTGCTCACGAGCCTCGTGGCGTCGGAGGACGATCCGGGGGAGCGGCGCAGCATCGCCAGCTCGATTCACGAGGAGATCCGCGCGCTGGACCTGGTCGTCCACCGGGTGTTGCGCGATGGGCTGAGCGGAGTGACCCTGACCCTTCACCGGCAGCGTCGGTCGGTCGTTCCGTTGATCGATCAGGTGGTGGCGTTGCGCCGCGCGGATGCTGCCAAACGCGGAACCAAGCTGTTGCGCGGCGAGGTGACCTACCGCCCGGCCGAGATCGACGCCGCCCTCCTGGGTCGCTGCATCGAGAATCTCGTCGTGAATGCCCTGCAGGCTATCGGCGACAAAGGCGGCGTTATCGTGGTCTCGAGCTGGGAGAATGACCAAGCCATCGCACTCGCCGTCGACGACAACGGCCCTGGAGTGGACCCGGCACTTGGAAACTCGATCTTCGAGGCCAACGTATCCACCAAGCCAACCGGCACCGGTCTCGGACTGGCCCTGGTCAAAAGCGTCGCGGAGGCGCACAATGGTTCGGTCGAGTACGGACCCTCGGAGATGGGCGGCGCACGGTTCGTGCTCCGCGTGCCGCTGAACGAACCACAAGACGAGAGTGCCAGCCGTGCGGCCCTTGAACATCCTGGTCGTTGACGACAACCAGGGCGCGGCAAACGCGCTCGCCCGCGTGCTGCGCAAGTCGGGCGACAAGGTCGATGTACGGTTCGACGGCCTGAGCGCGATCGAGGCGATTCTGGAGGAAACCCGCGATGTCGTGCTCACCGACCTGAAGATGGAGCCGGTGGATGGGCTTGCTGTTCTCGCCGCCGCACGGGAGCTCGACCCCGCCCCCGAGGTCATCGTCTTCACCGCGTTCGGTGCCATCGACGTAGCCGTTCGCGCGATTCGCATGGGTGCGCGTGACTTTCTCACCAAGCCGGTCTCAGTCGAGCAGATCATGATGCGGCTCGACTCCCTCCGACCCTCCCCACCGTTCACCATTCCGACGTCGACGGTCGATGACGACTTCATCGCGATCGCCCCGGCCACGATGCGCATGCTCGACCAGCTCGCGCGGGTCGCCGAGATCCCCACCCCCGTGTGGATCGAGGGCGAGGTGGGCACGGGCCGGTCGTTCGTCGCGCGCTGGCTCCATCGCCGCGGGACCCCTCACGCGCGGCTCGTGGCCTGGGACCCCCTGCACGACGTCCAGTGGCCGGAGCGCGGGACCGTGCTCCTCTCCAACGCGGACGACCTCAGCGAGGACCGGCAGCGGACCGTGGTCCGGGCGCTTCGGAGCGCGCCGCGCGGGGTGCGGATCATCACCACCTCGGAGCCCGACGCGAAACGGAAGGTGACGACTGGCGAATTGCTCCCGGAGCTTTACTACGCGCTCGCCGTCCTCGTCGTGCAGGTCCCTCCCCTGCGGCACCGAAGCGAAGACGTCGTGCCGCTCTTCGAGCAGGAGCTCTTCGAGCATGCCACCCGGTATCGACGCGAGCGTCCCCAGGTCGACGAGCCCCTCGCCGCGTGGCTTCGGCGCCAGAGTTGGCCCGGGAACGTGCGCGAGCTCAGCAACCTCGCCGAGCGGCTCGTCGTACTCGGCCGCGAGGGCCTGACGCTCGACCAGCCGGTCCAGGATGCTTCGTTTCCCAAGGTGCCCGACCTCGAAGCCGGATTTTCGCTGCCGGACTACCTCGAGCAAATCGAGCACGCCATCCTCGCGGAGGCCCTGCGCAAGACGGGCGGCGACCGAAACGTCGCCGGTCGCCTGCTTGGCATCGAGCGCAACACGCTCCGCTACAAACTCAACAAATACGGACTGCTCGACAAGTGATCGCCGCCTGGTGGGCGGTCATCGCCGCCGCTCACCCGATCGGCAATCGCTTCGTGGGGCACGGCCTCGATGTTTCGCTGGGGGCGGATACCGTCGCGGTGACCTACGAGGCCGAGCTTCCCGACGCCCTGGGGTCGGCCACCGATCCGAAGGACGCGGAGGCACTCTCCCGCGAACTCGCGAGCGGCCTCGTCCTGATCGCCGACGGGCGCGCCTTGCCCGTCGAGCGCTCCAAGGTCAGCGTCCAGCGCGGATCTGAGCACACGACCCGGGTGTCGCTCACCCTGACGGCGCACCTCGATCCAGGCCTCCACACGCTCACCGTCACCAACGGTAACCTGCCCGAGATCCCTGCCTATTACACGACGCGGGTGCGGCTGGACCCCCTTTGGACCGCCGTTAGCCCGGATGCCCCCAGCGGCAACTGGGTCCGCGCCGAGTCCCAGCGCCGCCTGCGCATCTTCCTGTCTCGCCGGGACGATCTCCTCGCGCGCTGGTGGCGAGCCGTCGGGCCTCCCGCGCTGGATCGGATCCCGCTCGCGGCCGCCGGACCGTCCCCCGCTCTCGCCCCACTCCACCAACGCAGCGGTTCCCCGGAGACCGCTGCGGTCGCGGTCGCGATGGCCGGACTGCTCGGTGCGACCCGCACGGAGCCGAGCCGGCGGCGATTTTCGCTCGCCATGGCCGCGACGGTGCTCGGGGCGGGGCTCCTCGACCCCTCTACCCGCAGCTTGGTCGGGGCTCTCGGCGCCGCTGGCATCGCCCTCACGGCCGCAATCGCGCCGTCGTGGACGCCCGCGGCAGCCATCCTGTCGATGCTGGCCGCGCAACCGCTCGGGCTCAGCTCGACGTGTGGGTTCGCCGTCGTGACAGCGAGCTTTTTCGCCCTGCCGCGGAGGCCGCGGCTCGCCGTCCCCCTTGGGATCGGCACCGCGGTGGTCCTGCTGGCCCGCGTCGTCTAGCGCACATCTCCCGCCATCCGAGCAGAACGGACGCGACCGGAGTAAGAAGGGCGCGGAGTCGGTGCATGACGACGAGCCCGCCCAGCGCTCCTGACGCGCTGGCTCGGTTCCGCCGCTGGGTGGCGGTCGCAGTGGCCATCGCGAGCTTGGGCTGGCTGCTCTACGCCCTCGTCACTGGCTTTGGCGCGACCGCGGAACAACTCTGGGACTTCGATTGGCGGTTCGCCGTTCCCGTGCTCGGCCTCACCCTGGTCAACTACGGACTTCGCTGCTTCAAGTGGCACTACCTGCTCGGCCGACTCGGGATCCGGATCCCGTGGCGGGTCGATCTGTGGATCTTCGGCGCCGGCCTCGCCATGGTCATCAGCCCGGCCAAGGCGGGAGAGGTCGTGAAGCCGTACCTGGTGAAGGTCGTCACCGGCGAGCCGATCGAACGCACTTTGCCCGCCCTGGTCACTGAGCGGGTGACCGACGGAATCGCCGTCGTCGCGCTGGCAGCCGTCGGGGTGTCGACGTTTTACGCCGAGGGGGCCGCAGCGCTTGCGTGGACGATCGGGGCGATCGCCGCGGGACTCGGGCTGGTCGCCGTTCGACCGCTGGCCACGGCCGTGCTCGCCCTCCTCCGCCGACTCCCTTGGATGGGAGAGTGGCTATTCTCCAAGCTCGACCCGATGTATCGGGCAATGCGCCAGTGCGTCGCGCCCGTTCCCCTCGCGGTGACCCTCCTCGTCTCCCTCGTCGCTTGGTTCGCGGAATGTATTGGTTATTGGCTGGTCCTCCGCGGCGCCGGCGTGCACACCGGACTCGATGCCGCCACCTTCCTGTATGCCTTCTCGACGGTCGCCGGCGGCCCGTCGCCGGGCGGCCTCGGGATCAGCGACGCGCTGCTCGGCGAGCTCTCGGAGCGTATCGCCGGAGCCACGTCGGCCCAGGGCGTCGCCTCGAGCCTCCTGATCCGCTTCGCCACGCTGTGGTTCGGCGTCATCCTCGGGGCCATCGCCCTGCTCAGAATCGAGTCCGTGCTCGCCAGCTCCCCCCCTCGAGAGGTGTCGTCTTGACCCTGGCTGCTGTGATCCAGCTGTGCTCGACCTCGAATGAGGACGCGAACGTCGCCAGCGCCGAAGCGCTGATCCGCCGCGCGGCCGGCTATGGCGCGACGCTGATCGCGACACCCGAGAACACGAATTACCTAGGACCGCACCCCGAAAAGGTGCGGCGTGCCCAACCGCTCACCGGGGCGATGCTGGGCCGCTTCGCGGCGTTGGCCGCTGAACTCCGGATCACGCTCGTCATCGGATCCGTCAACGAGCAGTCGACCGATCCCACCCGGTGCTACAACACGAGCGTGGTGCTCGGTCCAGATGGGGACCAAATCGCCGCCTATCGCAAGATCCACTTGTTCGACGTTGACGTGAGCGAGGAGGTTCGCTTCCAAGAGTCCGCCACGGTCCTCGCGGGCGATCGGGTCGCGGTCGCCACGACAGTGGCAGGCAAGATCGGGCTCTCCGTCTGCTATGACCTGCGCTTTCCGGAACTCTACCGCCGCTGCGTCGATCTCGGGGCGGAGATCCTGACGATCCCCGCGGCGTTCACGGCAACGACCGGCAAGGATCACTGGGAGCCGCTGATCCGCGCGCGCGCGATCGAGACCCAGTGCTACGTGCTCGCACCGGGTCAAAGCGGGCGACACGACGACCAGGGTCTGCGCGCCAGCCACGGCCATTCGATGATCGTCGACCCCTGGGGTCACGTCGTGGCCCGAGCGAGCGACGGCCCCGGTCTGGCCCTCGCCGAGATCGATTTGAGCCGGGTCGCCGAGATCCGCCGCGCAATGCCATTACAATCCCACCGCCGACCGCTCACGCCGGAGTCGCCATGATCGCCCTGTTCGCAGCCTTGTCCGCCTTTGCCCAAGATCCGGTCGAACTGCCGGAGGACGCGACCCCGCCCGCGGATCCGGTCCCAGCGCCAGCGCCGGCGCCCGCCGCCCCGGTGCCCAAGGGTCCCGTCACCCAGGCCCAGATCCAGACCGCGGTCGACACCTGGTACGGAAAGCCCGTCCCCGCCGCGGCGGTGTGTGTCGGACGACCCAAGGTCCCCGCCGCGGTCACTACGGAGGTGGTCGCCGTCGGGGTCACCAAGAAGAACGCCGGGTGTCGCCTCGTTGGATTCATGGTCGGTGGGCTGCCGGTCACCACGCCTGAGGGCCTCGCCGCCGCCGTGAGCCTGGCCGACCTCGACGCGCCGACCCGGTTGACCACGGCGCGCGATTGGGTCCACGATGTGC
>CANLGQ010000154.1 GCA_947490265.1 Pseudomonadota bacterium | reverse complement strand
GACGCCCGCCCTCTCGAGGGCCCGGGCGTCCTGCAGGCGGGCGCGTTCCCACGGGAGGGCGATCCCTTCGGCCTCGCCTGGATCGGGAGCCCCGAATCCGAGCAGATCCGAGAGCCCAGTGGGGCCGGGGACCACGATGCGGGTCTGGGCCTCGATCCCGCGCGCGCGGCCGGCCGTCTCGGCGGCGGCGAGGCGATTCGCGTCGTCGGACGCCAACCACAGCTCGTTGGCGGGATCTGCGGCGAGCCAGGTATCGAACAACGCCTCCGCCAGCGCGACCGGGTCTCCCGCGGCCAGGGTGAGCTCGACCACCACCGGGTCGCGCGCGATGAACAGGCTCGCCAGGTCGGCCAGCGTCGGCACGGGCTCCGCCGATACCTCGGCGCCCGGCCAGACCGGATCGGGAAACCCTCCGCACGACCAGTCCGCGAGATCGTCCGCCAGGGTCTCCGCGAGCGACCCTCCCGGTCCCGCGCAGGTCGGGCCGAGGTCCCCTCCGGTGGCAATCACGACGACGCCATCGGCGGTGAGCCCGACGTCGAGTTCGACGCCGTCTACCCCCGCGTCGAGCGCCCGCTCGACCGCGTAGCGGGTGTTGCCGGGCCAGATCCCCGCGCCGCCGTCCTCGGCGAGCACGATCGGCGGTGCGCCCGGAGAGCGGCAGGCCACAGCGAGGAGCAGGATCATCGGCGGCCTCTCCGGAGCCGGAGGGCGGTTTGACCGTTCGGGTAGGTTCCGTCCGGACCCTCCTCGACGAAGCCGGCTTGGCGAAACAGGGCGCGTGCAGCGGTGTTTCCCTCGGCCACGAGGAGCTGGATCGCGAGGTTGCCGGGTTCGCCGCGGGCGGACCGGATCACCGCAGCCAACAGCGTGCGCCCGACGCCGGCGCGACGGACCTCGGGGGCCACGCCGATCGCGGTGAGCTCGGTGAGGTGGCTGGCCCCCTCCTCGGCGATTCCGAGCCGAGAGGCCACGGCGAAACCGACGGGAGTACCCTTGATCTCAACCACCCACCCGAGCCCGCCCGGGGCCGTCGCCCACTGGTGCACGGCCGCGCCGTAGCCCACCTCCAGCGGCGCGAAGACGCGCTCCGCCATCGGAGCGAGCCAGGCTGCATCTTCCACCGAGAGCGGTCGGATCCACATCCCCTTGCCGCCGGGGTTCCAGGTGACCATCGGTTGCACATGCCCGGCCGCCTCAGCATGCACCTACGCCTCCACGAGCGCCAGCCCGATCGGGTGCGGGTCCTGGTGGGCCTTGACCCGCGGTCGGCGATCCATGTGGACGGGGTGGCGCTGGAGCTCGTCGACGAAGCCGGGGAGCCGCTGTCGACGCGGCTGATCTTGCCGATCTCGGGAACAGTGGAGGCCGCCTTCTCCACGACCGCGGAGGTGCGGGCCCACCGGCCGATTCCGCCGGGGAGCCGGGTCGTGGCAACGGCCTGGACCGAGCATGGGATCGTCGATGCGGCCTGTCCGGCCGATCCGTGCCCCGACCTCCACGATCACCTCCAGGGTCGAGGGTTGATCAGCATGTTTCGGCAGCCGACGGCGCTACATGGGCTCGCGCAGCTCGAGCGGTGTCGGCTCGGCAAGCGGTTCGGTTGGCTCGCGCCGGCGAAGCCCTGCCCGCCTCGGGTTGTCGAAGACCGGGGGACGCTCGCCGACGACGTGTGCGCCGATCTCGGGCTCGACGACGACCAGTCGGAGTGGGTTCGCGGGCTGATGACCGAGGATTGAACCCTAGTTCTCGTTCAGTCGCACGGCCTCGACCGCTCGGTAGTCTTCCTCGAACTGGAGGAGGATCCCGCCAAAAACGACCTCGAAGACCGGAAGAGGGAACGGGCAACCCGTCGGGTAGAACCCCACGTACTCGAGGTAGACGACGCCGTCTTCGTCGACGCTGCGGGCGAACGCGCGCTCGCGATTCCGGGTGTTCAGGAGTTGCAAAACGGCGTCGGACTGCTCGGGGAAGCGCTGCTGGGTCGCGCAGGTGATCTCGAGCCGGGTCGTGTCGTGGGCGCTGTCGGAGACCGAGATCACCAGCGCCGCCTGGCCCACCTGGAACCGCCAGCCGCTGCGGACCACCGGGGTGCCGAACAGGTCGTCGAGCCGGTATTGAACGCCCATCCGCTCGAGATACTCGACCACGGTTGGCAGGGTGAGCGTGGGTTCGATGGCCTGGACCGACATCGGGGGCCCCCGGTGGGAGTCTACAACAGTTAGGCCCCGGGGGTTGCGTTGGGGCCTCCATGCGGTTCACCGTGCTGAAGTTCGGCGGCACCAGCGTCTCCACCGCGGCGCGCTGGGCCACTATCGGAGACGTGGTTGCGGCGCGGCGCGGCGCGGGCTTGTTGCCGGTTGTGGTATGCTCGGCCCTTTCCGGGGTTTCGAACGAGCTCTCCGCGGCGGTGGACGCCATCGCTGCCGGCGCCGGGGATCCGGACGCCGTGGTGGCCTCCCTCTCGCGCCGCCACGCCAGCCTGGCGCGCGAGCTCGGGGTCGATCCAGCGGTGTGCACCGCCGAAATCGACGCGCTGCTTCGCGTCCTGCGCGGTGCCACGCTGTTGTGCGAAGCCGGCCCGAAGGTGCGCGCGCGCGTCATGGCGGCGGGAGAGCTCCTCTCCACGCGGCTCGGTGCCGCGTTCCTGGCGGCGCGGGGCCTCGCGGTCCCGTGGCTCGACGTCCGGGAGATCCTGGTCGCCGAGGAATCCGCCGGCGAGGCCCGGCACTTCCTGTCCGCGACGTGCGGATTCGCTCGCGATCCCGCGGCGATCGCCCGCCTCTCGGGGGACGTCGACGGGTGGCTCACCCAGGGCTTCATCGCCCGGGATCGGGGGGGCGCGACGGTGCTCCTCGGGCGCGGGGGCTCCGACACGTCGGCGGCCTACCTCGCCGCCCGGCTCGGGGCGGAGGCCTGCGAGATCTGGACCGACGTCCCCGGGATGTTCACCGCGAACCCCAGGCAGATCCCCGGGGCTCGGTTGCTGCGGGCGCTCGAGGTCGAGGAGGCGCAGGAGATCGCTGCGGCGGGGGCCAAGGTGCTCCACCCGCGGTGCCTCGCGCCGGTCAAGGCCGCTCGGATCCCGCTGCTGGTCAAGTGTACCGAGCACCCCCATCTCGAGGGGACGCGGGTGTCGCCCGACGCGGCGGGCGGTTCGGCCCAGGTCAAGGCGATCGCGGTGCGGACCGGCCTCGTGCTCGTCTCGCTGGAGACGCTCGGGATGTGGCAGCAGGTCGGGTTCCTGGCCGATGCGTTCTCCGTCTTCAAGGCCCACGATTTTTCGATCGATCTCGTCAGCACCAGCGAGACCAACGTGACGGTGACCCTCGATCCGAGCGCGAACGCGATCGGCCCGGGGGCGCTGGACGCGCTCGAGGCGGCGCTCCGCCCGGTGTGCACTCCGGCGATCGTGCAGGGAGTAGCGTCCATCAGCCTCGTGGGCCGCGGGATCCGCGGGATCCTGCACCAGCTCGCCCCGGTGCTCCGGTTGTTCGAAGAGCAGCGGGTGTACCTGGTGTCCCAGGCCGCGAACGACCTGAACTTGACGCTGGTGGTGGACCAGGAACAGGTCGACCGGCTCGTCGTCGAGCTTCATGGCCTGCTGTTTGCCGGAAAGGCCAAGGACGCAACCCTCGGCCCGACCTGGGCTGAGCTCTTCGCCCCCGCTCCGCAGGCGCCGAATCGCAAGCGGGCCAAGCGCGAAGGCGCGTGGTGGGCCGCGGAGCGCGACGCCCTGTTGGCCCTCGCCGACCGCCCGCGCTTCGTGCTCCACGGCCCGACGCTGGACCGCGCCGCCGAGGCGATCCAGCGGCTCTCCTCCGTCGAGGCCGTGTTCTACGCGGTCAAGGCCAACCCCCACCCGGCGCTTCTGGCCCGATTCGCGGCGGCGGGACTGGGCTTCGAGTGCGTCTCGCCGGGCGAGGTCGCCGCGGTGCGCGCGGCGACGCCGACCGACCGGTTGCTGTACACGCCGAACTTCGCGGCTCGGTCCGAGGTCGCTGCCGCGCTGGGGGCGGGGCTGCGCTTCACCCTCGACAACCTCCACCCGGTCGAGCAATGGCCGGAGCTCTTTCGCGGGGCCGACCTCCACGTCCGGCTCGACCCGGGTCGGGGCCGCGGTCACCACGCCCACGTGCGCACGGCGGGTGCCACGTCGAAATTCGGGATCTCTCCCGAACAACTCCCGGCGCTTCGCGAGGCGCTGGCGGCGTGCGGGGCCCGGGTGGTCGGGCTGCACGCCCACGTCGGCTCGGGGATCCTCCAGCCGGAGACCTGGGCGGAGACGGCTTCTTTCCTCGCGGAGGCCGCGGAGCTCTTTCCCGAGGTCGAGGTCCTCGACCTCGGCGGCGGGCTCGGCGTGCCGGCCCGGCCCGGCCAGCGACCGCTCGATCTCGAAGCCCTCGATGCCGCGCTCACCGCGGTGCGGCGGGCGTGGCCCCGCTACGCGCTGTGGCTCGAGCCAGGGCGCTGGCTGGTGTCCGAGGCGGGTGTGCTGCTGGCCCGGGTCACCCAGTTGAAGCGCAAGGGCGACCTCACCTACGTCGGGGTGGAGACCGGCATGAACTCCCTGATTCGGCCGGCGCTGTACGGCGCGTTTCATGACATCGTCAACCTGACCCGGCTCGATGAGCCGCTGGAGATGGTGGCCAACGTCGTCGGGCCGATCTGCGAAACCGGGGACACGCTCGGGTTTTCCCGGCGACTGCCGGCGACGCGGGAGGGTGACGTGCTGCTGATCGCCCATACCGGGGCCTATGGCCGCTCCATGTCGAGTTGGTACAACCTCCGCGATCCGGCCGAAGAGGTCCTGCTCGGGTGAACGTTCGGCGAACGCTGGGGGGCGGACCGCCGTCGCGCGAACGCCGGTCGCCCTTGGCACGCGCCCTGCAGCGACCGGAGTCATGGACACCGCCCGTTGGCTGCTCGCTGGTTCGCTCGTCTCGGCCCTCACCGTGCTCGGTGGATTGCTGGCCTTGGCGGTGATTCTCAACTCGGAAACACCGGACGCGTGGGAGGACCGGGGGCCTCAGTCGCCGCCCCACCCCTATCGGCCCAGGCCCCCGCCGGACGCCTCGAGCACGACCGTGGAGTATGCGTGACCGGCCCGCCGCCGATCGAAGTGGTGTGCGCGTCGTGCGGTGCGGTGAATCGATCGGATCCAGGCCGCATGTCCGCGGGAGCTCGGTGTGGCCGGTGCAAGAATCCGTTGGCAGCGGCGGCTCCGGTTGCGGTCAGCGACGACCAACTCGCGGTGCTCGTCGCCGCGGGTCGGCTCCCGGTGCTGGTGGACTTCTGGGCCGAGTGGTGCGGGCCGTGCCGGATGGCCGCGCCGCACCTCCATGCGCTCGCACAGCGCACCGCCGGCCGACTGTTGGTCGCCAAGGTGGATACTGAGCAGCACCGTCGCTTCATGGGCGCGCTCCGCATCGAGTCGATCCCCACGTTCGTGGTCTACCGAGGCGGACAAGTGGTCGTTCAACGGGCTGGGATGATGAACGGGGCCCAGCTCGATCAGTTGGTTGGGGCGTACCTCTGAGGGTTACGCTGAACGGGTCGCAGGAGAGTGGGTGTACTGGCTGACGTTGGCCGCGTGGGCGGCGCCCCTGTCGGGCCGGGTCGATTGCGATGCCCTGGCGTTTCCCCCGCCCGCGTCCGCCGAAGAGGCCTGGGCGCTCGTCGCGGAGGCGAGCCAGTGCAATCGGGCGACCGCGTCCTACCCGCCGGCGTCGGTCGCCGAGGGGGTCGCCTGGCTCGACGACGAGGTGCTTCCCGTGGATCGCGCAGCCCGGATCGCGGCGGAGATCGCGCTCTACGCCTATGGGGGTGCGGTCGCGATGTCGTCGGCGGTCGAGATGGAGACCGGCCTGTCCCTCCAGGAGCGCGCCCTCGATCTGCTTGGCGCCGAAAACGCGGTCTCGACCGAGCTCAGGCCGCTCGACGACGTGTGGCGCTTCGAGGCCGGCCCGGCGGCCGCGCTCAGCGGGGAGGCGGAGTTGATCCGGCAGATGCTGGCGGTTCGGTCGCTCTCGCGTCGCGACCGCCGCGTGTGCGAAGACTTCGCGGAATGGCTCGATCGGGTGGGCCGCCCCAACCAGGGCCTGCCGCACGAGGTCCAGATCCGGTTGATCACCGCGGCGGTCCGGGCCGAGCCCCCGGAGAATCGGAGCTGTGCCCTCGGTTTCGCCAGCGCGTGGCATGAGGCGGCGGCGCGGTCGAGCGCGGTCCGCGCCCGGGTGATCGCGCTGACCCGGCTCTGAGCCGTTCGGCACCCGGCGGGCGGTTCGACCGGGTACACTGGCGACGGGAGGACGCATGCGGAACCTGTTCCTGTTGGTGCTCGCGGGCTGTGCGGGGAAGGGATCGATCGCCGACGGCGATGGAGACGGCGACACGGACACGGACACGGACACCGACACCGATACGGACGCCGACACCGATGGCGACACCGACGCGGATACCGACACCGACACCGACACCGACACCGACCCGGGTCTGCTGTCCCCCGATTGCACGACCGCCTTCGCCGCGTGTGGCGGTGACCCGGTCGGGGTGTGGACCATCGATAGCTACTGCGTGGGTGGCTACAACGTCGAAGGCTCGGTTACCTACCCAAATTACAACTGTTTCGGCGCGGATCTCGTCATTTCCGGACACGTCGACGGCACCGTCGACCTGGCGCAGTCGGGCGACTACACGATCGACGTGATCAGCTCGGCGACCTTCGAGTACACGATTCCCGCGGCCTGCACCAGTGGCTACCCGTGCGCGGTGATCGCGGCCTATGTCGGGGCGGACCTGGGCGTCAGCGACGGCGCCGGCGGGTGCATCTGCACCGGCGATGTGCCCGACGCCTACAGCGCGGAGCAGGAGGTGGGCACGTGGACTGCGGCGAGCACGTCGATCACCTTCAACAGCCCGGACGGTCCGACGGACGTGGAGTATTGCGTCGACGGCGACGTGCTCCGGGTGTACGACGCGGCGGCGAGCAGCGGGATCGGGCTGATCCGGTAGTCGCGGATCGGGTGGCCGCAATGGCCACAGGACGCCCCTCTTTCTAGGTCGGCAGCCAAAAGTCGACGGCAGGGCGGGATGTGGCTGAAACGTAAGCCCCCGGGCAACCCCCTGTCACCCGGCGATCCGCCGGCTGCGGAGGGGGTTGCCCAGGGGCTTACGGAGTAAGCAAGATGGTTTTGGAGCACATCTTGGACACCGGTGGTGGCCAGCCTGTTCTCGAGGACGTTCATGCGACCGCTAGCGTTCGGGCTTCCTCGTTCAGCAGGAGAGGAGGAGGAGGAGGACATGAGGCGCGCTTGCCCCGGAGGGAGGCCGAGGTGCACCGGCGCGCTCCACCACGACGGCCTGCCCGGCGCTTTTTGCCGGCGGGATCCTTCGGCCGGGTCCTTACTCTACCCTGACCCGGAAGAGCGACATCCGGCCCACGCGCACTGCGCTAAGCGCGGGGTCGAGGTCGGTCAGATCCCCGGCTGCCGTCCGGGTGCACGGCGCGACTCCGACCACGTAGTCGCCGACCGCCGAGAATGCCTCGCCAGGGATGGTCAAGGACTCTGCTTCAACTTGGTTGATGGCGTACAACGTCGCGATCGAGTCGGGGTTGTTGGACCAAGTCACCGCGCCGTCCGCGTCGAGGACCATCGCGACGTCGCTGGTGAAGGCCTGATTCGCGTAGTCGAGCACCATGGGCGAGCCCGCCGGGTGGTACTCTGGGACGTCGATTAGGCCGTGCGACGGCTGGAAGGCGAGTGCTATTGGCGACCACGCCTCGACGGCGCCGGCCTCGAACCGCACGTCTGTTCCTTCCACGTAGGGAAAAGCCGTGCCGGGTTGGACCTCCCACCAATCGTAGGCGCCCGGTGCGGCCCCCGGTGCGAGCTCGAAAGGATAGCCGTGATAGCTCAAGATCACCGGCCGCAGGCCCGGGAGCAGTCCGCCTTCGAGCTCCGACGCGTCCGTCGCGCGCGCCACGTAGAGCTGGAGCGTCGCACCCGGCGGCGCGAACGGCGCGGCGGCGAGGCGCGCGGAGATCCATGGGTCCTCTGACGCCGTCACCTCGATGAGCTGGGCCTGGAGGGCGATCTCTGACGCGTCGCTCTCGATGGTCGTAGTCGAACCTGTCCCGGTGTCGCTGGGTCCGCTGGTCGGGTCGTCGGCCGGCCCATCCCGGTGGCCGGACGAGCAGGCCACCAGAGCGAGGAATGGGACCGAGCGCACGTCAGAACCCCGTCTGCGCGCCGAGGATCAGGTAGACCCCCCCCTGCGGCGCGCCGGTGGTGTCGAGGATGCCGGTGCTGGCCGTGATGAGGTCGGCTAGCCCGTCGCCGTCCACGTCGCCGGGGGCCAGGACCTCCTCCGGACCCGCGACGCCGTCGTGCAGGATCAGGTCGGCCTCCGCGTAGCCCACTGGATCGTAGTATAGGTTCACCGAGGATTGCGCAGCGTCATACGGCAGCGAGTCATCGAAGCGCTCGAGCGCGAGGTCGGGTCGACCGCTGCCGTCGAAGTCGCCGAGAACCCGCGCCACCCGGTCGCCGCTCTGATGAACGAGCTCGATCGTGGCATACGCCGTGGCGGGATCCAGGGTGCCGCGGGTCAGCGGGCCGAGGAACACCCAGGCCTGGCCTGGAGCGATGTTGCCGGAAACGGGCGAGGTGCTCGTGAGCACGAGGTCCGCGTAGCCGTCGCCGTCGAGGTCTCCGCTCGCTGCGCTCTTGACGAAGGTAGCCAGGTCGGGGTTCGGGGGCGGTACCATCGTGGCGAAGGCGTCGCCGACGGAGACGACGGCGGGCAACGGGGACTCGAGCACGTGGAAGTGACCGTAGACGTCGACCATCTGGTCGATCAGCGCCAGGTCGTGCAGGCCGTCGCCGGTCAGGTCGTGCGAGCCGTCTACCACCCCCCCAAAAACCCCTTCCGCGAGGATGGTCGTCCGCGCGGCGGTGTCCTCGATGATGCCTGCGAGCGGCCCGCCATACACCCGCCTGCAGCTCGGTTCCTCCCCGAGCGCGTCGCAATCGGAGAACCCGCCGACGACGAGATCGTCGATGGCGTCGCCGTCGAGATCGGCACCGTGGCCGACGGCGGCGATGCCACCGCCAATGCCACCAGAGGGGTCTGCGTGAACCAGCTGCGCAGCCGGGGCGTCCGGGTCGAAAAGGCCTTCGGTCCAGACGCGCGTGGTGGGAGGGATGAAGAGCCCTATCTCGTTGGTCACGACATCCGACACGCCGTCCCCGTCAAAGTCGCCGACCGCCACGGCGGAGGTACCGCCGGGCAGGGCAAAGTCGGCATCCGGGGCGTCGTGTACCGCGCCGATGAGCGGTCCAAGGAAGATCCAGGTCGTCTGCTCGGTAAGCTCTGCATAGGGACGTCTGGCTGGCGCGGTGTCCCGCGGTACGGGAGCGCGTGACTTCGCCGCTACGCCACTTCGGAGAGTTTCGCCGCCGCTCGGGTTGCCGCCCATCGGGCCGGTGTCAGCGCGCGAACCTCGCTCCTGG
>CANLGQ010000153.1 GCA_947490265.1 Pseudomonadota bacterium | reverse complement strand
TGAAGCGGAGGTGGCTGGCGCAACGGGTCGTTTCGCGGTGGTGAACTTGCCCGCCGGTTTCCACCAGCTGCGGATCGGCTTCCAGGCCGCAGAGGCCGGATTCGACTTCACCTTCTGGGACGTTTGGTTGCCGGAGAACGGCATCAACCCCTGGTTTCCGGCTGAGATTGCCTTCCTGGAATGACCACTCGGCGTCCCGGGACTTGCCGGGACGTTCGGAATGCCCTAGTCTCCCGAGCGATTGAAAGCCCGGCCGGGGGTTGTCTCCAGCGGAGGGCGCATACTTAGGAGGATTCCAATGGGCCAGATCCAGAAGTCAGACGCGAACCCGATCCTGCTTGCGCTGCTGAACCTGTTCATCTGTGGTGGCGTCGGGTACTTCCTCATGGGCCAGCAGAAGAAAGCCATCGCCGCGGTGGTTTACTGGATGGTGGGGATGTTCTGCACCTTCGGTATGGTGTGCTTCCCGCTGGCGCTCCTGACCGCCTACGACGCCTACTTGCTGGGGCAGAAGCTCGCGAATGGCGAGACTATCGAGGACAACGAGAACGGGCTCGGCTTCCTCTCGATGCTCCCGGGCTTCAGCTAGGAAGCGTTCGGCGTCGCAGGGTTGGGCCGAGCCTAGCCCCGCACCTCCCCGAGGAGGTTGTCGGGGCGGCCTCCTGGACGCGCGAGGGTGACGAATGAACGAGTCGGTAGCGAGAAAGGTTGGTCCACCGGGCATCGCCCTAGCCCTTTTCGGGCTCGTGTCGATCGGCCTTCACTTCCTCGGTGGCGTCGCCAACGTGGCGCTCTCCTTCCCCGCCATCCTGCGGTTGCTGGAGGCCGACAGCACAGCGGCTGATTTCCAATTGTTCGTGCTCAACCCCGGCTGGCAGCTGATTTGGGGAATCAGCGGGTTTTTCGCCTCGTTCCTGGTGACCTTCGCTGGTTTGCGGCTCCGATCGGCGCGCTCGGCTTGGCTCATCTACCTGGGGGCTATCGCCGCGATGTTCCCTTGCTGCGGGAGTGCCTGCTGTGTCCTCGGCCTGCCTCTCGGGGTATGGGCGCTGGTAGTCATGCAGGATGAACAGGTCAAAGCGGCGTTCTCGGAGCGGTTCTAATGGCGGAAGTGCGCCTCAGCCGTGGCTTCCCGCTCGCGATCGCGGTGCACACCGATGTCGGCCGAGTGCGTACGAACAACGAGGACTCTTCCGCGTTGGCGTGGCTCCCCGACGGGAGCCTCTGGGTCATGGTCGCCGACGGCATGGGCGGGCACGAGGCGGGGGAGGTGGCGTCGGGGCTCGCGGTTCGGGTGGTGGAGGAGTTCGTCGGCCGCGATCCCGACCAGGATCCGCGCGAGCGCCTGTTCGCTGGTTTGATGGAAGCGAACGAGGCGATCCTCGAGGAGGGGCGTCGATCCGGCACGCGAGGGATGGGAACGACGGCCATCACCGGCCTGTTCAAGGGGGCCTCGGTCTATGTGGCCCAGGTCGGCGACTCGAGAGTTTACCACATTCGGAGGGGGCAACTCGTCTGGCGAACCTCCGATCATACCCGCGTGCAAATGCTGGTGAACCAAGGGCACCTCTCGGAGGAGGAGGCGCGGGAACATCCGGAGAGCGGGATGCTCACCCGTGCACTCGGCCACGCGCGCATGGCGGATGGTCGACCGCTCGCCCCTGAGGTTCTCGCTGAGCCGCTCCAACTCGAAGCGGAGGACGGGCTCGTCTTCTGCAGTGACGGCCTGCACGACCTCCTGGGCGACGATGAAATTGGACAGATGATCGCCGGTCGAACCCCAGAGGACGCGGCCCGGGCCTTGGTCGAGGTGGCCTGTGAGCGGGGAGGGCACGACAACGTAACCGTTGCCGTCGTGGTGTCGGGACCGGCTGCGTCTGCGTACGATCCCTACTTTGTGCCGAGCACGTGGTCGGCGGCGCGCGCCGAGACCACCCTCTCGCCGTCCGAGGGGACCCACCGCTCGGAGGAGCCAGAAAAAGCGGCGGTGGAGGTATTCTTTCCGACTGGTGCGATGGCGATGTCGATTCCTCCTCGCGCCGCGCCGTCGGCGGAGGAAGAAGGGCCTCGCCGAAGTGGCCTCGTGTTCGGTTTCGCGGCCTTTGGGGTGATTGGCGCGATCGGGTTGGTGGCTGTCCTGCTCCTGATGGCCTTGGGTGTGGGCGCCTGGTGGTGGACCACCCAACCACCCGTCGACACCCCGCTTCCGGCTCCGGCGTCTGGCCGCTGATGTGGCGATTCGGAACTAGCTGAGTAGAAACCAGCCGGCGAGGCCGAGAAGCACCAGTCCGGCGGCCAGCGCGCCGAACGCCAACGAGGCCCAGTCCTGGTTCTGCTTGAGAAACTCGTCCTCCGGAGTCGTTGCGCGGGCGACGGGTCGGACGGGTGGGGCCTGCATCGGCTCCGGGGCACGAGCGGCTGGCGCGGGCGGCGGTGGCTCCTTCGCGGAAACCGAGGTCCCGCGAAGCGTACCCCTTGGTTGGGGGACGGCGGCCGAGGGGGCGCTGGCCAGAAGCACGATGGCGGTGATGTTGTCGTGCCCTCCCCGCTCGATCGCCAGGCGAACCAAGGCGTCTCCTCCGGCTTTCGGGTCGGTCCCGCCGACGGCGCCGGCGATCTCCTCGTCCGACAGGAGGTCGCACACCCCGTCGGAGCAGAGGACGACCCGATCGCCGGCCTCGAGGGCCCAGGGCCCCGTCAGGCTGCCTTCGACCGCCACTTCATCGGGACTGCGGCCGCCGATCGCCCGCGTGACGACGTGGGAGAGCATGCTGTTCTTCGCTTCAGTCTCGGTCAATTGCCCAGCGGCGATTAGTTCCTCGACCAACTTGTGGTCGCGGGTGCGTTCTACAACGGCACGCCCCCGGATCCAGTAGGCGCGGCTGTCTCCAACCCAGCCGACCTGGGCCCACCCTTCTCGGATCCAGGCCAGGACCGCGGTGGTCCCAGGAAGTCCCTTTCCGCCCGCACACAACGCGTCGCGGATCCGCACATCGATTCGGGTGAGGGCGCCGAGCATCGCCGGCCCGGGATCCGCTGCGCCGTCCGAAAGCTCTTCGATGAGACAGCGAATCGCGAGCTGGCTCGCCTCGTCGCCGTGGCCCATGCCGCCCATGCCGTCACAGACCATCAGGACGAGCGCGCCGTCGGCGGTGTCGAGCGCGGCCCAGGAGTCCTCGTTGGTGTGATGAACGAGCCCCGGATCCGTGGCGGCATACAGCAAGGGAGCGGTGGGGGCGTCGGCCGCGGTCATGAGGGCCCTAGCCTACGCCCACTGCCAGTCAACCGGTCCAGTAGGGATGCATTGCGCCGAAAGGAGGAGCTTGGTGGTCCCGAACTGCCGGGGTCCCCCGATCGCCGGGAGCCGAGTCGGAGCGGCCTCGCGGCGCCGGTCGAGATTGCCCGCGCCGATCGCGGGGGGTACAATTCGGGCGGGCGGCGTGCCATGGCCGCTGACCCAGGGGTCCGAGTGCGAGGAGGAGGCGGGGGTACTCACACCCCGTTGCCGAGAGCGTCACCGGTTCGGCGGACCTTCGTCCCCGAGGACCTGCGTACCGTGGCGTTGGTCGGGCATCGTTCGGTGGGGAAGACGTCGCTGGGCGAGGTCCTGCTTCAACTGGCGGGGGTCACGCGCACGGCAGGTCGGGTGCGCGAGGGCACGTCGCTCCTCGATCACACCGCCTCCGAGCGCCGACGCGGCATGTCGCTTCAGCCGGACTTTGCGTGGCTGGAATGGCCCGATCCGGTTTTCCCCCACCCGGTCCGGCTGCTGAACCTGATCGACACGCCGGGAAGCGACGCGGTCGCCCACGACCGACGTCTCGCCTGCCTCGCCGCGGACGCGGTCGTCGCCGTGATCGACGCCAGCGAGGGCGTTCAGCTCGGGGCCGAGCTCGGGCTCGCCGACGCGGTGGAGCTCGGCATCCCCCGGTTCGTGGTGATCACCCGGCTGGATCGGGGCTGTGACCTCGGGCCGGTGCTGGCTCGGCTGGCCGAACTGCCCGGAATCGCACCGGTTCCGCTGACCGTTCCGGCCCTCTCAGCCACTGGCGAGCTGCGCGGTGTGCTCTCGGTGGTCGACGGGATGTTTCACCCGCTCGGCACCGACCTCGACGCCGCACCGTCCCCGATGGAGGCCGAGGGCCACGATCGGTCGCTGCTCGCGGCGGCGCGCGAGGGCCTTGCCGAGGCCGTCGCGGTCACCAATGACCAGCTTCTCGAGGCCTACCTCGAGTATCTCGGGCTGCCGGACGAGCAGACCCGCGAGGGACTGCGGATGGCCGTGGCCAGCGGTCGGATCACGCCCGTGCTCGTGGCGAGTGCGATCCCGGCTGCCGGGGCGCGGCCTTTGCTCGACGCGCTGATCGAGCTTGCGCCCTCGCCGCTAACCCGCGGTCCTCCGCGCGCCTGGAGCCTCGACGGCGAGCCGGCGGCGATTCCCCCAAGCGGCGACTTCGTCGCCCAGTGGGTGGCGAGTGGGCTCGACGAGGACGGCACCCCCTACCGGGTCCTTCGCGTGTGGGCCGGCGCGCCGCCGCGAGTCGGTCTCTGGACCAACGGGAACACTGGGGAAACCGCTCGGGTTCGCAAATTGTATCAGCTCCGGGGGCCGCGGCGCGCCGCCGCGCTGGTCACCGGGCCGGGATCGCTCGTGGCGACCTGGGATCCGCTCCCCGGCGTGCCCGGCGACGCCTTCACGGAGGGGGCTCGCTTGGTCCTGGCCTCGCCGGAACCCGCCAGCCCGATGGTGGCCTCGTGGATTGCGCCCGTCGCGGCCGATGGGAGAATTGCCGCTCCAAAGAGCGCGGAGACAACGAGATTCTCGGTTGCAGTGGGCCGCGTGTTGGCACTCGATCCGAGTCTCTGGGTGGAGAGCGACCGGGTGGCGACCGGTCGGGTGGTCCACGCTGCCAACGAAGCACAGCTCGCTTGGTTCGTCGATCGCCTGGCGGAGTGGTTCGGAGTGAAGTGTCGCCGCGAGCTGGCGCCGGTGCCGTATCGGGAGGTGCCGATCAAAGCCGTGACCGACGTAGAGGGGATCTACCGGATCGAGGACTCGGCGGGTTGTGCCACTGCCTTCGGCCGCGTCGTCGTCGATCTTGAGCCCGCCTCCTTGGAAATCGGTCGGGTGTCCGACGGCGTGGAGGTCGAGAACTACCTCGTCGAGGACGACGTCCCGGTCCCGCTTCAGACGGGGGCAATCGCCGGAGTCCATCGCGGGCTTGCCCGGGGGCCACAGGGTTTTCTCGTCGTCGGAGCGGTCGTCCGGATGGTCGCCGGCGACCACGATCTCTTGGTTTCGACCAGCGAGCACCTCGCCAAGGCCGGTGAGGTCGCTGCCCGGTTGGCGGTGGAGCGCGGTCAGACGCGGCTCGCCGAGCCTTGGGTGGAGGTGGTGGTCTGGGCCCCGCCTGCCTCGACCGGGGACGTGCTCTCCGACCTCGCTGCGCGTCGGGCGCGCATCACTGGTCTCGAGATCGCTGGTGATCAGGCCGCTATTCACGCGACCGTTCCGTACAAGGAGTTGCGTACCTTCGGGTCTCGCCTCCAGAGCCAGACGGGTGGACGGGGACGCTTCGTCGAGGGGAGCTGGCACTGGGAACTGGTCCCGGCCCACGTCGTGCCCTAGACGTCGAGGCCGTGGGCCAGCGCAACGAAACGTAGCGGGTTATGGGTCCATCGCGACGGCGAATCGGTCGCTTTTTCGAGGTGCAGGATCCCCGTTCAGTCGCCTCCCGATCAGGTCGTCGAATTCTCGGACAACCATGCGATTCGCGAGGTCGCTGGCGACTTCGGCGCCAACCTGGCTGCAGTGGGAAAGGCGTTCGGCGTCGAGATCCAGCAACGCGGGAGCGCGGTGCGGATCCTCGGTCCGGCAGCGGGCGCGGTCTCGGCAGCGCGGGCCCTCCGGGCGCTCGCCGATCGGGTCGACCGGGGCCACGTCCTCGACAGCGTCGAGGTGCATCACGTGATCCGCGCGTTGGTCGCCGACCCCACGACCGACGTTGCGTCCCTCTTCGATGAACAGCTCGGCATGAACGCCGAGGGTCGCGCCGTCTCGCCGCGCACGCCCAACCAACGGCGCTACCTGGCCGCCTTGCGGACTCAGGATGTGGTGTTCGGCGTCGGTCCAGCGGGAACGGGGAAGACCTACCTCGCGGTCGCCGCCGCGGTCGCCGCGTTGCGCCGGGGGGAGGCGAAGCGCATCATCCTGACCAGGCCGGCGGTCGAGGCTGGCGAGAAGCTTGGTTTCTTGCCAGGCGACCTTTCGGAAAAGGTCGATCCGTACCTGCGTCCCCTGTTCGATGCCCTGCACGACCTGATGCCCGTCGACCGCGTGCAGAAAATGTTCGAAAAACGCGTGATCGAGGTGGCGCCGCTCGCCTTCATGCGAGGACGAACCCTGTCAAACGCCTGGGTGCTGCTCGACGAGGGGCAGAACACCACCCGGGAGCAGATGAAGATGTTCCTCACGCGTCTCGGCCATCAGTCGAAGATGGTGGTCACCGGCGATCCGAGCCAGATCGACCTCCCTCGCCACGTGGGGAGCGGGCTCCTCCACGCCCTCGACGTGGTTGCGGACCTGCCGACGGTCGGCGTGGTGCGGTTCACCAGCGCCGACGTGGTCCGGCACCCTGTTGTCGCCGAGATCGTGGATGCTTACGCTCGTTTCGAGGGGAAGGCAACGTGACCTGGATCGCGTCGTTGCTTCGCACGGTCATCGGGTGGCTCCCGCGGATTGGGCTCGACGAACTTACCGTGTCGTCCGACGATCTCCGGCGTCTGGGCGTGCTCCTCGCCACTTGCGCATCGGTGGCTATCGTTCTGACCGATTGGACCACCGGCGTACGGGCCGACCTATCGGCGGGTGACGTCGCGCCGCGCTCGGTGAAAGCCCCCTTCACCTACGCCTACCCCGACCAAGTCGCCTATGCGGCGGCGAGGGAGCATGCCCGTGTCGCCGTGGCGCCGGTCTGGCGGGAGCAGAGCGCGCTCCCCGACGATCTGGTGAACCACATCGCCGCCGCCTTCGAAGCCGGTCGCGCGGGCGGGGATCCGCTCACCGTGTGCAGCGCGCTCGGCGTACAAGTTCCGGATGCTCCGTTGCTCGCGCTCCAAGCTGCCGGGTGGACCGGGGCGGACGAGGCGTTTGCCGAGGTTCTGGTGCGCCGTGCCATGGCCTCCCCCGTGGTGACGGACGCCAGCAAGCTCCCGCAGACGCGGATCACCGTGTTGACGACCAACCCCGACGGGACCGTCACCGAACGCGCGATCGACCCCGGAGGGGTGCGAACCCTCGCCGATGCGCGCAAGGAGATCTCCCTCGGGCTCGTCGAGCGGGGGGCGGGCTTCCCCGGTTCGGATGCGGCGGCCGTCGTGTCACGTGCATTGGTGCGTGGTAACCTCGACTTCGACTTGGCTGAGACCGAGCGACGAGCCAGTGGCGCGGCCACCGCGGTGGCCCTGCCGCTCGTCACGGTGCCGAGAGGCGCCACCGTGTTCCACCAGGGCGACGTCCTCGGAGAGAGCCAGGTCCAGGCCTGGGTCGCCCTCCGCGACGCCCGCGGCGACCACAGTCGAGCGATCGGCGCCGTATTTCTAGGTTTGTTCCAGCTTCTCCTCCTGGTCAGCCTGTACCAATTCGGGTCAGCGTGGTTGTCGGACTTCCGCACCGCCACCCGAGAGGTGGCGGCGGCCGGGGCGCTGCTGGTTCTCGCTGCGGTTCTCGCGCGTGGCACGGTGTCTGCCGCCGAGGGCATTGCGGTGTTTGTCGGGCAGGATGCACAGGCCTCTTCGGTGTGGTTTGCGGTTCCGATCGCGGGGACCGTCATGCTCGTGCGCATGCTCCTCGGAACGGCGTGGACAGTGGTGTTTTCAGTGGCCGCCGCCACCCTTTGCGGGCTCGTGATGGGTCAGCAGGCGCTGCCGATGGTCTACTACCTGATCACCGGCGTCGCGGCCGGCTCGTTGGTCGAAGGCACGCGCGAGCGGATTTCGGTGATTCGGGCCGGAATTTCAGTCGGCCTGCTCGGAGCGGTTGCGGCCCTCGTCATGCACTTCGTACAGCTGTTCGTGCTCGATGGCGAGACCTCGATGGCCTCCACCATCCGGCCCGTTTGGTCCACCCTGTTCGCGTTGACTGGCGGCGTACTCTCGTCCTTCTTGGTCCTCGGCTTGATCCCGGTGTTCGAGGCGGCCGGCTTCGTGACCGACTACCGGATGATGGAGCTCGCCAACCTCAACCATCCGCTGTTGCGACAGCTCATGCTTCGGGCGCCCGGCAGCTACCACCACTCCGTGCTGGTGGGCACCCTCGCCGAAGCGGGCTGTGAGGCCATCGGCGCCAACGCGCTCGAGGCCAAGGTCTCCGCCTACTTCCACGATGTCGGTAAGGCACTCAAGCCAGCCTACTTCATCGAAAACCAGCGCAACAACGTCAACCGTCACGCGAACCTCGATCCGTGGCGTTCGGCGCAGGTCATCATCAGCCACGTGGTGGACGGTGGCCGGATGGCGCGTGAACACAAGCTTCCGAAGCCGATTGTCGACAACATCTACATGCATCATGGCACGGGGCTGCTGCAGTACTTCTATGAGGAGGCGAGGCGCCTGGCGGCACCCGGCGAGGGCGTGGACCTCAGCGCATTCCGGTATCCAGGCCCGAAACCCTCCACCCCGGAGTCCGGGGTGATCATGCTGGCCGACAAGGTCGAGGCGGCAACTCGCACGATCCAGCACCCGAGCGAGGAGAACATTCGGGCGATGATTCAGCGGATCTTCGACTCGGTCCTCGCCGACGGCCAGTTCGATCAATGCCCGTTGACGGTGAAGCAGATAGCGACGGTCTCCGAGGTCTTCGTGGCGGTGCTCGTAGGGATCCATCATCAGCGCATCGAGTACGCTTCCACCGCGGATCTCTCTCGGTCGACCGGAGCGAGCAGTGGACTCATCACCCTCGATGGTCCCGAACTCTCCACCACGGCTCGAGTGCCGCCCGAGGGTGCTTGGGAGGAACTGCCTGGGAAGGACGACACGACGGAGTTCGTGGACTACGAGTCGGTCGAGCATCTCCCCCGGAACGGCCGCTGATGGGTTGCGAAGTCGTCTCCGCGAGCGAGCTGCTTTCCACGGACTTCGAGCCCACCGTCCTTCGGCTGTTTGCCGATCGGTGCGCCAGCCTCCTCGCGCGGTCGGACGCCGACTGGTGCGTCGTCCTGGCCGACGATGCGTTCCTGACCGATCTCAACACCGAGTTCCGCGGGATCGAAGCGCCGACCGACGTCTTGTCGTTTCCGCAGGCCGAGTTTCCCGATGGACCGAACGTCGGGGACCTCTCGGTGCTCGGTGATGTGGTGATCAGCGTCGACACCGCCCGAAGGCAGGCCACGGAGCAGGGGCATTCGCTGGGGACCGAACTGGAGGTCCTGCTGGTCCACGGGTTGTGTCATCTCCTCGGCTGGGATCACGTGGATCCCAGCGATGCGACCGCGATGGTTGCTGTGGAGCAGCGGGTCCTGAAGGCGGTCGGCGGGGGCATGGGAC
>CANLGQ010000152.1 GCA_947490265.1 Pseudomonadota bacterium | reverse complement strand
GGAGGAACGACCCATCGTAGGCCCAGACCTGCGGTTTGCGCGCGTAGAAGAAGTGCTGACCGCGCTTCGCGGCGCTCAGCGTATCCTCCCCGTCGCGATCCCCGGTGGGGCCGTTGATCTCGGGGCCACATCTGTGGACGGTTTTGCCGTCCGCGGTGCAGAGCTTGGGCCGGTCGTCACGAGGCTCCAGGGGCTCCTCGAGGCCGAGGCCCGGGTGGTCTTGGTCGCGGAGTCCGCAGCGCGCGCCGCGCGCGTGGTGGAGCTCTTCGAGCCGCACCGACTCCCGATACGTCGGGTGGCGTCCCCCGCCGAAGCCGGCCCTGGGCTGCTGTCGCTGGCGGTGGGCGACCTCCCGACCGGGTTCGTCGCCGAAGGTAGTGGACTCGTTTTTATCCCTGCGACAGCCCTCTTTGGTGGTGGTGCTGCCGCGCAGCGCCGGGTTGACCGCGCCCATGCGTTGTTCGAGCGGTCGATCGTTTCGATCGCCCAGCTCAAGGCAGGAGATCCGGTCGTGCACCGGATGCACGGGATCGGGCGGTACATTGGCCTACAACGCGTGACGTTCACCCGACCAGAAGGCCCCCCCGACGGTACGGGTGCCTCCTTTCGACACGTGACGTTCGAACAGGACTTTGTGAAGCTCGCCTACCGAGATGACGGCGTGTTGTTCGTCCCGGTCACCAGCCTCGATGTCCTGTCCGCGTACACCCCGGCGAGTCAGGATCACGAGGTCGTCCTGGATCGGCTCGGCGGGCAGACATGGCAGGCTCGCCGGTCCAAAGTCCGCGATCGCCTGCTTGGAATGGCCGACACGATGTTGCGCCAGCGCGCTCGCCGCGCGCTCGCCGTCCGTCCGTCCCTTGGACCGCCGGGGCCCTTGTACCTGGCCTTTGCCGACCGCTTCCCCTATGACGAGACCCCGGATCAGGCGTTGGCGATCGAGGCCATACTTGGTGATTTCGCGCTCGAGACGCCGATGGATCGCTTGGTTTGCGGCGATGTCGGTTTCGGCAAGACCGAGGTGGCCATGCGCGCGGCGATGGCAGCGGTGGAGGCCGGGCGGCAAGTGGCGGTGCTCTGCCCGACGACGGTGCTGGCCTACCAGCACCTCAACACCTTCCGCCGCAGGTTTGACGGGTTTCCCGTTAAAATCGGCATGATTAGCCGGTTCAACACGCAGGCCGAGACCGACGACGTGGCCGCCGAGCTGCGCGCGAATCGGATGGACATCGTCGTTGGCACGACGGCCTTGCTCGGCCCGCGGATCGCCTTCGCCCACCTCGGTCTCCTGGTGGTCGACGAGGAGCATCGGTTTGGGGTGAAGCAGAAGGAACGGATCCAGCGCCTGCGTGCGGAGGTCGATGTCCTCGCGATGAGCGCGACCCCGATCCCGCGAACGCTCCAACTCGCGCTCTCCGGCTTGCGAAGCCTCTCCCTGATCTCGACGCCTCCTCGCGACCGGCTTGCGGTGCGAACCTCCGTTTCTCGCCTAGGGGAGGCCCGAGTTCGGGACGCCATCGCGACCGAGCTCGACCGCGGAGGTCAGACTTTCTTCGTCCACAATGCCATCGAGACGTTGCCTGCCATGGTCGATCAGCTTCGGCAGTGGGTACCCGAGGCCCGCTTCGCGTGCGCGCATGGCCAGATGGAGGCGGGGGCGCTCGAACGCGTGCTCGTGGACTTCGTGGAGCGGCGCTACGATGTCCTCGTATGCACATCGATCATCGAGAGCGGTGTTCATATGCCAACAGTGAACACGATCATCGTGGACCGTGCCGACCTGTTCGGCTTGGCTCAGCTCTACCAACTCCGCGGGCGGGTTGGGCGTGCGGCGGTGCGCGGGAGCTGCCTCCTGCTCGTTCCAGAGGTGTCGACCTCTGAGTCGCAGCGCCGGCTTCGGGCGCTCACCGAGCACACCGAGATCGGCTCGGGATTCCAGATCGCAGCGGCGGATCTCGAGATCCGAGGCGGAGGGAATTTGCTCGGAACTTCCCAGTCCGGCGCCATCGACGAGGTCGGCTTCGACACGTGGCTCGAACTGCTCCAGGAGGCAGTCCACGAGGTGCAGGGAGTGCTCGATCTCGAGCGGATCGACCCGGAAATTGATCTGCCGGTTCCAGCGTTCATTCCGGATGACCTGATCAAGGATCCGACCGATCGACTGGGCTGGTATCGACGCCTGTCTGCGGCGACGACTCCACGCGCGATCGATGCAGCGATCGAGGAGCTTGAGGCGATGTTCGGCACCCTCCCGGAACCGCTGCAGAACCTCGCCGGATTGATGGCGGTCCGGGTGGCGTGCGTGGAGTGGGGGGTCACCCAAGTCAGGTGGCTGAAGATTCGGGTCGTTCTGGAGCTCCATGCCCGAAGCCGACTCGATGCCACTCGGGCGGCGGAACTGGTCCGGCGCCACCCGAAGCGCTTCGAGCCGCGGCTCGAGGAGGGGCGGCTGGTGGGGCTAGGGGTTCGCTTCACCCCGGGGGAAGGGGAGACTCCGTTGCGCTATCTTCGGTGGATGTTTGGCCAAGTGACTCGGCATTCTGGCTGACTAGGTGGATCGCCGCAGGTCTGCTGGGCGCGTGGCCAGCGCGACCCCGCCGTTCTCGACCCGGACCAGGCCCCCGGGCCGAAGATCGTCGGCAAACGCGCGGAGGGTGGCGATTTGGCGGTCCCACCGGTTGCGAAACCGACGCTCATCGACCTCGGTCCAGTCGACCGCCCGCCGGCGCAGGGCGGCGTCGTCCGGCCAGAGGCGTTCGGCCAGTTGCTCCCAAGGGACCGGCGCGTTGGAGCGAAGGAGGGCGCTCCCGAGCGTGCCAGCGAGCCCGGTGATCTCCCGGTGCACCCCGTCGCCCTCGACGCCGACGGAAAACCGGCCCCAGCCGCCCTGAAGCAGAAGACCCTCCGGAGGTTCGCCGACGGAAACGACGGCGATGGGACAGTCGCCGATCCCCAGGACGATCGGCGGGCGAAGTTCGATCTCCCGTCGGGTGACACCCCTTATCCGGATCGCGCCGTCCATCGGGCGCAGCACGAGGACACCGCCCAGTTCCTCGATCCGAGCGTGCCATGCGGCGATGCCTGTTCCGGCGAGCCGGATCGAGGCTCGGTTCGAGCGGCCGAGCGTGCCGCCTGGGCCCGCCGTCGTGCGAACCTGGCCGGGCAACTCGAAGGTGACGCAGGCGCTGACCATCGGATGTGGAGCTACCCCCGACCGGAATCGAACCGGTGACCTACTGATTAGGAATCAGTTGCTCTATCCACTGAGCTACGGGGGCGCGGGTGGAAACTACCCGCCGACCCCCGAGGGGGCAACTGGCGCGTGTACACTCCCGGCCATGAGCACTGCGCGCCATCGCTTCGAGTACCTGCTCTTCGACTGGGCGGAAAACTTCAGTCGCGGCATGTGCGGTGTACGTTGTGGGTTTTTCTTGGCGGTCCGCGACGAGGGGACGCCCAGGCGGATCTACTTTGCGGCTCCGTCCGGTCCCGAAGTCGATGGAGAGCAGAAGAACAAGCTGGCAAGCCTGTATCCGCGCTGGTTCGTCTACGCTCCCGGTGACGAGGCCGGCGCCGGCTATTTGGAGTGGTTCGACCTGGAACGGCGGGTGGTCGAACGTTGGCTCGGACGGGCGCTCGAGGCGACTGACTTCTTCGACGTTCGGACCACGGCTTCACGGGATTGGCCGAGTCGGTGGCGGATCAGCGTGCGCTGACCAAGGGAGACGACGCGGTCGCCTAGTCTGCCCGCCGATGGACTCGCGTTCGGGTGCGCGCCGACAGGCGATCACCACGCGGAGGGGACCGTTCACCCCTGGGCGAGACGCCCGACCAGCGCGATGTAGCCGACCATTGCCGCGTCCGGCGTCGTGCCCTTTCGGCTCGCCCAAGCGTCAAACTTCGCGCGACCCTTGAAGTCCATCATTCCAGGCCGCGAACCACTCACATCTCCCGCCGTTGCCTGCTTGTACAGCGCATAGAGGTCGAGCAGTTGGTCGGTGGAGGGAGCCTTCGCCAGGCCCTTCACGCGCGTTTGCGCGGCTTCGAAGTCTTCTCGCAGCGGCACGCTCACCTCAGCTATGGGGTCCGCGGACGTCGAGGGCGCGCAGGCTCGCGTAGGTCTGCGGACCGAGCTTGCTGCCCTTGGTCGGGAACACGAGCGCATTGGTCGCCGCGTCGCGTGTGGGGAAGAACGCCAGCGCCTCTCCGTTTCGGTTGTAGCCGAGCTGGAGGATCTGGCCCGGTTCCACCCTTTTGTCGGCGATCTGGAGGGAGTCTGCAAGGACGTAGAACCCCTCCGGCTTGAGATCGGCGAGAGTCGCCGGGTAATCGCCGGACTGGACGAGGTGGCCCTTGGTCGTGAAGGTCCAGGTGTTGTTGGCGACGGACGCCGGGATCAGGATCAGCGGCGGGCCGGCATCGGAGTGGTTGTGGAAGTAGACCAATGCGTTGGCTGGGACTTGAGCCTCTTTTCCGGGAAGGGGAGATGTCGTGCGGTACAAGCCGCAGGCGGGAAAGGTCAAGTGTCCTCCAGAGACGGCTTGCTTAACGTGTTCCGCTTCGAGCGTTCAGTCGTCGAATCGCAGCAGGGCCTCGGCGGGACCAGACAGCACGTAGTACCAGCCGATCGACCCCATCCGGTTGTAGACGACGAGGTGTCGCCCGCCGGCGAGCTGGGGATCTGCGGTCTCGAGGACCCCGGTGCGTTTCTCCTTCACCGCTCGGACTACCTCCTGGTCCGGGAAAGAGGGCATGCGTAGCTCGCGATTTTCGATCGCGGCTTTGCCGTTCTTGCCCTTGCTGCTCGAGCGAACCGCGATCCGCCCCTCGGGGTCGAGGAGAAAGAACTCCACGCCGGAAACCTGCGAAAACTCTGGTGCTTCCAATAGTTCGGCGATGAGGAAGTCGAAGCTCACGTCGATGCCGGCCACGCCGAGAAGGCGCTCCTCCGCGTCATGGAGCGACTGGGCGCAGGACAGCACGAGCCCTACCCCGCTCGGATCGGCGGCAGGGGCACCCCAGGTCGGCCCGTGGGTGTCCTTGGCCAGCGCGTACCACGGGGCCCGCCTTGCATCGAAGTCGGCCGGTAAGCCGCCGTGTCCGGGATAGCTCTCAAATAAGCCGGACTCCAAGCCGACATAGGTCCATGTGACCGGGACGCCGACCTCAGAGATCGCCCGACGAGCGCGTTCGGGGGTGTAGGTGGCAGCGCGCTCAGAGTGGGAGCGCAGCAGGATGCGGTATTGGTGGTTTCGGAGCGCCCCAAGCTGCGCCATCTGCCCGGCGACCTTCGTGGGATCGACCCCCGGCGCCGTGGCGAACACCGGGTGGGCCAAGCTGATGGGCATCCCGTATCGGTCGGACGGCTGGAGATCGGCGACCTGGCCGCCTTCCGCGGAGCGCGCGGCCTCGCTGAAATCGGCAAGCAGGAGTCCGGCGGCGTCGCTCCGAGCGGGGCTTTCGAGGGCATCGATTGACGTGGCCGCGATCAGCGAGAGCAAGCCTTCGTACTTCAAGAACTGCCCGTCGATCAGGCTGGACTGGTGGGCTACGGTGGTGAGCAAGTTCGAAACGCGCTTTTCCCGGGCTTCGGCGGCGGCCACTTCCAGGCGGGACACGCCGAACAGGAGTCCGGCGCTCCCGATGGTGCCGAACACCAGCATCAACGTCGTGGCCATCAGCGCCATGGGATGGCGGGCGATCATCCGTTGGAGCTTGCGAATCAAGCTATCGCGGCGCGCCGCGACTTCCTCGCCGCGGAGGTAGCGCCGAAGGTCCTCGGCGAGATCCCGCACCGACGCATACCGCTGGCCTTTGCGAAGGGCGCATGCCTTCGCGACGATCGCCGCGAGTTCTGGTGCGATGGGCTCCCCGCCGAGCGAGGTGAGCGGGTCGCGCTCGCCGTCCTGGTGGCGCATCACGATTTTGAGCGGGGCCTTGCCGGTCACCGCGCGTCGAAGGCTGATGATCTCGTGGAGGACTAGCCCGAGCGCATACTGATCACTCGCGCCGTCGAGATCGTCGTTCCTCCCGTCGGCCTGCTCGGGCGACATGTACCCCGGCGTTCCGATGATGAGCTCCCCCTCTTCCTGCGGGGCTACGTCGCCGAGGCGCACCGGCTGTGGGACGGTGGGGTCGACTACGCGGGCGATCCCCCAGTCCATGACGTAGACCTCGTCATAGGCCCCAATCATGATGTTTTCCGGCTTCAGATCTCGGTGAATGACGCCGCGTGAGTGTGCGTAGCGGATCGCATCGCAAACCTGGAGGAACTGTTCGAGCCGCTGGCGGAGGGGCAAGATGGGACGCTTTGTCTTCGTGTCGCGGGTGGAGGCGCGCCACTGCGCCAAGAGGTCCTCCAGGGTGGTTCCTCGGATGAGCTTCATCGTGTAGGACTTCTGGGATTCCAGCGAGTACACGGGCACGATGTTTGGGTGATCGAGTTGGGCGGTGATCCGCGCTTCGAGCTTGAACTTGCTGGCCAGCGCCGGCTGAAACGCGACTTCGTCGGCCATCTCCTTGTAGGCGACCTGTCGGAGGAGCTGTTTCTCGTCGGCGAGGTGGATCCGGCCCATCGCGCCCTCGCCGACGAGACCGACGAAGGCGTAGCGCTCGGAATCGGCGGGGCGCCCGTCCGCGCGAGGACTCTGTGCGGGAACGGGATCCGGGACCCCCTCTTCGCGCAGGCTTCCACCGGTGGCACGTCGGAAGAGGGTTCGGCGCGGAGCTTCGTCGAGCCCGGTCAGGTCGCCCACCAGGGTCGTCAAGGGCGGCTTCCCGCCGGCGTGGCTCATCAGGGTGGGCGCGGCGGGTGGCCGATCCAGGCGATTGGGGCCACTCTGGAGGTCCGGCTCGGGCGTGGTCGCCGACTCCGTGAGGGGAGTCAGCCCCTTGCGGTCGTTCATCCGTGCTCCCATTGCCGAACATCATAGCATCCGCTCGGATCGGTCATGGCTGAAAGGGAGCCTGCCACCTGCGACTCACAGGTGTGGGGCGACCGTCTGGCGGAGCCCGTGGATTCCCTTGGCCACCCCCACCATCCGAGACACCTCCCCGCCTCGCTTGAACAGCACGAACGTCGGCATGGTGGTGACCCGGAAGCGCGAAGCGGTCTTGGGGTTGGCGCCGCAGTCGAGCTTCACCACCTTGATCTTCTCGCCCGACTCGGTGGCGAACGCCTCGAGGTGAGGGGAGAATGCCTTGCAGGGTGCGCACCAGGTCGCCCAGAAGTCGACCAGCACGGGGCTCGTCGCCTGAAGCACTTCCGCGTCGAAGTTGCTGTCGGTCACCACGCCCACACTGCCGGCCATTGCTTCTCCCAGGGTCCGATGTGGATACACGCTGGGGCCTTTCCCGGCAAGCACTGCGATCGTGTTACCCCTCCCGCGTGGAGCGGCTCCCGTACATCGTCGTCCTCGCCTGCTATGGGTTCGCAGCGGTGTCTCATCTCCTGCCGGCCGTGGTCGGCGAGCGACTCGCCAGCCGCGCACGGCCCGTGGCGGGGGTTGGCGTGGGGATCCAGGCGGCGGCGCTGGCCATCGGCATCCTGGTCGGCCCGTGGCGTCCCGGCTTGCCCGAAGCCCTGTCTGCGACCTCGCTCGGCGTCGCGGGCGCCTACACCTGGGTGGGCCACGGCCGGCTTCGAACACTCGGAATGGCTCTTTGTCCGTTGGCTCTGGTGATCCTCGGCACCGCGCTCGTTGTTCCCCATCGCCAAGTCGTTGCGTTGAGCCACGCCGGGTTTTCCCCTTGGCTTCCGTTGCACCTCGGCCTGCTGTTCGCCGGCATCGGAGGGTTCGCGTTCGCGTTCGCAGTCGGTGTGCTGTACCTGTGGGCTCGGTCTCGGCTGAAGGCGAAGCGGCTCGACGCGCTCGGGCGGCTCCCCAGCCTCGAAGTGCTCGACCGCCTGCAATTCCGGGCGATGTTGTTTGGCTTCGTGTTCCTCACCCTGGGCATCGGGGCTGGTGGCGCGCTCGCCGCAGCCAGCCTGACCGAACCGTGGGCCGTCGATCCGAAAGTCCTGTTCGCCCTCCTGATCTGGTTCTGGTATGGCTGCGCCCTTCAGGTACGCCTCGTCGCCGGAGGGCGGGGTCGCTGGACTGCGCTCTTCTCCATCGTCGGCTTCGGAGGGTTGCTCTTCTCGATACTTGGCGTAAATTTCCTGTTCTCCGGGTTTCACGCCTATGCGAGCTGACGCCGATCGCCTCGTCGCGGTGGGCTTGTCGCACCACACGGCCCCGGTCGAGATCCGCGAGCGACTGGCTTTCGACGAGCCGAAGACCCTGGCGTTTCTCCAGCGGTTACGCGACGAGAAGGCGGTCGACGAGGCGCTGTTGATCTCGACGTGCAACCGCGTCGAACTGTATGCGGTGCAATCGGATCCCGAGCGCATGCGGGCCACCCTCCTCGAGTATCGTGGTCCGCATGGGGAGAGCATCGAGCCATATCTCTACTGGCATCACGGGCGTGACGCAGTGCGGCACCTGTTTCGGGTCGCCTGCGCGCTCGACAGCCTGGTTGTCGGCGAGCCCCAGATCCTCGGGCAGGTGAAAGAGGCGGTTCGGGTGGCGGAGTCAGCAGGCTCCCTCGGGAGAATGCTGTTTCCGCTCGCCCAGCGCGGTCTCTCGGTCGCCAAACGGGTTCGGACCGAGACTGAGATCGGGCGCAGCACGATCGGCATCGGCAGTGCGGGGGTCGATCTCGCCCTACAGATTTTTGGCGATCTCGTAGGAAAGCGATGTCTGCTGATCGGTACGGGCGAAATGGGTCGCCAGATCGCACGCGCGCTCCTCACCAGTGGCCTGGCTGAGCTCGCAGTCACCAGTCGAACCTTCCAACACGCTGTCGATCTCGCCCAAGACCATGGTGGAACGGCGGTACCCTACGATCGACTAGACGACTGGTTGGTTCGCGCCGACATCGTTCTGGTCGCCACGGGGGCCGCGCTGCCCATCATCACCGCCGAGCAAGTGCGACGCGCCCTGCGAGCTCGCCGATACCAGCCGATCTTCTTCGTCGACCTTTCGGTCCCGCGCAATGTCGAGACGTCGGTTGCCGACGTGGGCGACGCCTACTTGTTCAACGTCGACGACCTGACCCGGGTAGTCGAGAAGGGGAAGTGCGAGCGAGCGACCGCTGCGGAGGCCGCTGACCGGCTGGTTGCCGAGGAGGCCGAGCGCTTCGTCGCCGGGCTCGCCGAACTCGATGCCGGTCGGGAGATCGGACGGATCACCCAGGCGGCCGACGCGGTGCGACTTGCCGAACTCGGCCGAAGCCGGCGTCTCGTCGAGTCCCTGGACGCCGAGGGTCGCGAGCAACTCGACGCCCTCACGCGGGCGCTGGTGAAGAAGCTCCTCGACCACCAGATCCGTGAGCTTCGCGACGCCGCGCGTACCGGCGACAACACCCGGCTGGAGTGGCTGAGACGGCTATGGGATCTCGAGGACTGAGGCTTGGCACGCGAGGTAGCGAACTCGCGCGGACCCAGAGCGGCCAGGTCGCTGCCGCAATCACTGCTGCCACCGGTCGTCCCGTGGAGCTCGTCACGATCCGGACGCGTGGCGACGCGGTGCAGGATCGGCCGCTGGCTGATGTGGGGGGGAAAGGACT
>CANLGQ010000151.1 GCA_947490265.1 Pseudomonadota bacterium | reverse complement strand
TCCGGTGTGGGGGGGAGACCTGGACCGTCGAGGGGGGGCGCTACACCCTCATCGGGCATGACGCTCCCGTCGTTTGGGTCGATCCGAGGTCGGCAGGGAAGGCACCGAGTGCGCCGGCCAATCCGGCGTCGAAGGCGCCGGCGGCCGCACCCGGAGCCGCCCCACCCAGCGTGCTGTTGGCCGCGCCGCCCGCTTCGGTGACGCGCGTCCGTCTGGTCCACCCGGAGCGGATCGCTTCGTTCCTCGCGTCGAGGGGGATCACCGAGCCCGTCCACTACCTGATCTGCGAGGGTGCCTTCGACGGACTCGCCGCGCAGGTGCGGACGACGTCCGGAAAGCTGGTGAAGCTCACCCCCGGATGCCTCCACGAAATCATGTTTGAAGGCCAGAAACTAGGTGAAATTCGAATGATCGCGTTCACCGCCATGGGGCGGGCCGCGCTGCTCGAGGACCTAGCGTCCACCTGGGGCGGAAGCCCAGAGGGGCTGTGGATGGGGGCGACGGACGCTGAGGCGCTGAAGGAGCTCGCGATCGAGCCCGGCGTTCCGCGAGGCGCCTCCCTTCTGACCGCTTTCCAGGTAGATGGGAGGACCCCTTGGGTGCCGGCCCCCGAAGTGGCGCTCGGAGAACGGGTTCGGCTACTCCCCGTCGGACTCTCCCCTCCCCCCCAACCTCCCCCAGCCGTGGTGCGCACCCTCACCGAGTCAGGCGATCAGGTGATCGACCCACCGGGATGCGCCAAATACCTGCTTACAATTGGTCCCTTTACTTGCCGCATGTCCGCAGGGTGTGTGCAAAGCCAGGACTTCCTTCGCCTCATCGAGGTCGGCTGTGGGGAGCCGACCCCCGTCCTCGCGGTGCCCTACAACCAGGAGACCGCGGACCTCGAGTCCCCAACGCAGATCCGCACTCGGGTTCAGTTTCGCTCCCTGCCCGACGGAATCGAGGTCACGCGTGCGGACATCGGTTGGATCCCCGTTGTCGAGAGTCCTTGACGGAAGGGAGGTGCCCCGATACTGTACATGCGTTCAACGGAACGCCTGTTGCGGAGGGCAACGCAATGTCCGATCTCGATGCCAGCGACGAACTGCTCGAAGACCTGTCGCCTCGGCAGAAGGATATCCTCGATTTCATTCGCATGGCCCTCGATCAGGGCGGCGTGGTCCCGAGCTACCGGGAGATCGGCAAGGCATTGGGCATCGGGTCCACCAATGCCGTGAGCGACCACCTGAAGGCCTTGATTCGGAAGGGTTATCTCGCCCGGGTGGGTGACCCCGGCCGGCCGCGCAGTTTGCGCCTCACGCCGCAGGCGACCGGGCACCTCGACGACGATGGGATCGTGGCGGTGCCGATTCTCGGTAGGATCGCGGCTGGAACCCCCCTCCTCGCCGAGGAAAACTACGAGGGGACCCTCCGAATGGATAGCAACATGCTGCCGCCCGGTGGTCAGGTGTTCGCTCTCCTCGTGCACGGGGATTCCATGATTGAAGACGGCATTCACGACGGCGACTACCTGTTCGTGCGTCAGAAGAACGACGCGCGCAATGGCGAGATCGCGGTGGTCATGGTGGAGAACGAGGCCACCGTGAAGCGGTTCTATCGCGAGGGCCAAACCATCCGCCTGCAGCCGGCGAATTCCGCTATGGAGCCGATTTTCGTCCAGGCAAGGTCGGGCGAGGTTAGCGTGATCGGGGTAGCGGTGGGGGTCTTCCGAAAGATTCGGTGAAAGGGAGTGGCCCCTGTCACCGTCGGTCTTCGGGGATGGTCCGACCGGGTTCCCACGCTAAGACGATGGAGTGATGCTCAGCGAAACGGCACACGACCGGGTCTCGAACGAACCGGGGCGGGATGACCTCGGGGAGATCCGAGCCTACGTGCGATCCCTGATCGTCCGGGAGTGGCTCGTCCTGGCCCTGAGAGGCGGGCTTCGAGTGGCTGCATCACTCGCGGTCGTGGGTCTTGCCGCTTCGGCGCTGCCCACTTTGTCCTTGGGTCGATCGGTCTCGACCTTCGCGTTGGTGACCGGTTCGGGGCTGCTGGCGTGGTGGGTCGTCGTGCCGCTGCTTGCTGAGGCGCGCTCCTCGCTCTCCGATCCCCTGCGGCCGGCGCGTTTCGTCGAAGCTCGGGTCCCCGAACTGCGCGGAGCGCTGGTTACTGCGGTGGACACCGCGAAGCGGGCCCGCGCCCCCGGCGAGGCGGCGCCGCTCGCGCGTGCGGTGGCCAGGATGGCGCTGCAGCGGGTGGCCCCCTGGCCGGCGGTTCGCGTGCACCCCTTGGCGCCGTGGGTGCCGGTTGGTGCGGCGATTGCCGTTTCCTGGGCGATCGTTGGGGTGGTCCTCTTGTCTTCGCCCCTTGGCATCTCGGGCACCCTGCGCTGGTGGTACCGGGCTTTGGCCGCCGATACGGTGCTCGCCGAGCTGGTTCCGGAGGCGCTGCGCCCGGAGGCGCGCGTGGGCGACCTCGTCCTTCGGTACACCTACCCGAGTTACACCGGGCTCGAACCAAAGGAAATCCTGAATTCGACCGGTGACGTCGCCGCCCCGCCCGGCACCACGGTCGAGGTGGTGGCGCGTTCTGCGCAGGCCATCGAGGCGGCCGGCTTGTTGGTCTATGACGAACCGCTCGAGGCCGAGGTCGGGGAGGAAGGCCGAGTGCTCTCCGGTCGGTTCGAAGTCCGTTCGGAAGCGGGCGAGTGGAAGGTCGTGACCTGGTGGGGAGGGCAGAGTCTGTCCTCGCGAGCCTTCGCCATCGTTCCGGAGCCGGATCTCGCGCCCGATGTCACCCTCGACCTCGTCGGCGACCAGGTCGAGGTCGGCGTGGACGAGCGGATCGCGATTTCCTGGCGGGCGCGCGATGATTTCGGCGTTCGGACGGCGGGGCTCGAGATCGACGGCCAGGAGGCGGGCCGGCAGCTCTTTCGTGCGACCGGTCGGCGCGCCGAGGTTGCGGATGTGGTGGGTGTCCGCCCTGTCGATCTCGGCCTCCGGCCAGGAGATCGCGTGCGGCTGGTCGTCGCGGCTTGGGACAACGATACGGTTTCGGGGAGCAAGGCCGGTCGGTCGCGCACGGTGGAGCTGATCGTACAGGGGGCGGCCGGGCGCGCCGAGGCAGACGCCCGCCGTCAGCAGGAGCTGCTGGCGCTGATGTTGCCGATTTTGGCACACTTCCTGGTGGAGGAGTTTCCTCCTGGGCACACCGCGGGAAGGCTGGCCGGGTGGGGCGAAGGGGTTGCTGGGCGTTACCGGCCGCTCAACGAGGCGGTCGAGCGGATGTGGGCGGAGAGCCGGGTGTCCGCGGTCGAACGGATGGTGGTCGGGGAGGTGCTCGACAAGGGCACGGTGGTCATTCGTTACACTCAGGTCGGCTTCGAACCGGGGTCGTCGTCCATTGTGCCCGCCGGGGGTCTCGCGACCGTGTCGGAGCTCCGAAACGATGCGATCATCGCCCTGGAGGATGCGATCGCTTTTCTGGATCGCTTGGCGCGCAATGTCGCGCTCGAGGCGGTGGTGGCCGCCTCGACCGCGTTGGGAGAGGCCGCGGTGCGCCTCGACGCCGCTATCGAGAGTGGCGACCCGGTTGCGGTCGCCTCTGCATTGGATGCCGAGCAGGCGGCGATCGAGCGATTGAGCGCGTCAGCCCAGGAGCTGATGGAAGGCCCACTGAAAGAGGCCGTCGAACAGCGCACGGGCGAGATTCGGGAGGTGCAGGCCGAGTTGCGAAAGCGGTTGGCCGCGGGGGGTGCGGCGGACGTGGCCAAACTAGGGGGCCGACTGGCCGACATGATGCGCGACCTCTCGACGGCCGTGCTCGGCGAGATCGCCCGCCAACAGCAGGGTGCGGACAAGACCCTGGAAGAGGCGGGGGATCTGCTCGCCGAGCTCACTGAGCTCGAGGCCAATCAACGCACCCTTCAGAAGCAAGTCGAAGGCCTCCGCAGCGAGCAAGACGCAGCCACGGCCGAGAGCGTGGCGAAGCGGTGGGCCGAGCTCGAGCAGCGCAGTGCCGAGTTGGGCGCCCATGCCGCCGCAGTCGTCGATGGCCTTGAGGCCGCGGATCGCCCCTTCTTCGAGCAGGAACGGGGGCGGGCCGCCGAGGAGGAGGGGGAAGAGCTCTCCATCGCGATCGCGGCGCGCGACGTACGAGGAGCGAACCAGCAAGTCGATCGGGTGCAGAGCCTGTGGCAGACGCTCTCGATCACGGCCGCGCGGGAGCGACGCGGACCCGGTCCGGGACCTGCTGAAATGGATGCGGGGATCCGTCAGGCAGCGGAGATCGCCCGGCTGCTCACCCAGTTGGAGGGCGCGGCTGCCATGGACCCGTCGTCCGCTGAGCTCATCGCCGCGGAGCAAAGGCAGCAGGCCCTTTCCAGTCGACTTTCCGATGCGGGGGAGCGGGCGAGAGAGCTCGGGCAGAAGTTGCCGGTGCAACCGCGCGGTCTCGACGCCGAGCTGGACGAGGCGGGCGAGAGGATGGGCGAAGCCAGCCGACAACTTGGCGAGGGTCGGGCGATGCAGGCCGAGGGGGAGCAGTCTGTGGCGGCCGACCGGGTCGCGGCTGCGCGCCGGAAGCTCGAGCAGGCCATGGAGCGGTCCAAGGCGCAGTCCGCGAGAATCGGCGACGGAGGAGGAGGCGCGAGCGGCGACGACGAGGATGGGGAACAGGGCGAGGGCGGGCAGGGGGAGACTCGCGAAAACCAGGTGGAGATCCCCGGCCGCGAAGAGTTTCGAACCCCGGAGGAGTATCGGCGGGCTCTGCTGGAGGGCATGGAGGGCGATGTGCCGGAGGAATATCGCGCGTTGAAGAAGCGGTACTACGAAGAGCTGGTGGCCCAGTGATGTTCGGCCCCCTGTTCCTTTGTGCCCTCGGGCTGGCCTCGCCGGTCGCGGACGTAGAGTCCGCTCTCGCGCGCAACGACATCCCCCAGGCGCAGGCCTCGCTCGCCCTCCTGTTTGGCGACGCCCCGGAGGTCCAGGCGCTGCGCGCCCAAGTTTCTTTTTACGCCGGAGACTATGAAGCCGCCTACGACGGATTGTCCGCCGCAGTGGCAGCCGGGTGGACCGACGAGCACAGTGACTTGCCGCTCTACGAGCGCACGCTCTACGCGACCAGCGGGTGGGTGGAGGAGAATCGCGGGCGGTTCACGGCCCGATTTCGACCCGGTGCGGACTCCGTCCTCGTCGACGACGCCTTGACGACGCTGGCGGCTGCCCAGGCGTCGCTCGACCGGATCGTCGGGCCGGCCCCGCCCGGTCGAACCCTGCTCGAGATCTACCCGGATGGTCGCTCGTTCATCGCCGCGTCGTCCCTCGACCGGGAAGACGTCTACACCACCGGGGTGGTGGCGCTGTCCAAGTGGTCTCGCTTGCTCATCACCTCCCCCCGCGCTCAGTCCCGCGGGTATGACTGGCGTGACACGGTCGCTCATGAGTACATCCACCTGCTGGTGGCTCACCACAGCAACAACCGGGCCCCGATCTGGTTGCAAGAAGGCATCGCTCGCTACCTCGACAATCGTTGGGAAGACGGGCGCGACCACTACACCCTCGACTTTCGGTCGAAGGGGCTCCTCGCGGCGGCGCTGAAGAGCGGTGACCTGGTGTCGTTCGAGGAGATGCATCCGTCGCTGGCCAAGTTGCCGACGGCCGATCGCGCGGCCCTGGCCTACGCCCAGCTGTCCTCGCTGATGTCCTGGTGCTTCGAGACGGCGGGTGAAGAGGTGCTGCTCCGACTCCTGGCCGATGTGGCGGCCGGCGTCGATTCCCGGGAGGCGCTCGCCAACGCGGTGGGGCGGCCGGACTTCGAGACGGTGGAGGCCGAATGGCGGACCTGGATCGCGCGACAGAAGATCGACGGTCGCGTCGTGGCGGCCCTGCCGACCGTGCTCGATGGGGGCGAGGAGGCGGAGCTCGATCCGGTGCTTGCCACCCGGGAGGATCTCGCGCGCCACTTGCGGGTTGGGGAGCGGCTCTTCGACGCCGCCGGCTCGCTGGGCGACGCGGGCGAAGCGGCGGTGTATCGCAGCGCGGCCATCGTCGAGTACGAGAAGGCGATTCCGGCCGGTGAACCGGCTTCGCCGGTGCTCGCTACCCACCTCGCCGACGCCCACCTCGCGCTCGGTCACGCCGATCGGGCCCTTCAGGTCTTGCGCTCCAGTGCCAACGACTGGCCGGAATTCATGGCGACTCACGCGGCGCTTGGGCGGATCCTCGCAGCGCAGGGCGACGCTTCGGGGGCCCTCGCATCGTACCAATCGGCCGCCGACCTCTATCCTTTCGATCCCGACGTCCAGCAGGCGATCGCCGATCTGGCGTCGAAGCTCGGCGACGGTGAGCGAGAGCAGCGGGCGCGGCGAGCGCTCGCAGCGCGCGCCGAAGGCGGGGGTGGGTTCGACCTCTCGGTGTTGCACGAGCGAAGCGGTAACTATGCCCTTCCCTCTCGAGCAGATCGCGAAACCGAGACCTCCGGCGGGGTGGGAAAGCCCGCGTCGTTGTTCTCCCTTCGGGCGATCGACGGCCGGCCGGTTGGTTGGCCGACGTGGGAGGGGCAGGTCGTGGTGGTCGACTTCTGGGCGACCTGGTGCGGTCCCTGTCGAAAGGCAATGCCTGAACTGGATCGGCTGGCGCAGGAAGTGCCCGGGGTAGTGGTTGTGGGGATCACCGACGAGCCCGACGCTCGGGTGAAAGCGTTCCTGGCGAAGTCGCCGATCACCTATCCGCTGGTGGCGGGGAAGCGACCTTCGACGCTTGGTTATTCGGTTGAAGTGCTCCCTACTTTGTATGTGATCGACCGCGCGGGCATCGTAGTGGATATCGTTCGCGGCGCCGACACGGCGCGCGTGCGGCGGGCGGTAGACCAGGCACTCGGAAAGTGAAGGAGGTGGCATGGACGAGGTGACGTTGTTCGAGTCGCTGGCCCCGACCGCGGGCGCGCTCCGCGCCGCGATCGGCCGATCGGTCGTCGGTCAGTCGGTCGTCGTGAACCTGTTGCTTACCGCCTTGTTTTCTGACGGCCACTGCCTGTTCGTCGGCGTGCCGGGCCTGGCGAAAACCCTGCTGGTCAATACGGTCGCGCACGCCGCCGGGGTCGGATTCGGGCGGATCCAATTCACGCCGGACCTCATGCCCTCCGACATCACCGGGACCGACGTGCTCGAGGAGGATCGTGCCTCGGGCCGCCGCGAGTTCCGCTTCGTCCCGGGACCGGTGTTCACCAACCTGCTGCTGGCGGACGAGATCAACCGGACCCCGCCGAAGACCCAGGCCGCGCTCCTTCAGGCCATGCAGGAGCGGAGCGTGACCGCTTCCGGCCGAACCTGGGCGCTGCCTCGGCCCTTTCTGGTCTTCGCGACCCAGAACCCCATCGAACAAGAGGGGACCTATCCGCTCCCGGAGGCGCAACAGGACCGCTTCATGTTCTCGGTTCCGGTGGAGTACCCGAGTCGGTCGGAGGAGGAGGAGATCGTTCGGCGCACGACCGGCGAGGCCGCCTCGAACGCCGAGGTGGTCCTCGACGCTGAGCGCCTCCTCGCCTTTCAGAAGGTCATCCGCGGTCTGCCGCTCAATCCCGATGTGGTTTCCTACGCGGTCGCCCTCGCGTCGGCGACGCGGCCCGGCTCCGGGCGCGACGCCACACGATGGATTCGATGGGGGGCCGGGCCCCGGGCTAGCCAATTTCTGGCGATCGGGGCCCGTACCTGGGCCGCTCTCGACGGACGGCTCACCGCCGATCGCGCGGATGTGCGCAGCGTCGCCACCGCGGTCCTCAGGCACCGCGTGCTGTTGAATTTCGAGGCAGAGGCCGCCGGGTTCACTCCCGACCGGGTGGTTTCCCAGATCATCGAGGAGGTGGGGTGAGCCCCGCGCCTGTCGTCGCACCGTCCTGGGACCCGGAGGTCCTCGCCCGTGTCCGGCACCTCCACCTGCGCGCCCGCTACCTCACCGATGCCCTGCTCTCGGGCGAGCACCGCTCGCGGCGCGTCGGTCAGGCGGTCGAGTTTGCCGATTTTCAGCCCTATTTGCCGGGAATGGACCTCCGCGGCCTGGACTGGCGTGTCTGGGGCCGTACGGACCGCTTCGTCGTCAAGCGCTTCGAGACCGAGACCGAACTCCCTTGCACCGTCGTGCTGGATCTGTCTGGTGACATGGCCGCCGGCGAGGGTCGGGCGCGGCGCCCGGATCTCGATCACACCAAGGCCGGGTGGGCGATCACGCTGGCCGCGACGCTCCTCTACTATTTGTCGGTGCAGGGCGAGCCGGTCGGCCTCGAGATCGTGGCGGGAACGGGGATCACCCTGCGCGGGCTGTCGCCGCGCACCGGGCGAAACCACCTCCACCTCGCGTTCAGCCTGCTGGCGGCTGTGGCCCCGGGGGGGCGCGCCGGGCTCGGGCCTGCGCTGGCCCGCGTCGGGGAGCGTTCGCGCCGCCGGAGCTGGATCGCGGTGATCACCGATGGGATGGAGGAGCCGGCGTCCTGGCTCCCGGCACTCGCCAACTTCGCCCGTCGGGGGGCGGACCTGCGCCTGTTTCACCTCTATGATCCCAGTGAATGGCGACTCGGTTTCAGCGGCCCGGCGGCCCTGTTCAGCCCGGAGGGAGGCGGGGACATCGCGGTGGATCCGGGCGGGGCTCGGGCGGCGTTTGCCGAGGTTGCGCGAGACTATGTCACCGAGATCCGCAAGGGGGTGGTGCGATGGGGCGGGCGGCACCACCTCGTGGCGACCGACGGGTCGCTCCAGAACGTGCTCCGCGCGGCCATCCTCGACGAACCGATGCCCGCGAGTCGGCGTAGGGAGCCGTGGGAGTGAGCCTGTCGGTCGCCAACCTCGCCGCCCTCGGGCTTCTGTCCCTCGCCGCTCTTCCGGTGCTCGCCCACCTCGCGCGCCAGGTGCCCCGGGATCGTCGATCGTTCGGAGCCATGTTGCTCATCGAGCGGCTGGTGAAGCGGCTTCGCCGCAGGCGTCGGGTCAAGGATCGGTGGCTCCTGCTCGCCCGGCTGCTGGCCGTGGCGTTGCTCGCCCTCGCGATGGCAGACCCGCGGGTCACTTGGCCGGGGGTGGTCTCCGAGTTTGGAGGGACCGGCCGGGTCGTGATCGTAATTGACCGGTCGCTGTCGATGTCCGCGGTCGAAGCCGGCGGAACGCCCCTTCAGCGCGCCCGGGACGAGGCGGCGCGCGTGCTCTCCCGGCTCCCGACGGGGGTGCTCGTTGGGGCGGTCGCCTTCGATACCCGAGCCGAGCGACTCACGCCGTCCCTGAGCGCCGACCCTGCGCGCGTCGCCGCACGGATTGCCGAGATCGTTCCAAGTTATGGTACGAGCGACCTGCGCGGCGCGCTGCTCGAGGCACGCCGCCTGCTCGGCGGCGAGCCGGGCGAGGTGATCCTGCTCTCCGACGAGGCCGGGCCGCGGGTGGTGGCGGAGGCGCGTGGGGAGATCGAGCGGCTGATCGCCACCGGCAGCGCGGTCTTTCCGCGCCCCGTAGCGCTGTCTCGACCGCGCAACGTCGCTGTTGAATCGGCGCAGTGGAAGGAGGGTATCGAGGGCGGGCGGGTCGTCGTGCGGTTGCGCAACTATGGGGACGCTGCGGCCGAGGTCCCGTGCGAGATTTCGCTGCCGGATGG
>CANLGQ010000150.1 GCA_947490265.1 Pseudomonadota bacterium | reverse complement strand
TGACGGTCGCCCCGACTGGGGCCTATTGTCGGCCTGAGAACCCGGAGACGCTGTTGCTGGGCAAGCTGCACGCCGCCGCCGCCGAAGTGGACTTCAGCTACGAGGATCAAGACCGAATCGAAGCGGAGTTTGCTCCGACCAGCGGCGTCGATGCCGTTCCCTGGGGGCTGTGGGCCGAGCTCGCCAACTTCATCCCGGCTGTCGGCGAGTTCGAGGGGTTCAACGCAGTGACCTGTGGCTATTACGGTACCACCCCCGATCACAACCCGTTCCTCGACTTCGACCCGACCACGATCAACCTCATCCGGCTGGTCGGGTTCTCGGGGCATGGGGTGATGTTCGGGCCGTTCACCGCCCTGGTGGCGCGACATCTCGCCGAGGCCGGAAAGCAGGTCGGGAGCGTGCAAGCGGACGGCGTGCGGGTCGATGTCGCGAACTTCCACATCGGGCGCGCGTACGACAGCCACGAACGCTTGGTGATCTGAGCCCGAGGTATGCTGCGGGCATGGACGCTCCGGCCGAACGCCAATTCGCGCTCTACGCTCAGGTCGCCGCCTGCGCGGTGCTTTTCCGCTCCGAGTTCAGCATCCTGTTTCACGGAGTCGGTCACAGCAACGTCACTTGGTCGACGTGGCTCCCCATCGCCGGGGCGCTCGCCGTGTTCTTCCGTCCGAGCGATCTCCGGTCCCTCCTGGCGCTGTATCTCGGAGTTGTGGCCGATATCACCAACATTCTCCCCGAGGCGCCGAACCACTGGCTACTCACCGGCGTGGTGGGGCTCTCGTGGTGGGCCGCGGCGGCGAGCGCCGGCCTTGCGGGCGGACGCCTCCCCTCCGGTGGAGCGCTTCTTCGCCGCGTCCAGCCAGCCTTTCGGCCTGCCATCGCCCTGTTCTATCTGTTCACGGGGTTGTGGAAGCTGAACGCGGGCTTCGCCGACCCGATCTACTCCTGCGGCCCGCGCTCCTGGGAGCGCCTCGTCGTGCAGTTCCCCTCCCTTCCGGGTGGCACCGACGTCGCCCCCGCGGTCATCAGGTTCACCTGGGTGCTCGAGGTCGGTGGGCCGGTGCTGATGATGCTTCTGGCGACGCGCCGGCCCATGGTGGCGTTCTTCGCCTTCTTCCACCTGGTATTGTCGCTGGACCTGGCTCAGAACTACCAGAACTTTTCTTGGGCGATGTATCCGCTTCTCCTCCTGTTCTTCGAGCCCGAGGCGGTCGAGACCGCCGCCGAGCGGTGGTCGTTGGACGGCGTGTTCTCGGTGGTGAAGCAGGGGACGCTGGCGATGTTCACCGCGCTCGTGGCCTTGGCCTGGTTCCAGCCGGCGAACTGGTACAACCTGCGGTGGACGTTCTCGGTGGCGCTCGGCGGTGCCCTCGTTCTCGGCCTGTGCGCGGTTGCCGCCGTGCCGCGGGTTGCTTCCCCCGCCGTCCGGCGGATGCGGGTCGCGTGGCTGTTCGCTGGGCTCGTCTTCCTCAACGGGATCAGCCCGATCCTCGGGTTCAAGAACCGAAACGCGTGGCAGATGTACAGCAATGTGCGGATCGAGCCCGACGTCACCAATCACTACCTGTTCCCGCGGTCGCTCGACCTGCTCGGGTTGCAGTCCGACACGGTCGAGGTGGTGGCGATCGACCACCCGGGCCTGGCCGCCGAATACGTCGGCTCCGGGCTGAAGCTCACTTGGTGGGATTTCCGAAGCATGCTCGCCCTCTACCCTGAGGTGCACGTGACTTGGCGCCGCGCGGGGGAGGAGCACACCGCCCGAAGCCGCGACGCTGTGCTCACGCCTCCCCCTCGGATCCTGCGGATGTTCATTTGGTTCCGGCCAGTTGGGGAACAGGTCGCCCGGCAGTGCGTTTGGTGAATCAATGACGACCGCACGACCGGGCCGGATCCGCCGCTTCTTTCGGGGCACCTTCCGCTGGTCGGCGCGCGCCGGGCTGACCCTCTTGTTCCTGCTCGCGGTGTCCACCGTGGCGGTGGGAAGCTGGTTCTACACGAACATCCTGGCGCAGCTTCCCGCGGACCTGTCGCAGTACAGGACCTACCGGCCGCCGACGAGCTGTCGCGTGCTGAGCGCGGAAGGCGAACTCATCGACGAGTTCTACGTCGAACGACGGATCTGGGTGGAGGTGGCGGATCTCCCGCCGTATGTATGGCGGGCCTTTGTTGCTGCGGAGGACAAGCGCTTCTTCGAACACCCGGGCGTCGACGCGCTGGGGATCCTCCGGGCCGTGCGGATCAACCTCCAGGCGGGCGGGTCCTCTCAGGGTGGCTCGACGATCACCCAGCAGCTGGTGAAGAACCTCATCGTCGGCGATGAGCGTAGTTATACGCGCAAAATCAAGGAGGCGGTCCTCGCTTGGCGACTCGAGCGGGAACTCTCCAAGATGGAGATCCTGCAGCTCTACTTGAACTATGTCTTCCTGGGCTCGGGCAACTACGGCGTCGAAGCGGCCGCGCTGGACTACTTCGGGGTGCCTGCGGCGGAGCTCGACCCGGGGCAGGCCGCCCTGATTGCCGGGCTGATCCCGGCCCCCTCGCGCTATTCTCCGCGCAAGAATCCAGAAATGGCGCGCGAGAAGCGGTCGGCGGTCCTTCGAGTGATGGTCGACGAGGGCTTCGTCGATCCCATCGACGCCATCGACTACGCCGGAGACCCGGTGTTGTATACGCCTCAGGCCCGCGGGGAGACCACCGCCGTCGCCACCGCCTACGTGACGATGGTTCGGAGGGAGATTCGTCGAGTAGTGGGCGCTGAAACGGCATTTCGCGAAGGAATGTCGGTGTGGACACCGTATGATGGCGGCCTGCAGGAGACGGCGGTCGCGGCGGTGGAGGACGCGCTCGAAGCCCACAAGGAGCGGCAGGGGATCCGCCCGGTCTCCGACCGGCTCCCGCCGGAGGGGATCGGCGGCTTTCTGAGCCGGGGAACCGGCCTTCGTCCGGACGGGGCCGGTGGCTTTCTCGCGCCGCGCGAGGGCGACTGCTTTCCCGTGGTCGTGGGGATGGAGCTCGACCTCGGCGCCCTCAGTGCCGGCAGCTTCCGCTTCCCGCTCGCCGACGCGATGCGCGACATTCCAGTGTTTACTGGCCTCGAGTCCGGTCCCCGGCCGTTCCGCAAGACCCTGGTCGGGGGCGAGATCGTGCAGACCTGCCTCGCCCAGGGCGCGCTCTCGTTCGACGCCCGTCCGTGGGCCGAGGGGGCCGCGGTGGTCGTCGAGAATGCCACCGGGCGGATCCTCGCGGTCACCGGGGGGTACGACACTCAGCTCGAGGGTTTCGTGCGCGCCACCCAGGCCCGCCGCCAGCCCGGATCGTCGTTCAAACCGTATGTGTACGCCGCCGCCATCCGCGATGGCCGCTCGCAGCTCGACGTCGTGCACGACGCTCCGATCTACTTGCCGGGTGGCAACGGCAAGATGTGGAGTCCCAAGAACTACACGGGGAGCTACGCCGGTCCGGTCGCCCTGCGCACCGCGCTGGCGCGGAGCCTCAACACCGTCTCGGTGCGACTCGCCCTGGCCGCCGGGCCTGCCGAAGTCGCTCGGCTGGCGCAGGTGCTCGGTGTTCAAACCCCGCTTCGCACCGACATCACCATCGCGCTCGGAAGCTCGGAGGTGACGCCCCTCGATCAGGCCATGGGCTACGCGTCCCTCGCCAGGATGGGCGTGCCGGTGGACCCGGTGTGGATCGATCGCCTCGAAGACAGCCGCGGTCGGATCCTCGGGGTTCGCGGCGCACTGGTGAGCCTCCCTCCCGACGATGCAGTCGCGGGGAGTTTCCGGCAGAAGGCGGCGGGCGCCCCGAACCTCGTGGGCGTGCTCCCCGGGGCGCCGAAAGCGCGCGTGCTACCGGCGTCAGCGGCCTACGAGGTGGTGGATATGCTGCGCGAAGTCGTCAACGCGGGAACGGCCCGTCGGGCTCGGAAACCAGGCTTTGATCGGGCGGGAAAGACCGGAACGACGAACGACTACGTGGACGCGTGGTTCGTGGGCATGACTCCGCGGTACACCGTCGCGGTGTGGATCGGGACCGACGGCACCACGACCCTGGGCGACGCCGAGACCGGGGGTAAAGCGGCGCTTCCGGCTTGGATCAAGATCGTGGACTACCTCCCGGAGGCGGCCGGCGAGCGCTTCCCGATCCCCGCGGACGTTGTCTTGGTCTTGGCCGGAGACCAGTGGATCGGCGTCGACCGGGCGCACGTCCCGAAGGCCGAGCTAGCGATGGTCCCGGTGGAGGGGCGTCCGCTCGATCCGCTGTCGACGAAGCTGCCGCGGTTTGCGCCGCGCTCGGCAGCCCGGGTACCTCTCGCGACGGACGCCCCCATCGATCCCGCGTCGGTGTCCGGTCACTAGTTGCGAAGAACGCCGAGCTCCCGGCCGACCTCGGTAAAGGCGGCGATTGCCTGATCGAGGTGGGCGGGCGTGTGGGCGGCCGACACCTGGACTCGGATCCGGGCCGCCCCCATCGGCACGACCGGGAAGCTGAAGCCAATGACGTAGATCCCCCGGACCAGCATCGCCTCCGCGAAACGCGCGGCGAGCGCGGCGTCGCCGAGCATGACGGGGACAATCGGGTGGACCCCCGGTCGGATCGCGAAGCCACTGGCCGTCATACGCTCGCGAAAAGTGCGGGTGTTCGCCTCGAGCCGGTCGCGGAGGTCGGTGCTCGACGAGAGGAGGGAGAGCGCCGCCAGGGCGCCGCCCACGATCATCGGAGGAACGGTGTTGGAGAACAGGTAGGGCCGAGAGCGCTGGCGGAGGAGGTCGATGATCTCCCTGCGGCCGCTGGTGAAACCGCCGGCGGCGCCACCGAGTGCCTTACCGAGGGTCGACGTGACGAGATCGACGCGGCTCGTCACCCCGCGGTACTCGATGCTCCCGCGCCCGGTGCGCCCGACGAATCCGGTGGCGTGGCTGTCGTCGACGTGGACGAGCGCGCCGTGGGCGTCGGCCAGGTCGCAGATTGCATCGAGGCGCGCGATGTCGCCGTCCATGGAGAACACGCCGTCGGTCGAGATCAAGATGCGTCGCGCACCGGCGGCCCGAGCCTCGGTGAGCTTTGCGGCGAGGTCGTCGAGGTCGTCGTGCGCGTACCGATACCGGCTGCACTTCGCGAGGCGGATCCCGTCGATGATGGAGGCGTGGTTCAACGCGTCGGAGATCACCGCGTCGCGTTCGCCGAGGAGGGTCTCGAAGAGACCGCCGTTCGCGTCGAAGCACGAGCTGTACAGGATGGTGTCGTCGGTGCCGAGAAAGGTCGACATCGCCGCTTCGAGGCGCTTGTGAAGGTCGCCGGTGCCGCAGATGAACCGGACCGAGGCCATCCCGAACCCGTGCGACTCCAGCGCCGCCCGCGCCGCCTCCACGAGGCGTGGGTCGTCGGCGAGGCCCAGGTAATTGTTCGCGCAGAAGTTCAAGACCTCGTCGCCGCTGGCGACGCGGATCTCGGCCGACTGGGGGGTGACGATGACGCGCTCCGACTTCCACGTTCCCGCGGCGCGGATCGCCTCCAGCTCGCCCAGCAGCTGCTCGCGCACGTCTCCGTACATGGCTTCCCCCCGGGCGCCCTGTACCCTGGCCGGTCGGGTTCCGCCGGGGCAAAGGGAGACAGCGAGGGGTGCCATGCGCCAGACCTGGACCTTCCTGTGGCTCGTCGGATGCAGCGGCGCCGGCGAATTAGTTTCCTCGAACGCGACGGAAGGGCCACTGGCACTTCGCGTGGACAGCCCAGTGGCGAACGCCTGGCTCGGCGATGCGCCATCGGTGGTGGTGTCGGGCCATGTCACGTCCCCCGACGACTGGGTGTGGGTAGAGGGAAATCGGGTCAACGTCGGTCCGGAGGGCAATTTCTCGGTCGTCCTGCCGGTTCCCGGGCCCTACCGGGTGGTCGACGTCGAAGCCGCCCGAGCGGACACCCACCTCCGGGAGCGGCGGGTGGTGCTGGCGGGAGACGATCCGCTGCGCACCTGGCCGGGGGGAATGGCGCTCCGGGTCACGCCCGAGATGCTCGATACCCTGGGCGGGGTGCTCGAGGCTTCGTTCGAGGCGCTTGCCTGGGAAGAAAGCCTATTGGCGGTCATCCCGACGATCGAGAGCGATGCGTTCAGCTTGCGCCCGATCGCGCTGACCCACGATCCGATGGATGTGTCGCTCGAGCCGGTGGCGGGCGGGGTGGCGGTGGCGATCGCGCTACCGGATCTCGAGATCGACCTGGAGATCGAGAGCGCGACCCTCGGCCTGCTCCTCGACGTAGAGCTGGGCTACGACCTGATCTCCCTGGGTGCCACGCTGGTGCCTTCTGCCGACGCGAAGGGGGTCATCACGCTGGGGCTCGCCGAGTCCACGTTCGTCCTCGGGGAGCCCACGCTCCAGCTGGGCGGCATCGACCCCGTCTTCCTGGAAGACCTGCTCGGAGGCCTGGATGACGCCGTGGCGAACCTCGGCGCGGGCCTCGTCGACCTGCTGCTCGGTGGACTCGGCCAGTTGTCGCTGCCGTCGCTGGCCACCGAACTCGACCTGCTGGGCACCACAGTGTCGACGAGCGTCGCCGGGCTCGGCGCCGACCCCGACGGGGTGTGGGTCGCCTTGGGAATGGGCTTCGACAGCCCGCCGGGCGCGGCGTCCGACATCCCGATTCCCCCGTCTGGCTCCGGCGATCTGGAGGTCGCGCTGCACGAGGGCTTGTTCCAGGTGCTGTTGTCGAGCGACATCCTGTCCATGCTCGAGCAAGACCTGACGTTGAGCCAGCCGTTTGCTGGTGCGCTCACTCTCCCGCTGCAGGCGCTCCCAGGAGGTCCGGCGCTGCCGGCGGCCGACACCTGGTGCTTGTCCATCGCCCTGCCCGAGGCCAAGGTCGCCCGGGTCACTCCGGGCGAAGAGACCCTTGCAAAGCTGTATCTTCCAGACACCGTGGTTTCGTTCTCCTCCGATACCGGGGGGGGCTGCGTCCCCTGGCTCACCGCGTCGTTGGCCCTCGAGCTCGGGGTGATCGCCGACGGCAGCGTGCTGGGCTTCGACCTCGAGGTCGGCGACGGAGCGGTGTTGTTCTATGGAGCCCCCGGGGGACCGTACGACGAGGACGAGATCATCGCGCCGCTCGGTGCGACGCTGGAGGGGCTCCTCGGCTTGCTGGGCGGGACGCTGCAGATCGACCTGGCCGACCTGCTGGGCGGGCTCGGCGGGAGCACCAGCTCCGGACCCCTCGGCGGGCTGCAACTCGCCCCCCGCGTGGTCGGGTCGGGCCCGTTCACGGGTCCCGACGGCGAGGCGGTGCCGGGCGTGGTCGTGATGGACCTCGAGCTCTTCTAGGGTCGCTAGCTCGCCCCGACGGCGGCCGGCGTCGTCGAAAGGTTACCGGGCGTTGTCATGACCCTCACCGCCGACCACCTTCGCCGACTCGTCGTCCCGAGCGGGCCCGTCGCTTGGCGCGGCGCGGTCTACCCGCTGAAGCGCTTCACCGCCGAGAACAGCTTCGTCAACCTGTGGATCCTGCCCGACGGCGCTGCGCCGCGACCGCTCACCGCCGGGGACTGGCGCGATCGGCTTCCTTCGACGGCGGCCGGGGCTGCCTTCCTGCTCTTCGTCTCCGATCGCAGCGGTGCCGACCAGGTGTGGCGCCTCGACGATCCCGAGGGCGTTCCGGTGCGGCTCACTGCGCTGCCGCGGGGCGAGATCCGGGCCGTCGCCCTTCGCTCCGACGGGTTGGCCGTCGTGGCGTTCGCGGCCGCGGCCCCGGCCCTCGAATTGCCGCTGGCGATCGAGGTGTTGGCCGCTCCCACCGGAGATCGGCTCTCGGCGAACTATGCTGGCTTTGTTGGCGGGGAGACCGTGGAGCCGCCGCTGGCGCCGACCCCGCTCGCCCGGGTGGTCGGTCGCGCGCGGAATCGCGAGGATGGAAGCGGGTGGTTCGGGGGTCGGAGTCACCTTTGGGTGCTCGACTCCGGCTCCGGCGCGATGCGCCGCCTCACGTCCGGCGATCGCGACTTCGAGAACCCGGTGTGGGCCGGTGACCGGCTGCTCGCGTGCGCCTCCCTCCCCGGGCTGGCGGGCGACGTCGACGTCACGCGCGGGGAGATCGTGGCGATCGACCTGTTCTCGGGGGCGGTGGCGGCCGTTCCTGCTCCGAGCGGTCGGCCCGTGGCGCTCGCGCCGTCCCCGGACGGCCGGTACCTGGCGATCGTGGCGACGGCGCCCGACGACGACGAGGGCGCGGAGAACGCCAAGGTGTTCCTCCTCGATCCCGACGGGGGGCTGCGCCAACTCGACCCGGGGCTCGACCGCCCGGCCATGGATCTGGTGCTCGACGACCTGTGTGCGGCCTTCCGTCCGGCGCGCCCGGTCTGGCTGGGCCCCGATCGGCTGATCGGCGGGTTCACCGATCGCGGATCGCTCCGGCTGCGCGAACTCCCGCTCGACGGGTCTCCGGGACGGTGGCTCTTCGACCCGCCCGGCGTGTTCTCCGAGCCCTGCGCCCTGGCCGACGGCCGGGTGGTCGGGGTGGGGTCCACCGCCTCCACGCTGCCGGAGCTCGCCGAGCTGCGGCCCGAGGGCGTCCGCCGCCTCACCACCCACAACGATCAGGTCGCTGGGGAGGCTGATTTTCGCGTACCCCAGACGCTCGCGCTGCCGAACGGGGCGACCGGCTGGTACCTCCCGGCGCGCCAAGCGTCCGGGCCGACACCCGCCATCCTCTATGTGCACGGTGGGCCGGCGGTCTGCTACGGGGAACGCCTGTTTCTCGAGATGCACTGGTGGGCCGACCGCGGCTACGCCGTGCTGTGGCCGAACCCGCGGGGCGGACAGGGGTACGGCGAGGCGTTCGCCGGCTCGATTCACCGGCCGCGGGTGCCCGAGGTCGTGCACCCGCTTCGCTCGGTGCCGCAGCCCCGCGTCCCGGCTTGGGGCACGGTCGATGCCGAGGATCTGCTCGCGTTCACCGACCTGCTGGCGAGCCGTCCGGAGGTGGATCCGACGCGGCTGTGCGTCGCGGGGGGTTCCTACGGTGGCTACATGGGGCTCCACCTCGCGGGCACCTCCGACCGGTTCGCCGCCGCGATCTTCGAGCGCGGCCTTTACGACTGGTCGAGCTGCACGGGCTCGTCGGACTTCGGGCACGCCCAGCATCGCCTCTTCGGCGGCCGGTGGCCGTGGGAAGATCCGGGGCTCTACCTCCAGCAGAGCCCGATCCGATTCGTCGCGGGGGTCCGGTGCCCTTCGCTGGTGGTCCACGCGGAGGGCGACCTTCGGGTCGGGCCCGAGCAGGCCCATCGGCTGTTCGCCGCCCTCCTCCAACAGGGTGTGCCCACCGCCCTCCTCCTGTTCCCCGACGAATCGCACGGGCTGACCCGAACCGGTCGGCTGGATCGCCGGATCGAGCGCTTTCGGCAACTCGGCGCCTGGCTCGACCACTGGTTGCGACCGTGAGCGAGGCGATCGGGACCATTCGTTCCTGCTGGCCAGATCGCTGGGGAATTCCGCGACAACCGGGCCTTGCGCCCCACGCCTGGGCCGAGTTGCACCTCGCCCCTCACGTGCCGCTCGACGCCCTGCGCGGCATCGAGGGCTACAGCCACCTGTGGCTGATCACCCGGTTTCACGCCGTCTCGAACACGCGTTGGACGGGTCGTCCGCCC
>CANLGQ010000149.1 GCA_947490265.1 Pseudomonadota bacterium | reverse complement strand
CCGGCGGCGAACCGGGCACGCCCGGCCGGGCCAACGACCCCTGCTGACCCGAGCGGTCACCGCACCCGGAGCAGCATGCCCGGATACACCTCTGCCGCTCCGGAGCCGAGGATATCACCGTTCCAATCCTGGAGATTGGTGGCGCTTACCCCAGTCCGGGTCGCCACGGCGGCGAGGTCTTCGCCGGCCTCCACCACGACCCCGCGGGAGTCGGTCCCCTGAAACGCGCTGGGCGGCTCCATGCCGAGCCAACGGCTGGCGAGCTGCGGGAGGAGTCCGCCCCGGCCGAGGTCGGTGAGCACGCGGTCGACGTCGGGCGCCAGGCCCGGCGTGCGCTGGCTGACCGCGACCGAGTAGGTCGCGACCGCGAGGTGGTCATCGGCGATCTGGAGCTTGGAAGCGGAGGGATCGGACCGGAGCTCGGTTCGGACGAGGGGGCAGTCGTAGACCACGGCGTCGATCGTCCCCGCCGCCAGGTCGGCGAAGTACCCAGAGTCGTCGTAGATGCGACTGTTCTTGGCGCCGGCTCGCGCGAGGACCTGCCGCGCGGTGGGATCGTCGTACATCCCGATCGGCCCGTGGATCGCGGGGAGTTGACGGCGCGGATCGTCGGCGCGGACGACCAGGCACAGGCTGTACTGGAGATAGCTCCGGGAGAAGTCCACGCCGCGTCGCGGCTGCGGTGGCAGCTGGGCCACCGCGAGGTCGACCTGGCCCCCTGCCGCCGCGGGCAGGAGGTCGCCGTAGGCGAGGGGCACCAGCTCCAGCTCGACCTTCGCGGTCTCGGCGATGGCCGAGAGCAGCGCGTATTCGAACCCCTCCCAGCCGTCGGCGGTGCGCTGCAGGAACGGGGGCGCGTCGGGGTCGACCCCGACCTTCAGGGTGCCGCGGGCGCGGATCGCTTCGAAGCCGGAGAGACCCGGTGCCGGAGTGTCGGCGCGAACTGAGGGCGGCGGACCCGAGGGACGGCGCTGGATGAGGGCGCTGATCGCGCCGAGGCAGAACAACGCGCCGAGCCCGAGGCCGCCACAGCCGAGCGCGGCCAACCACCCTCGGGGTGAACGAACCTTGACCTCGCCTTCCGGCGGCTCTCGTCCCTCGAGGGCGGTGGAGCCGCAGTTCGCACACTTCTCGGCGTCGGGCTTGGCGCGCGAGCCACAGTGGGTGCAGACGCGGTTCATTTGGGCACCCGCAGCCGCATCCCGGCATAGACGACGTCGGGATCGGGGCCGACCACGTCGCGGTTGGCCTCGTAAAGCGCCTTCCACTTCTCCACCGACCCGAGCTCGCGGCCGGCGATCATCGAGAGCGATTCTCCCTTTCCGACCACGACCACCCGCCCGGCGGCCGTCTCGTAACTCCCGGTGCGGGCCGACTCGCCGAGCCACCGCTGCTCCAGCGTCGCCAGGAGCCCTTGTTCCCCCAGGCTCTTCAGGGCCCCGTTCACATCGGAGAGGAGCTTCGGATCGTCCTTTCGGACCGCCACGTTGTAGGTGGTGATGTTGAGGGCATCGTCGGCGATGTGCAGCTTGTCGCCGTACATCTTCATCTCGTAGCGGGCGAGCGGGCAGTCGTAGACCATCGCGTCGAGCTGGCCGCGCACCATCTTCTCGAAGTAGCCGTAATCCTCGAAGATCACCGACTCGTAGGTGGCGCCGACCAGCACGCTCGTGAGCTGGCGGGCGACCGGGTCGTCGTACATTCCGACGGTTTTACCCTTCAGATCCGGCATCTTTTTCAGCGGGCTGCCCGTGGGGGTGATCAGGCACAGGCTGTACTGGAGGTAGCTCACGCTCCAGGCGAGCCCGTCATAGGCCGAGCTCGGGGAGATCTGCCCGATCGCGAGGTCGGCCCTTCCCGAGGTGACCGCCGCCGGAAGCTCCGAGAAGGTGGCCGACACGACCTCTACCTTCAGGCCGGCGGTTGCGGCGATCGCCTCCGCCAGCGCGTACTCGAAGCCCTCGAAGCCGGACGCCGTTTTGCTGAGGAACGGCGCGGCGTCGGGATCCGCGGCAACGAGAAGCGGCCGATTCGCCGCGGCGAGGGCAGCGAGCCCGCCGGTGGGTGCCGCCAGGGCGGGATCCACCGCGAGCGGCCCGGCCGGGGTCGCCGGGGCCCCGGCAGGTGGGGGACCCGAGCCACACGCGAAGCCGAAGGCGAGCAGGGGGGCGGCGAGACCGAAACGGACGGTGGTATGGCGCATTCGCGGATCCTACCTCATCCGGCCCGCCGACGCTGTTACACAGGGGGCGTGAAGCTCGGCATCGACTTTGGCACCACGAACTCAGCGGTGGCGCGGCTCGCCCCGGACGGCCGACCGGAGATCGTCGAACTCTTCCCCGGGGAACGCACTCAGCGGACGGTGATCCACGCCTCCACCGAGGGCCAGGTGACGCTCGGGAACCGCGCCTTCGAGGCCTACCTCGAGGCCGATCTGACCGGCCGCTTCCTCCGGTCGCTGAAAGCGTTCCTGCCGCACGACGTGCCGCGGACCCAGTTCGCTGGCCGACAACACTCGTTCCCCGATCTGGTCGCCGCCTACCTGCGCTTCCTGGTCGACCGGGCCGAGCTGGTGCTCGGGTCGCCGATGACCGAGCTGGTGATCGGCCGGCCGGTGGCGTTCCACAGCGACCCCGATCGCAACAGCGCCGCGCTCAGCCGGCTCCAGCAGGCGATCGCCACCGCGGGGATCCGCAACTATCGGTTGCAGCTCGAGCCCGTCGCGGCCGCCTGGCTGCACGAGCTCTCGCTGACCCGCGAGCGCCTGCTCCTGGTCGGCGATTTTGGGGGTGGAACAGCCGACTTCGCTGTCTTGCGCGCCGGGCCCCTCCGCGCCGGTCGCCCCGACCGCATGGGCGACGTGCTCGGCACCGCTGGGGTCGCCGAGGCCGGCGACGCGCTGGACGGGCGTTTCCTCGACACGTTCCTGATGGGTGCCTTCGGTCGGGGCGCCACCTGGCGCCCGCCGGACAGCGTCGAGCCTCGCTTGTGGTACCACCCCATTCAGCATCAGATCCAACGACTTTATTACCTTCACCAGCTCCGCACGAACGACCTTCGCGACAGCCTCTGGCACGTCGAGCCGATGATGTCCGACCCGGCTGTCGTTCGGCGTGTTCGACGCTTGGTTTTCGACGACCTGGGCTATCCGATGGCCTGGGCGATCGAGGCAACGAAGCGCGAGCTGGGCGCGGTGCCGGCGACCACCTTTCATTTTCGCGAGTTCTTCTCCGACGCGCTCAACCTCGAGGTGCCGGTGGAGCGTTCGGCCTATGCGGAGGGTTGTCAGGCCCTTCTCGGGCAGTACGACGAGGCCATCGGCCTGTGCCTCGGCCGCGCGGGCCTGCAGGCCGCCGACATCGACGACGTGTTCCTCACCGGCGGCACGTCTCAGCTCCCGTTCGTGCGGGATCTCTTCACCGCGCGGTTCGGAGTTGACAAGCTTCGCGGAGGGGATTCGTTCACGAGCGTCTGTGAGGGCCTGGCCTTGTCCTAGCCGGGCCGACGCTTGCCAACCGGGCTGACAGGCGGTACCATGCGGCCACCTCTCTCCTCGGGGTGTCTCATGGGTCAACGCCATCGCCAGCCGGCGGCTGGTCGTCGCAACGCGCTGTCGGGCGGCCGGCCGGCCTTGGAGTCGGTCACCGACTTCGGTTCCAACGCGGATCAACTCACCGCGCTGGGGCCCGAGAACCAGCAGCAGCGACCGGTGGGCGCTCCGAGCGGTCCGACCGGCGCCCCTGGCGCCCCCGGGGCGCGCGTCGCCAGCCCGGCGTGGGCCGCGGAGCCTGCTCAGCGCACGGGCCAGCAGAGCGCCATGCCGAAGGCCGACGATCCGGTCGTGCCGAGCACCGATCCGCTGCTCGTCCCGCGAGGGCAGATGACCTTCGACGTCGAGGGGATGGAGAACCCGGGGGGTCGTTTCCACTCGCGGGTCGCGGAGTGGCCGGGGGGCGCCTCGGGGGTCACGATCGGCCGGGGATACGACGTCGGGGAGCGCACCCGCACCGAGGTGATCGGCCATATGACGGCGGCCGGGATCCCGCTCTCTACCGCCGAGGCCTATGCCGGGGCGTGCGGCAAGACCCACGAGGCCGCGCGCAACTACCTGCGCGAGCACGGGGATGACCTGCCGGGCATCACCCTCGAGCAGCAGAACGCCCTGTTCCAGGTCGCCTACAACCAGCTCGCGGCCGATGTGGTGCGGATCTCCGACCAGTACGCGACGACCCTCCAGGAGCGCAATCCGCGGCGCGAGAAGGGCGACTTCGAGGTCGATTTCGAGAAGGTGAACCCCGCGATTCGCGACATGCTGATCGACCTCCGGTTCCGCGGCGACTACATCCCCGCCACCCGCAGCCGGGTCCAGCCGTGCGCGATCGCGAACGACCTGCCGGCCCTGCTCAAGGTGATGCGCGACCGCGATTTCTGGGCCAGCGTCCCGAAAGATCGGTTCGATCGCCGGGTCGCGTTCCTCGAATCCGCGGTGAACGGCGGGCCGCGGCCGAGCCTGACCGCTTCGGGCCCGGTGCCGGAGGCCGCTGTGCGAGCCCCGGCGACCGGGGGGCAGGCCGTCGGCGCGGTCGGTGGCGAGCGCGGGACCCGCGCCGCGGTTCCGGCGGCGGCGGCGCCGGCGACGGGGGAGAACACGCGCTCCGGCGCCTCCTGGGTGGCGACCGCGAACAGCCAGGGCTGGACGGACTCCACCGACTTCTCCACCTTCAACGGCACGTGGGGACCGAAGGCGCGCGCGTTCGTCGAGGGGTTGCGCAACAACGGCGCCGACGTCACCGTGACCGCCGGGTTGCGCCACCCGAACCGCGCCACGCTCATGCACTACGCCTGGCACGTGGCGGCTGGCAGCAAGACGGCCGCGGCCGCGAACGCCGACTGCCGCGCGCGCGGCATCGCGATCGAATGGGACCACGGCGACGCCACCCGCACCCGCTCGGCCGCCAACGCGTTGAAGAACGCCTTCGGCCTGGTGCATGCGGCCGCGCTCACCAGCAACCACATCGCCGGGCTGGCGATGGACCTCAACATTCGCAGCGTGCCCCGGTCGCTCACGATGAACGGGAAGACCTACCAGTCGGGTGGCAAGGGAAACGGCACGCTCGACGAGGACAAGGTCGATCACATCGGTCGGGACATGGGCGTGATCTGGTTCGGCTCGGGTGACTGGGTCCACTGGTCGGTCGACGGGCATTGATCGTCCTCTCCCTCGCGTTTCAAGGAGCGGCCGACGCCCGCCCCACTGCCCGCGAGGAACCCCCCGCGCTTGAGGAGAAAGCCGTGCCTCCGTTGCCTTTCCCACCGCTGAACGGGTGGCTCGGGTTTGCCGTTCGCCCGCGCGAAAGCCGCACGCTCCCGTGGAGCCCCGACCACCCACACGCCACCGTCGCCCTGATCGAACCGACGGGCTGGGACGAGGTGAGCGAGGGAACTGCGTTTTTCGCGACCGGGAGCGGCGAGCCCCTGCGGCTCGTGTACTCGGAGCTCTCCCGCATCCCGTATGGCTGCGACGATCGGCCCCGCGAGATGGTGGCCTTCACCGGACCCGATGAGCCGGCCGAGGGGATCTACTGGGTGTCGCCCGACCCCGGGGCGAGTGCGCTGCCCATCGCCGGCGCAGGGCCGACCTGGGCGATCGGTGGGATGGTGTTCGAGGTCGAGACGAAGGGCGATTTCGCGGGGATCTCGCGCCTGCGCGAGGGCGATCGCGTGGTGTGGAAGGCCGACTGGGAGAAGGGCGTGATGGCCGGCGTGGACCGAACCGCGACCGACCTCGCGAACCCCTTCGATCACGCGGTCCCCCGGCCGGTGGCCGCGTGGGGGCTGCCGTCGGGCGACGCGGTAATCGTCGTCCAGACGATCGGCTACGAAGGCGTCACGTGGGACGTCCTGCATCGATCGGGGAAGGGCCTCACTTCCGCAGGGAAGCAGTACGTCTTTGTCTGCAGCGTGTGATACCCAACGGGCGGGAGGGCACATGGTGTGGATGTTGCTCGTGGCGTGCGGGTCCCACTCGGGTCGGGGTCGCGAGGCCAAACCCGTCGAGATCTCGGAGCTCGGCTGGCAACTCCACGACGAGATGCGGAGCCTGGTCCGGGTGAGCTGGACCCAGTCGCAACCAGCGACCGTCCACGTGGAGTACTCGTTCGACGAGGGGATCTGGGAGTCTACGCCTTCGGTGGCCTACCCGGCGGGGAGCCAGGAGCGGGTGGTGGTTGGCATCCCGTTCGAGACCGACGCCGAATGGCGAGTGGTGGTCGACGGCACGGAGACCCAGGTCGAGGGCGAGACCTTGACGACCGGGTTCCTCGCTGCGGCGCTCCCCCGTTGCCGGGTGATCGTCGATGAGCCCGACCGCTACGATCGCGGCGAGAGGTACCTTCTCACCAGCATCAACGAAGACGGGGGAGGGTGGACCGGCGGAACCTACTGGACCTTCCTCATGGATCGACAGTGCCGGGTCGTGTGGGCGACGCGCACCCCGGAGAGCCACTGGACCCTGTTCGCCCAGGTGTCGGTCACCGGCGACTACCTGCTGTGGGACGAGCAGACCTATTGGTCCGACTTCGGGCACGGCGAGGAGTCCACCGTCCACAAGACCTGGCTCGACGAGGAGTTCGAGGAAGTGGTGACGCCCGGGCTCCACCACGAGTTCGTGCAGCTCCCCGACGAGACCCTGGTGTGGGGGAGTCAGGCGCACGGCGGCGGAGAGGCGCTGGTCGAGAAAGGCCCCGAGCAGATTGGGGAAACCGTGCTCTGGACGTGCGACGGCGACTGGCCGGGGGCGTCGTGGTGCGAGTCGAACGGGCTGTACTACGCCGAGGCGACGAACAGCTTCTTGTATAGCTTCTACACGAACAACTCCCTCGTGGAGGTCGATCGGGCGACCGGCGAGTCCATGTGGTGGGCGGGCGAGGTACCGGGTGGCTATGACTTCGATCCGGCCAATTCGCAATTCGCCTGGCAGCACGGGATCTCAACCACCGATTCGGACACGCTGCTGGTCTCGTCGGAATGGGACGGGGGAAACAACGGGCCGACGGAGACGTGGCTGCTCGAGTACGAGGTGGATCACGCGCAGGAGACGCTGCACCTCGTGTGGTCGGATTCGTCGGACACGCGGGCCGACACCAACGGGCAGGCCTGGCGACTCCCCAACGGAAACACGCTGCACGTGGTGGGTTCGGCGAGCGTGATCCGCGAGGTCGAGGCGGGCCACGACGACGTGTGGCGGGTGGACTTCGACGGCACGCGGCTGCTCGGCTACGGCGCCTGGGTGCGCGACCTGTACCCCCTGCTCAAGAAGTAGGGGAGATGGCTGTTCGCATCGCGGTGATCGCCGATTCTCACTTCCACCCGCCTGGCGTGCCCGATCAAGCGGTTTGGGCGTCGGACGCGGAGTTCAACGCCCGGAATGTGGCGGTGGTGGCCCGGGTGAATCGAGCCGGGCCGGCGCGGGTCATCCACCTCGGCGACGTGCCGCACCCGGTCCCCGGGCTGCCGGAACACGCGCGCGCGCTCGACGTGGCGGGCGAGACGTACCGCGCGCTCGAGGCCCCGCTGCGGGTGGTGCCGGGCAACCACGACGTCGGGGACAAGCCGCACCCGTGGGCGCCGGCGCCCAGCGTGTCGGTGGAGAAGCACGCCGGGTTCGCCGCCCGCTGGGGGCCGCCTTGGTGGCTCGAGGAGGTCGGTGGTTGCCGGCTGATCGGCATCGACACCCCGGTGCTGAACAGCGGGCTCCCGCTCGAGGCCGAGCAGTGGGCCTGGCTCGACGCCCTGCCGCCGGCCCGGACATTCGTTTTCCTGCATTACCCGCCGTTCCTGCTCCACGCCGACGAGCGCGAGCACTACGACAACCTCGCCGAGCCGGCCCGATCGCGGTTGCTCGCCTGGTTCGAGCGAGCCGGCGTCGAGGCCGTGTTTTGCGGTCACGTGCACCATCCGTTCTGGAACCACCACCGCGGAATCGAATACTACCTGCTTCCTTCCACGGCGTTTGTCCGTCCAGAGTATTCCGAGCTCGGTCGAGTGGGGCCCGCCGACGAATTCGGTCGCAACGACACCGACCGACTGGGCTGGTGCCTGTTGACGGTGGAAGACGTCGGGCATCGGGTGGAGTGGATCCGCGCAGCGGGCCCCGAGCTGCCGGATCGGAGGCCCGTCTGCCCGCTCGGGCTCACCCTGCGGCACGCCTGGGACGCGATCCTCGACGTGCCCGCCGACGGGCTGGAGCCGTTTCAGCGAAAGCAGGCGCGCAACGACCTGGTGCTCCTCGCCACGTGGCAGCTCGGGGTCGGCCTCCTCCGGCTTCCGTTCGACGATCTCCGGCAGCCGGCGACCCGGGATCGGCTCCGCGGCCTCGCCGCGCGCGGCCAACGGATCGTAGCGTATACCGCCGAGACTCTCACGCCGGCCGATCAGGCGCTGGTGGCCGAGCTGGCGCCGCTGCTCGTCGCGGTGGAGATCATCGTCCCCCGCGTGCGGCTTGGCGCCCCGCTGCCCGCCCTCGCGGTGCCTCGGTGGGTCGCGGCGTTCGGCCGGGCTTCCGACGAGGAGGGGCGGTACTTCAGCCACTTCGCCCCGCTCGGTTTTCGTCCCGGCGACCCCGATCTGGCGCGGGCCGGCGGAGAGGGCCTCGTGTTCCGGATCGACCCCCACGATGACCCGGTGGCGACGGTGCCGACCCTGGGCGAGCAGGCCGCCCGGCTCGGCCAGACCGCGGCGGCGCTGGTGATCAGCCCCCGGGCGGGCGAGAGCCGCGCCTTCACCGACGACAGCGCGGTGGCCGATCGCGCCGAGCGGGCGTTCCTGGCGGCGCGCGACAACCCGGCGGTGGCGGTCGTGTTCGACACGACGGTCGACCACGATCGCGGGTACTTCCCGCGCAACGGGATCCTGGACCGACGCGGGAATCCGCGGGAGGCCTTTCACCGCCTGGCGCTCCTCGCCCGGCAGTAGCGTCGGGGGTCAGCGGTCGGGGATCAGGGGGGTGAGCGCTGCCGCCGTCATCCGAAACGAGACGGGCACCCGACCGGAGAAGAGCGGTTCCTCGGTGTGGGCATGGCAGCAGGTGAGGACCCCGTAGGGCTCCTCCTCGGCAGGCACGATGTCCAGCGCCGCGCGGATCGGCCGTCCATCCGGCAGTACGAAGGAAAAGTCGCGGTGTAGCTGGGCGCGAGCCTGCTGTTCGTGGCGCCGCCGGACCTCGGTCGCCACCCGGACCAGGGTTTGGAACGCCGCCGTGTCGAGCGGCTTCGGGTTCTTCTTGTCGCGCCCCATGGTCCACGGGCCGACCAGCGCCGGCTCGCTCTCGCCGTCGCGGGTCATCGCCACCGCCCAGCCGTCGTCCTCGTCGTTGTCGATGACGCGGGCGGTCCAGCCGTTCCGCCGCCACAGCCGGGGCTCTTCGATCACTTCGCCGCCTTCGTCCATGTCGTCCTCTCCAGCGCCCGTTGCGCGCCCGAGGGCCCGTAGCCCGAATCGGGCCCCGGGGACAAGCCAGGAGGCGTGCCGAGGGAAGCATTCATGGGGCACCTCAGGGTGGGCGCGGGCTAGGGCCCTTCGGGATGGGTGATCTCCCAGTGGACCTCGGCACCATCCACAATAGGCTTCACAGCGCCTCCTCCGGTCGACCACCCCGTATTCTG
>CANLGQ010000148.1 GCA_947490265.1 Pseudomonadota bacterium | reverse complement strand
GGCCACGGCCAGAAAAGCCTCGGACAGACCATGGAGTGGATGACTCATCGCCCGAGCCGCATCCGACCCACTGCGCTGACCCGCCCGTCGTCCCGCGTTCCGATCGGCTCGACGGACACCGCCATCCCCTCCTGAGGGCCGGAGGCGGCGCGCGGGTTGTTGCTCTTTGAAACCGACCCGGCAGGCGAGACCTGGCTCACTCCGATCGAGGTGACGAACCCGGTGCTGTCCTCATCGGGCCGCTTTCGCCGCATCTTTCCGCTCCACGCCAGCTCGCGCCAGGACATGCGCGGATCCTAGCAGCGACCGGCTTCCGGGGCTACAACGCGGGCAGAGGGAGTGAGATGGGGGAGCCGAACTACATCACGCCGCGTGGCCTCGAGCGGATTCGGCGCGAGCTCGAGTGGCTCGAACGGGACGAGCGCCCCCATGTGGTGGCCGAGGTCGCCTACGCGGCCTCACTCGGCGACCGGTCGGAGAACGCCGAGTACATCTATGGGAAGAAACGTTTGCGAGAAATCGACCGACGACGCGGGTTTCTCGTGAAGCGGTTGGAGACCGCACAGCTGGTGGATCCAGCCGCACTGGGCGGCGACCGGGTGTTGTTCGGGGCGACGGTCGTCGTCGCGGGGCCCGATGGGGTGGAGAAGACCTGGGCCATCTGGGGGGAGGACGAGGTCGATGTAGCGGCCGGGATCCTGTCGTGGCGCTCGCCGTTGGCGCGCGCCCTGCTGGGCCGCCGGGCCGGAGAGAGCCTGACCTACTTGACGCCGGGAGGCATGCGGGAGATCGAGCTTCTCGAGGTGCGTTTTGGACCGCAGCCCGCGCTGCCCGACGACCTCGGCTTCCTGCGGTAGCCCGCGAAACACCTGTGCGGGCGTGACCTGGCGGTCTAGCGAAAGTCCTGCACGGCCCACCAGTCCCCGGATGGAGTCTGGTAGAAGCCGCAGGTGACCTCGGTGTAGTCGGGGTTGCTCATGTTGACGTAGTGGCCATGCTCGAGGCCGTCGCCGTTCTCGGGGCCCTCCGCCCACATCATGGAGAGACAGCTCACGATCAACGCGTCGGTGGGTCCAGGCCAGCCCGGGCACTCGTTTTGTGCCCACTCCTTGCACTCGCCGAAGGCGCTGTGCGCGATGCCGGATTCGGAGTCGGCCCGCGCCTGTCCGTCCGCACACGGCTCTGCCTCTTCCCAACGCCCGAGGGGCGGGACGCCGAGCGAAGCGCGGTAGGAGTTGATCTCGTCGACGCAGAGCTGCCGGAGGGTTCCGTCGCTGGTGGTGGACCCATCGGTGTCGGTCGTGCCCGGATCGTCGGTTTCGCCTGGAATCCCGCTGTCGGAGAGGGTGGGCAGCGGGGTTCCGCCTCCTTCCATCACGGGGTGGCCTACGCAGCCGATAGCGAAGAACCCCATCCAGGTGCGCATGACCCCTCCGCGCCACAAGTGTATCTGCCTGCAAACCGGGCCGCTGCCGGCCCTCACGCGATGGTGGCCAAGGCTCGTCGCACCACCTCCGCAGAGGCCGGCCGGTTGTCCGGATTCGACGCCAGAAGGGTGCGGACCATCGCTGCGATCGTCTCGGGGAGGTCCCTTCGCAGGAGGAGCGTATCGGTGAACTGACCGGCGCGGATGGTGGCCAGTACCGCCGCGGGGCTGTCGCCGTCGAACGGCAGCGCGCCGGTGAGCAGCTCGTAGAGGATCGCCCCGAGTGCGAACAGGTCTGCCCTCGGGTCGGCGACGGCCTCACCGGAGTGGAGCTCTGGCGCCAGGTACTCCGGCGTTCCCCGGCGGGGCGGAGACGGCGTCGGGCCCGGTGGGTCGAAGGCGATGGCCATCCCGAAGTCAGCGACCCGCGGGACGAGTCCGCTCGAGGTTCGCGCGAGGAGGATGTTTTCCGGCTTCAGGTCGCGGTGGAGCACGCCGCAGCGGTGGGCGTGGCCGACTCCGCCGAGCACCCCGTCGAACAAGCCGAGGGCCGCCGGTACGCCGAGAGGTTCGCGGCGATTGGCCAGGAAATCAGCCAGGGAGGGCCCATTCACCCAGTCCAAGACGAGGCCGGGTTGCCCTTCGACCGCGATCGCGTCGGTGGCGCGGACCAGGTTCGGGTGCGCGAGGGCGGCCAGTATGCGACCCTCCTCCCTGAGCGCCGCTTGGTCTGCCTCGCTCGCCCCGGCAGCAAGGAGCTTCAGCGCGTGGGACGACCCGATCTCGACATGCGTCACCCGGTACACCTCGGCGAACTCACCGTCCGAGACGACTTCTTCCACCCGATACCGGTCCACCCGCTGGCCCGGTTGGAGGGTCATCCGGCGACGACGCCCAGGGTCAGGTCCTCACCCGGCGGCGGGGTGACGACGACGGTGCCGTCCACCACCTGGATGCGTCCCTCCACGGCCCAGCGGAGCGCTCGCGGGTAGAGCTGGTGCTCCAAGCGGAGGATCCTGGCTGAGAGCGCCGGCCCGTCGTCGCCTGGGAGCACCGGGACGGCGCCCTGGAGCACGATCGGCCCGGTGTCACAGCCCCTATCCACGAGATGGACGGTGGCTCCGGTGATCCGCACGCCCGCAGCAAGGGCCTGTTCCTGGGCGTGGAGGCCGGGAAACGACGGGAGGAGAGCCGGGTGGATGTTCAGCACCCGCCAGGGGAACGCGTCCAGCAACGCACTGCCGACGAGGCGCAGGAAACCAGCGAGGGCGACCCATTCGACCCCATGCTCGTGGAGCAGGCCAGCCAACGCGGCGTCGTACGCGTCGCGATCTCCGGCGAACGAACGGGCCCCGTGAAAGACGGCAGGGATCCCCGCCAGTCGTGCGCGTTCCAGCCCGAGCGCGGCGCTGCGGTCCGAGACGACCACGGCGATTTCAGCGGGGAAAGTGGCCTCGCGCGAGGCATCGATGAGCGCCTGCAGGTTGGTGCCCGATCCGCTGATCAGGACGCCCACCCGCCCGCGGGTCACCGGAACTCCACGCCGTCGTGCGCGCCGTCCACCACGTCGCCCACGATCCGACCCCCCAGGGCCACCGCGACGGCCTCCGCCTCGGACTTGCTCACCACCACGACGAGGCCGAGACCGCAGTTCAACGTGCGGACCAGCTCCATCTCCGACAGCCCGGCAACCTTCGCGATGTGACCGAAGATCGGAGGAATCGGCCAACTTCCTCGTACCATCCTCGCGTGTAGCGCGGCCGGCAGGGCCCGCGGGACGTTCCCGGTCAGACCGCCACCGGTGATGTGCGCGGCCGACTTGATGCGCCGCCGGACGCCGAGCAGGTCGCGCACGTAGATCCGCGTCGGGATCAGGAGCTCCTCCGCCAGGCTCCTGCCGAGGCCGCACGGATCGCCATCCAGATCCGCCCCCGGGTCGTCGACCAGAAGCTTGCGCACGAGCGAGTACCCGTTGCTGTGAAGGCCCGACGAGGGCACCCCGACCAGCACATCGCCAGCGATCACCTGCTCCGGATCGAGGAGCTCGTCGCGCTCGGCGATCCCTACCGCGAACCCCGCGAGATCGTAGTGTCCGGGTGCATACATGCCCGGCATCTCCGCGGTCTCCCCCCCAATCAAAGCGCACCCGGCCTGGCGACAACCGTCGGCGATCCCGGCGATCACTTCCTCGGCCTCGTCGACGGAGAGCTTGCCGGTGGCGAAGTAGTCGAGGAAGAACAACGGCTCGGCGCCGCTCACCGCGATGTCGTTGACGCACATTGCGACGAGGTCGATTCCCACCGTGCGATGCCGCCCGAGCCGCTGGGCGATCAGCAGCTTCGTGCCCACCCCGTCGGTCCCGGACACGAGCACGGGGTCGCGCCAGCGGCCCGCGCCAGCGAGCGAAAAGAGACCTCCAAAACCACCGAGTCCGCCCATTACACCGGGGCGATGAGTCGTCTTGGCCAGCGGCCCGATTCGTTCGACCAGGGCATCGCCGGCATCGATGTCCACGCCGGCGTCGCGATACGCATCCTGTTTCACGGCGGTCTGGCCTCGCCCCCCGCTATATCTGGCCCGGCTCGCTCGTTCCAGGCCGCCGCCGCGGCGCCGAGTCGCTCTCGCACGACCCGGTACACCGCGGGGTCCCACACGAGTTGGCTGTGTCCGACCCCCGGAACGTGCACGTTCGACAGCTGGGTCTCGCCGGGGCGTGGCTGCAGCACGCTACACCACCACGGGCACACGAGATCCGCTCGGCTGTACACCGAGGTGAGGGGGATCGCAGGGTCGAAAGTGTCTCTCCCCAGGTTCCGGATGAGGTTGCTGCGCGGCAGGAGGTCGCCGGCGCTCGAGCGCAGGGCGCCGAATCCCATCAACGCGACCCCGAGCCAGGCCGTGGCGGTCCCGTGGTGCGGGGTTCCCAGCGTGACGACGGACTTGACTCGGTGGTGGCCCCCGTAGTTCTGCACGTACCGACGTGCGATCAGGCCGCCCTTGCTGTGTCCGACGATGTGAAAGCGATCGAAGCGGTGCTTCTGGGCGAGGGCCTCGATCTTGTCAGCCGTCCGGGCGGCGATCTCATCGACCGGGTGGGTGTTGTACTTCCACAGGAGCCCACCCAGATTGAACGACATCACGCTGAAGCCGTCGAACCGAAGGCGATCCTCCATGACCTCCCAGATGTTCCGGGTCTGAAAGAAGCCATGGAGCAGCAGCACGAGCTCCGCGTGCGATCCCATGTCGTCGCGGCGGCGGATCCGGTCGCCGGCCAAGTATACGCGGCGTACGCTGCCGAGCTGATCACGCAGCGTGGAGTAAGGACGGAAGAGTGCGGAGAGTCGGGACCCTAGCGCCATCGGCTCGCTACGGGGCTGCGGGCGGATGCGGAGGCGGCGCCGTGGCGTCCATGCAGCAGCGGAACGAGAGCGTCGGTTCGGCGAACGACATCGCCCCGTCGATCGCGAGCGCGCAGCGGGTGCCCTTTTGCGGGTTGTTCTTGAGCCCGCCCTTTACGATTCGGCGCTTGTCGCTGCCGCTGACGGGCGTAGCCGTCCACTCGCGAAAGTTCCCCGAGAGGTCGAACACCCCGGGACCCCATCCGCTCCGACACTCATTTCGCCCGCCGGAAGGAGCGATCTCCTCGGTTCCGTTTCCGCAGTACTCCGGGTCGAAGGTGTCCCCGTAGGAGTAGGCGTAGTTCAGCGGTCCCTTACACGCCTTCTCCCACTCCGACGCCTGGCAGAGGCGCTTGCCCTGCGCTGAGCAGACCTTTTCGGCATCCGCGTAGCTGACGTTGAACTGGGGTGCGCCGTTCTGCAGGTTCGGATACTCGAAGACATCAACGAAATAGGCAGGAAGGTCCGCCACCTCGGCCAAGGGCTCGCTGCCCATGGCGACCTCGCGCGGCTCGCTGTACATGCGCCCTTTGATGTACGGTCCCTCCGGGATGTACATCATGTTCGGATGCGTGCGGATCAGCTCCTGCAGGCTTGCGGGCATCTTTCCCTGGCGCTCGAAGACGTCCTTGCGGATCTGAGAGTCGCGGGCTGCATTTTCGGCTTCCGGATCGCCGCGAAGGCTGACGAGGATGATCGCCACGCAGGCCAGGATGGCGAGGGACAGCGCGGCCGCGAGCGGGTTCAAGAGGGGTCGTCGCGCAGGTGGCTCGACCGGACCGCCCGACTCGGCGAACGTGCGTTGGATGTCGATCCGGAAGTCGTCCGCGGAGGGGTACCGCTCCTCGGGCGAGTGGGCGATGGCCACCTCGATCACGTGGGCCAGGTGGTCGGGCACGTCGGGTCGGCGCGCCTTCGGGGCATGGAACGTGCCGCTCGGCGCTGCGCCGGTGATCATCTCGTACAGGATCACGCCGACGGAGTACACGTCGGATCGGGGCGTGCTCAAGGGCTCAAAGCTCTTGAGCTCGGGGGCCATGTACTGGGCCTCTCCCCGGCTGAACTCGTCCTCAGCGAGCACGGCCGTGGGGACCAACTCCCAGAAGCCGGCGCCGATCAGCTTGGTCTGCGCCACGAAGGTCTGCTTTCGCGGACCCGTATACCGGACGTTGACCAACAGGTACTCCGGCCGGAGCGCCCGTACGGTGAGTCCAGCCTGATGGACGGCCTGCAGCGCCTCGAGGATCTGAATCGTGATCTGGGCGGCTTCGCGTACGTCGAACTGTTTGCCGGAAGCGCGGAACTCCTGGATCAGGTTTCGGAGGGTGCTGCCCTCGAAGTCCTCGAAGGTGATGTAGCCCACGCCCTGATGATCGCCCAGTTCCCCCACTTTGACGAGGTGCGTGTGGTTGAGTTCGCGCGCGGTCTTGTAGCCGCGGATGATCGCTTCCTTCTGATCGCGGCCGGCAAACTTCGGGCGCAGCAGAACCAAGCGGACGTACTTCCCGGACTTGAGATGCTTGACCCGGAACGTCGGACCGAGCGGGATCTCTTCCAGGGGGTCAACGACCTCATACTTCTCAGCGATCACGTCGCCGCGGGTAAACTCGAGCTTTCGGCTTGACACTTTCCCCTCTGGCATCGGACCTGTTGCCGGCCCTCGCGGACCGGTCGCGGCGGTGACATCCGCACTGTGACCGGGGAACCCTACCACAGCCAAGCGCAATGTCCACCAAGGCAGCCAGGGGCAGGTCCGAGTAAAGCCTAGGGTTTAGGACGTGTTTTTCTCGATTCCAACATCATCGCGGTACCCGGTCGAGCGATCGGACGCGGGGCGGAGCCGGTTCGGCTCGGATCAGTCGCGACGCCAGGACAGGAATCGCACCACCCCGAGAATCCGCCGACGCCAGGCGCCGAGGTCGAGAAACTGTGCGAAAAACACATGAATCCCGAGCGCCGCAAACAGCCCGGCCCCGACCCACAGGAACATGAAACCGAACAGGCCGAAAACCGGGATTCCAAAGGGAGTCGGAGACCAGGCCGCCAGGAACAGGAGCGATCCCATCGTGACGGTCGAGGCGAGCGCGCCGATGGACAACCGCAACACGGCTGCCCGGATTTCCTCCCGCATCCGGGCCGCATCGGGATCCCGGGCGACAATGGTGATGTTGCCGTTCTCGAGGTCCATCACGAGTTGGTTGAACTGGGTGGGCACGTCGCGGAGGTGGCCCTGCGCCTGGACCAACATCTTGCTCATGTCCACCGCGACCCGGTCGGGAGAGAAGCGCCTCGCCATCAGCCGCTGGGCGTAGGGCTTCACTTCCTCGACGATGTCGACGCCGGGAAGGAGCGCGCGGATCTCCCCCTCGACCAGGCCGATGGCGCGCGACAAGACCGCGAACTCTGGAGGAAGGCTGATCTGGAAGCGCGTGCACATCTGGACGATCTCGACGAACGTCGCGGTATTGGCGAGGTCGTCGAGGGTCGCCCCGTAGTACTTGACCATTTTCCGTTCGATTTCGGCGATGAACTCGCGAAGGTCGACCCGCGCGGACTTCCCGGTCGCTCCAGCCCGGTACACCGTGAGCGCCAAGGTCTCCGCGTCGCGGAACACCATCGACGTAAAGGTGGTCAGGATGGTGTCTTGCATGGCGCCGGTGAGGGTTCCGACGACGCCAAAGTCGAGGTAAGCTAGCTTGTTTTCGGGCGTGACGAACAGGTTTCCGGGGTGAGGGTCGCCGTGAAAGAACCCAAACTCGAAGACCTGCTGATAGGTAGCCTCCATCACGGCGTGCGCGAGGTTGCGCGCGTCATCGCCCTCGAGCCGCGCCATCGCTTGGGAGAGCGGCATGCCGTCGATGAGCTCCATCGCGAGGAGTCGCCGGGTCGACCAGCGTGGAAATACCTTTGGAATAACGATATTTTCGGACGAGGCGTGGTACCGCGCCATGCGCTCCGCCGCCTTGAGCTCCTGAAGGAAGTCGAGCTCGTTCGTGATAGCGGCGTCGAACTCGCGGACGATGGCGGTCGGCGTATGGAGCCCGGGAATTGCCAGTCGCCCCTCGAGGAGTTGCGCGAGCGAGTAGAGGATGTGCAAGTCCGAGCGGATGATCCGCTCGATCCCCTTCCGCTGGAGCTTGATCGCCACCTCGGAGCCGTCGCGGAGGCGGGCACGATGCACCTGAGCGATCGATGCCGAACCCAGCGGGATCGGGTCGAATTCCGCGAACACCTCCTCGAGCGGCATGCCGAGTTCCGACTCGACAACTTGCCGCACGTCGTCGAACCCCATCGCGGGGACCCGGTCCTGCAGCGTCTCGAACTCGACCATGACATCCTTCGGCAGGATGTCTGGGCGCACGGAGAGGATCTGGCCGAGTTTCACGAACGTCGGACCCAGCTGCACCAGGGCCTGGCGCATCCGCCGAGCCAGCGGTCCGGTCGCCTCCTCTGAATGCGTGGTGAGCGAGGCGGTGAGCCCCATCAACGTGAGCAGGTGGCCGAAACCGTTGGCGGCGAGGACGACCGCGATTTCATTGACCCGCGGGAGATCCTGAAGGTGGATCGACTTGGGGGGTGCCTGGGGGATCGCGGACATGGGGCCCACTACCCCCGCGCGAGGGGCGTGCCCAGCGAGCGCTCGAGTCGGGTCACATACATCGCCGGCATGATGTGCCGCTGATCGCGAACGTACCGCTTCTCCAGCTCGACCGAGCCCACCACCTCCGCGGCGGGCCAGCCCGCGCGTTCGCAGAACCCGCCGACGTCCTCGGGATGAATGCCCAAGGTGATCGGCTCTCCGAGGAGGTGGAGCATCTGGGGCGACATTCGGAGGACCGTAGAGACGGCGTCGGGTGCGTCGACCATGAACCACCAATCCATGACCAGCCGAGAGTCTGGTCCGCACAGCGTATGCAGGGTGCCCAGCGTCTCTTTCACGGCCGCTCGGGTGAGGTACATCGACACGCCCTCCCAGACCACGAACGTGGAGCGCTCGGGCTTGAAGCCGGCGGCCACGAGGCGCTCGTCGAGGCGATCGGTGCGAAAGTCGACCGCGACCCGGATCGGGCTCGAGCTCGGCAGGTCCGCCCGATTTTCCGCCACGATCCCTGCCTTGCGCTCGGCAGTCGCCGGGTGATCGACCTCGAATACGGGCGTGTGACCGAGCTGTGCGGCGAAGCGCCAAACGCGGGTGTCGTAGCCGGCGCCGAGGATCAGAATCTGTTCGACCCCGGTCGCCAAGGCCGCGAGCAACGCGTCATCCATGAACCGGTGCCGAGCGAGAATGAAGCTCGTGACCCCCCGGAGAACTCGGCTTCGGTGCGTTCTCCGAGCTTGCCCGCGGCCCCCAGTCCGGCAAGCGCAGCGCGGAGGAGTGGGCCCAGGAACAGCCGGGCATACGGGTCGTCGACCATCCGCCTGTCCGGAGTCCTCCGCTGATCGCTCGCCCGCATAAAGCACACCGCCTCGGCGGTCCGGCTCGGGACATCGCGCATCTGGGCCTCCCCGGTGCTAGTACCCGATCGGAGGCGCGTTGCGCATCGTCGTGATGGCCAAGGCCCCTGAGCCCGGGGGGGTGAAGACCCGGCTCGCCTCGACGGTGGGCGCCGATCGGGCAGCCGTTCTGGCCCAGGCGTTCCTCGACGATACCCTCGCGTTAGCGGGCCGTTTTGGCCCGGTCGTTCTCGCCACCACGCGGCTGGACGTGCGCACTGACGTGGAGATCTGGTTGCAAGGGGAGGGGAGCCTCGGGGACCGCTTGGAGCGGGTCGCCCGCCGCGCCGCTCCGGTGGTGTTCCTGGGCAGCGACAGCCCCGGGATGCCGGATGCGTTCCTGGTGGCG
>CANLGQ010000147.1 GCA_947490265.1 Pseudomonadota bacterium | reverse complement strand
TGTCGGGCAGGGGGTCGACGGGGCGACGTTCGTCGGTTCCGACGTCTCCTGATCAGCCGTTCAGCGCCGGGAGCCGGACCGAGCCGTCGTGCGCGACCCAGCGCCCCGCTTCGAACACGACGTGGGTGGGCAGGCCCGGCATTGCCGGCTCCGGGTGCGACGGGTGGCCGGGCAGCAGAAGGATCAGTCCCGCAGGCCCGAATTCCATGATCGGTAGGATCGCGCGCTGGGGCCTGGCCGCAGCGGCGGCGAGCAGCGCGGGCAGCGAGCGATGGGCGGCCAGCTCTCGCAGCGTCCACCAGGTCGGGGGGGCCATCGGAAACGTCCCGAGCGTCGCTTCGGCGACGACCTTCGCTGGCTCGAACCACCCGCTCGCGACGGTCTCGCGTTCGTCGTGCGCGCCCACGGCCTGGCCATCGACCACCGCCACGAGGAAGCGCGTATCGAAGCGCTTGGGCTCGACCGCCGGGGTCACCCACCACGCCCACGGGATCAGGCGATCGAGATCGACCGTCGCCCCCGCCTCGAGCAGGTCGACGAATCGCCGTTCTCCAGCGGCAAGCGGAGCACGCTCGGCGGACGGCGGGGCCCCAAGACCGAGCCAGATCCCACACTCCTCGAAGGTCTCGCGCACGCCGGCCACGAGGTGCGCCACCGCCGCCGTCGGATCGATTCCCCAGGCCCGGACCACGGCTTCGCCGCCGTGGATCCCTGGGTGGCCGACCAGCGCGTCGCCGGCATCGACGCGGCCCCCCGGAAACACCCAGGCGTTGGGGAGGAACCCGCTGTGGCGGTTTCGTTGGACGAGAAACACCTCAGGACCCGCCGGACCGGGCCGCAACAGGATCAGGGTGGTCGCCGGGCGAGCCTCGACCATGCTCTTTCCTCCCGGCACCGGTTAACCCGGAGGACGGAGGCAGCCATGCAGCGAGACCGACGCCAATTCCTCGCCTCGGTGGGCGCACTTGCCGCCGCGACCGCCTGCGATGAACCGGCCAACCCGGCCGCCCCGAAGCCATCGGAGCCGGCTCCGGATCGGAGTCCCGAGCCTGCACCGTGGGCCGCCCCGGGCACCCTGGACAGCCTGGCTTTTCCGGGCGGCGTGCGAGCCGGCGACGCCACCAGCGACGGAGCGATCCTCAGCGTCCGGACCACCGAACCGACGATCGACCTGCTCGTGATGGTCGCGGCCGCGGACGGATGGGAGGAGGTCGCACGACACGACGGGCTGACGCCGGTCGAGGGAAACGTCCAGTTCGAGCTCGAAGCGCTGGCTTCGGACAGCGCCTATGCCGCGGTCTTCCTGGCCGGCGACCGCCGCAGCGCGACGGTTCGCTTCCGCACCGCCATCCCTTCAGGCGGCTGGCGCAAGGTCGTGTTTGCCGCCACGAGCTGCCTCGGCAGCGCAGACCCCTCGTGGGCGAGCCTCGCGGAGATCGCCTCGTTCGATCCAGACTTCACGCTGCTCCTGGGCGACACCGTCTACGCCGACGGCAGCCTCACGGCGGAAGACTACCGGGCGGAATGGGAACGTGCGTTCGCCAACGAGAGCCTGCAGGCGTTGTTCGCACGCTCTTCGCTGATCGCGACGTGGGACGACCACGAGGTGGCGAACAACTGGGTCCGGTCGGAGGGCGACCTGCTCCACACCGCCGTCACCGACGAGCAACTCGCCACCGCCACGACGGTGTTTCGCGACGCCCTTCCGATGCGGGTCGGGCCCGGCGGGAACGGGTTGTGGCGGAAGCTCGGTTGGGGCGTGGTCGACGTGTTCGTGCTGGACAGCCGGGGCGAGCGGTCGAAGGGAAAAATCGTCTCCGACGAGCAGCTTGCCTGGCTCCAAGAGGAGCTTCACGCGAGCGAAGCCGCGTTCAAGATCATCATGGCGAGCGTTCACGTGACCGACCACTACGACCTGATGTCCACCGGCGCCGCCGACGACCGGTGGCAGGGCTATCCGGCCCAACGCGATGCCCTCATCGCCGCGATCGTCGAGGTGGCGGGCGTGTTCGTGGTCACCGGCGACATGCACTATGGCGGCGTGCAGCGGATCGACCCGGAGGGCGGCCCCGCAGCGGACCGGTGGGAGATCGCGGCGGGCCCGGCGGGGAGTTCTCTGTTTCCGCTCTCCGCCGTCGCCCAAATCGGCGGGGACGGCGTGCCCGCCCAGTATGACGCGGTGATCGAAGACTGGACCTCGTGCCTGTTCGTCGCCGACCCAGGGCTCGGAACGCTCACCGTCCAATTCATCGGCAACGATGGCGGGATTCGGGCCGAACGGACCTTGTCCGCCTAGGTCGACTACTCCGCGGCCTCGGTAGGCGCACCTTCGGCGGGCGCCGCGAGCGACAGGATGTGGAACTCCACGCGCCGATTGGTGGCGAGCACGTCTGGCGAATCTCCGGGCTGGAGCGGGCGCGTCTCGCCGAACCCCTTCGCCTCGAGCCGGACCGCCGCAATACCCGACTTCACCAGGTACGCCACCACCGACTCCGCGCGCGCCTGGGACAGCTCGAGGTTGTGCTGGTCGTCGCCAGTCGTGTCGGTGTGGCCCTCCACACGCAGCTTCACCACATCGGGGCGCAGCACGAGCACCTCCACGAGGCGGTCGAGCACCGCGAGCGACTCCACCTTCAGATCCGCCTTGTCCACCTCGAAGAAGACCTTCCGCTGCAGGTAGATCCGTCCCCCTACGGCGTCGACCACGATCTCCGACGTGGGCTGGAGCACGAGCTGCACGTCGACGTGCCCGCCGGCATCCGCCTTCACCACCGACTTCGCCTGGGCCCAGCCGGCCGCAGCGACCACCACTTCGTGCGAGCCGGCCGCCACCTTCGTCTCGAGGATGCCGTCTGATCCCGTCTTCTGGGCCCCCTCTCCTTCCCCCACCACCCGCACCGTCGCGTTCGGGATCGGCTCCCCGTTCGGGCTGATCGCCCGAACGATCAGCCTGGCCGGCTCGGGCGGCAGGTTCGGTCGCTCGGCGACCGCGGGACTCGAAGTCGGCCGGTACGGAGTGTAGTTCACGCCCAGGACCAGCCGACTGTCCGGTGCCCCGACGCCTTGGGTCAGGCCGGTCCCCCCCCCGAGCTTGAGCGCAATTCCTGGCGCCGCTTCGAAGCTTCCCGAGACCAGCCACTCGATGGGCGTCGCTCCCGGTTCGCCGCCGTTGTCGCCGAGCCACGCCTCGCCGTCGAGCTCGGCCGCGACGTCGAATCGGTCGGTGGCCGCCACCGCGGCGCCGAGCCCGAAGACCAGGCCCGGTCCGATCTTCAGATCCCCAAGGCTCCGCCCCGTGCCGGTCTGGAACCCCGCGTTGAGCAGACCCGTGAGGGGCCCGACGGTCTTCTGCCCGGCCAGGCCGAGGCGGGCGCTCAGCATGCTCGCCCCGACCCACGCGGTCGGATCCCCGGTCGGAAGCGAGATATCGCCCCAGATCCCCATCCCGGCGGATTCACCCTTCAGGACACAGACCTCGACCCCGACGGCCAGATCCCCGAGCTCGGTGGACGGGTCTGCGCCGTAGACGTCGGTGAGCAGGTGGACCGGCGCGACGAAGCCGAGGCGCACCTGTCCCAGCGTGTAGGAGCCGGTGAGGTGCAGGGTCGCGACTTGATCGAGGAGCTTGATCTCCTCGCCCGACGCCGGGCGGAACACCAGGGGGTCGTTGGCGTAGTCGAACCAGGCGCCGAAGGCGGAGGAAAGCGCCGGTCCCACATCGCCGTCTTCCAGGTGGGCGAAGCGACTCGGGTCTTCGACCGGGGCGAACCGTTGCGCGTCGACCTCTTGCCCGAGGGCGGCGCCGCTCGTGAGGAGCCCCACGCCGGCCAGGGCGCGCCGGCGCCGAACCAGCGCCGCCACGAGCAAGAGTCCGAGCGCCGAGGTCGACGCCGGCGCGGAATCACACGCCCCACCGGTGAACGCGCCCTCCTCGAGAGCGGAATCTGGCCCTCCCTTGTCCCCTCCAACCGGGTTTCCGGTGTCGAGCGCGGTGTCGACCCCGGGAGTCGGCTGGCCGGAGTCGCACGAGTCGTCGAGCGGGTCGTCGTCCTGAAAATCGGGGAGGCCGTCGCAGTCCTCGTCGCCGTTCCCCTCGTCGAGATCGGAGAGCCCGTCGTCGTCGCTGTCGGGATCGACCGCGTCGGGCAGGCCATCGCCGTCGGTGTCGACCGTGCCCTCGGTGGCGTTGTCCATCCCGTCCCCGTCGGGATCGCTGTCCAGCCAGTCCGGTATGCCATCGCCATCGGCGTCGCCCCCCTGCAGGCCGTCGGCCACCCCGTCGCCGTTCGCGTCGCCCGCTTCCGACCCGTCGCCCACGCCGTCGCCATCGGCATCCGGATCGCGGAAGTCCGGCAGCCCGTCCGCGTCGGCGTCGGCGGTCGGCGACTCTGCGCTGTCCGGCACACCGTCGCCATCGCTGTCGTCATCCAGGAAGTCGGGCGTCCCGTCTCCATCCGCGTCGGTGAGCCCCTCGGTGGCGTCGTCGATCCCGTCGGCGTCGGAGTCGAGGTCGTCGACCGGGTTTCCGCCGAAGCCGTCCAGCACGTCGGGGATCCCGTCCCCATCGAGATCGGCGTCGTCCAACGGATCGTTGGGATCCGTCTCCCAGACCCCGACCGCCCCGTTCCCGTCGCGATCTTCCTCGCTGTCGGTGAGGCCGCCGTTGTCGGTGTCCGCGTCCAGCGGATCGGTGGTGGTGGTGGGATCGGTGTCGGCGACGAAGCGCCCGGCCCCCAGGTCTGTACCCGGATCTGGCGCTGTAACGCCGCGCTCCAGCCCATCCGACAGCCCGTCCCCGTCGCTGTCCGCCGCGAGGGGATCCGTCCCGTCGGCGACCTCGTCCCCGTCGCTGAGCCCATCCTCGTCCGAGTCGCTGTCGTCCGCGTTCGTCCCGTAGTTTGCTTCGTCGATGAAAGAGAGGCCGTCGAAGTCCCCGTCGATCGCCACGGCATCCGACGTCGTGGCCTCGGCCAGGCAACCGACCGTGCCGGTGCAGCCGCTCACGTCGAGCCAGGGTGTTCCCAAGGGATCTCGAGTGTAAACGCCGAGGCGCAGGACCGTGTCGTCGGCGATGCCAAAGCCGAGCAAGGCGCTGCGGGAGACCTGAACGTCGAGGTAGGAGCCCGACCCGCTGTCGGCCACGGCGACGGCTCGAACCTCGCCGGTACCGAGACTGCCCACCGCCGACACGAACGCCAACGGGGGCGCGATCCCCGACTGCATCGCCGCATTGTCGAACCACTGCAGCACGCCGAAGCTGGTGCTCGCCTCGAGGACGTGCTCCACGGTCGTCGGACTGGCATCGGCATCGAAGAAGACGGCCCAACCTCCATTGTCGAGATTTGCGACGGCTGCGGGGTTCTCCACGACGTGGACGCGGAAGTAGACCGAGTCCGCATCGATGGCCCACCAGAGCGCTGGATCGTCAGCCGTACCCACCAGCTCGAGAAAGCTCCCTCCTCCCTCGCGATCCAGGTCGCTGTCCAGGAGCTGCGCTCCCGGAACCGGCGCCCAGCTCGGATCCGCCGGCCAGGCCGCCCCTGCGATGCCCGGCGCGAACAGGGCCAGGGTAAGGGGAATGGTGGTCGAGCGCATGCGGATCCTCCGATGATCGCTGCAGTAACACATGATGTTAGGTTGACACGTCAAGTGATCTTGTAGTTGCTGGTTTCCGGAAGAGGGGGATATCCGAAACCTGCCTTTTGGAGACCCCGTGCGCGCTGTCCTCCCGCTGGTCCTGACCCTGATGCTCTCCGCGTGCGGCGCGAAGGCCCTCCCGACGACGGCCATTCCCACCGTCCCGAGTGTGCAACCCATCCACTTTGGTGCCGGAAGCCGGAGCATCAGCGCCGCGGATGCTCCGACGCTCGAGGTGGTCCTGCAGCTCATGCGCGCCGATCCCAGCCTGCATCTGATGGTGGCCGGATACACCGACAGCGAAGGTAACGACGCTTCCAACCTAGAGCTTTCCAGGGCTCGGGCCGCATTCGTTCAGAGCTTCCTGGCGAGCGCCGGCATCGAGGCCACGCGAGTGACGGTGGAGGGTCGGGGAGAGGGCGGCACGACCGGCGACGCGAACCAGGATCGACGGGTCGACTTCGCCTTTACCCGCGGCGGGCCTGCGCCGGTGCCCGCGGCCGTCGCCGACGCCGGGGCCCAGACCTGAGAAAAGCCTCCCAAGGCCAAGAAGACCGGTGCTGACGCCCCGAAGGAGCGCAAGGCGATGAAGCCGATCGGCATCGCCGCGCTCGATTCCTTCTTCGCGCGCGTTCAGGTGATCCTCGACCGCGTGTACACGACCGAGGACGCGCTCGTCTCGGCGCGAAACGCCTTGATCACCGCCGTCGGGGTGGCCGAAGGGGTGACCCTCGACGTGGCGCTGGCCGAGGCCGTCAAGTCCGCGCAGGGAGCGCTCCAGCTCTCGTTGGCCGGTGGAAAGCCGACGATCACCGTGAAGCCGGGCACGCCGCCCCAAGCCGCTGCGATCGGCAATGCGATCAACGGGATGGTGGCCGCGACGGGCAAGATCGCCACCGAGCTCCCGAAGCTCCAGGGCGATGCGATGGCGCTCGTGGAGGAGGCCAAGTCGATCCCGGCGAAGGTGCCCTCGATGGCCGCCGATATGGGCGCGAGTCCCTTGCAGATCCCCAAAATGTTGGGCGCGGTGAAGGACAACGTCGGGACCACGCTCGCCGTTCCGGGTGAGATCAAGGGGCTGATCGAGGAGGGGGTCAACACCTTGAATCTCGTGAAGACCGCCTTCGGAGGGGCTCCTGGATAGACCCATGCTGCCCTATCTCGAAGCGACGAAGAGCCTGTACGCAGCGGCGGCCGCCGCGCCCGACGACCAGCTCTGCTGTGTGAGCAGTCCCCCCTGGCGCATGCCCGATCTCGTCATCCCCGACATCCTGTTCGCCATGAACTACGGGTGCGGGACCACCGTGCACCCGCGCGACGTTCCGGATTCGGGAGCGGTGCTGTACATCGGCGTCGGAGGGGGACTCGAGCTCCTCCAGTTCGCATCGCTGGCCCGCCGACCGGGCGGGGTCATCGGCGTGGACTCCGTGCCCGAGATGATCGCAGCATGCGAGCGGAACCTCGCCCTGGCTCGCACCGTGAATCCCTGGCTCACCGAGGACGCGATCGACGTTCGACAGGGGGACGCCTTGGCCCTGCCGGTAGCGGACGGCGCGATCGGGCTGGTGGCCCAGAACTGCCTGTTCAACATCTTCCGAGAGGCGGAGCTCGATCGAGCGCTCGCCGAGGTTTTTCGCGTGCTTCGGCCCGGCGGCGCGCTGTCCCTGTCCGACCCCGTGACCCCCCGGCCGATCCCCGCCCATCTCCGCGACGACGACCGGTTGCGCGCGCAGTGTCTGTCGGGGGCGATCCCCCTCGGGGCGTACCTGGCGCGCCTCGTCCGGGCGGGATTCGGCACGATCGAAGTGCGGGCGCGGCGTCCCTATCGCTTGCTCGACCGCGCGCGCTACGGGCTCGACGCGCACCTCCTGCTGGAGTCGGTCGAGGTCGTAGCCTACAAGCACCCGATCCCCACCGATGGACCGTGCATCTTCACCGGCCGAACGGCGATCTACTTCGGCGACACGCCCACGCTCGACGACGGCAAGGGGCACCTGCTCCGGCGCGACGTTCCCCTCCCGGTGTGCGACAAGACCGCGGCCGCGCTCCTCCGCCTCGGGCGCCCAGACCTGTTGGTGACCGACAGCACCTGGCACTACGACGGCGGAGGGTGCTGCTAAAACGCGGCTCCAAACACGAGATAAGCAGATCCGGCCTCGACTCCCGCCTCGGCCGTGTGGCGCGCGCCGATCACGAGATCGGGGATCGCATCGCCGTTGAGATCCGCCACGCCACCGACATCCCCCGCGAGATCGCCTGGCGCTTCGCCGAGGATTTTTACCCCGGTGACGCCCAGGTCCGTCACCCCGCCAAACGGTCCCGGCACCACGTAGGCCGCCCCCGCGTTTTCGCCGACGGTGTCGTCAAACTTGGCGCCAATCGCGAGGTCGAGGTCTCCATCCAGGTTCATGTCGCCCAGACGGCTAACGGAAAACCCCGCCCGGATGCCCGCTCGGTCGCCTTGGAGCACCGCATCGGCGTTGGCTTCGATCGCCACGACCCCGGCCGGTCCGGGCCCGAACAGCACATAGGCCACCCCCGACTTGCTTCCGTTCGGATCCGCATAGGGAGCCCCGATCACGACGTCGCTGATGCCATCGCCGCTCACGTCGCCCGCGCCGTCTCCAAAGTGTCCGGTCAGCGAGCCAGCGCTGCCAATCCACTTCGCGTCGGCCGCGGTGAGCACCACATCGCCGGGCGCGAGGGGCGCATGGAGGACATAGACCGCCCCCCCTTGCGGACCGCTCGTCGCGTCTTCCTGGGTGAGGATGCCCACATCGTCGAGGCCATCGCCGGTCACGTCGCCGATCTGGAAGGGGTCGCCGGCGATCACGCCGGGGCGCTCGCCAATCAGTCGGGTGGTTGCCAGGTCTGCGGCACGAGACTCCCCAGCGGGGGGCAGGCCCATCACGAGCACCCAACCCGAGTCGATCCCGTTTGGGTCGGCCCACCGCGCGCCGAGCAGGATCTCCGGCGAGCCGTCGCCGTCGAGATCACCGCTCGCCACGTCGCCGAGCTGATCCCCGGCCTCGGAACCGACGAGTCGGGCGTGCGCGTCGCCGAGCGAGGACTCCCCGGAGAACGGCCCCAACGCCACGTAAACGGCGCCCTCGTTCCCCAGGATGCCGTCGTAACCTGCAGCCCCGACGAGCAAGTCGGGCTGGCCGTCGCCGTTGAGGTCGCCGGGAGCCAGGAAGTCGAACCCGGCCCCGCTGGTCGGAACCTCGCCGACCAGCTTCGCCGTCGCGTCGGCGAGGCTGGCTTTCCCGGCGCTCGACCCAGTGACCAAGTACACCGCACCCGCCGCCTCGGCGTACTCGGGGCTGCAGATCAGCACCTCCGAAAGCCCATCTCCGTCCAGGTCGCCGGCGTCGCGGGCGTTGTCCCCGGCCCGGTCTCCCGGGCCCTCGCCGAGCCACTCCAACGTGAGCCCGATGCCGTCACAACCCGCAAGCCCGAGCTGAGTGACCCCTGGCCCGGCGAAGCGATTCGTGTCGTCACAGTCACCGCCCCGATCGGTGCTCGTGAGATCCGCCTCACAGGTGGTAAAGGACGCGCCGTCGGCCCCTGCGCCGTCGCCGTCTGCATCGGGCCACCGCGTGACCCCATCGACCGGCTCGTCGTCGACGACCCCATCGCAGTCCTCGTCCACGCCGTCGCAGTGCTCAGCCGCCTGGGGACCGATCGCGTCGTCGAGGTCGTCGCAATCGTCGCCCCCGAAGGAAGCGGCAACCGCGCCATCGCCGTCGGCGTCGCCGGAGACCGCCTCGAAGGAGATCAGGAAATCGGTCGCGTTGCCGCCCGGATCGGTCACCTCCACGCGCACGGTCCAGGCGCCGACCGGCGGCGTCAGCGCCACGATCAACGTGCCATCGGCCCGAAGGACCGGTGGATCGGTCGGCTCGAGGCCGGAAACCTGCACCGACAGGCTCAGGATCTCCGAGTCGGGATCGGACACCGCGAACGTGGCAACAAGCGGCGCGTCAGCCAACACCTGCGCAGCGGGCAGGGCGATGGCCCCCAGGGCCGGCGGGCGCCGATCGGCGTCGCCGGTACCGCACGCCATG
>CANLGQ010000146.1 GCA_947490265.1 Pseudomonadota bacterium | reverse complement strand
TCGGCGCCATCGCCAGCGGTGGCCGCGGCGGCGAAGTGATCCACGTCACGGCCGGCGATGCCCCCGGACACCCCGAACGGCCCTGATTAGGAGCGGAGATGCGACCCCACGGGCTCCGGTTTCTCGTCGTCGACGGGGTGACGATCGACGTGGAGCGGCACGAGGTCGCGCACGTCGTCACGGAACGACTCTCTGCCCTGGAAGCAAAGTTCATCGGGTATCTGGTGGACGCCCAGCGAACGGTTTCGAAGGCGGAGCTGCTGCGCGACGTGTGGGGCTACCGGGAAGGGGTCGATACGCGGGCAATTCTAAAGGTTCTCGGACGGCTGAGGCCCAAGCTCGGTCCTGCCGGGCCTCGGCTGGTTGCGGTACGGGGAGCCGGTTTTCGGTGGGAGGGCCCACCTTGGGACGGTCCGGACCTCGCGCCGGTTGGACCGCTGTTTGGCCGGCAGGCCGAGCTGGAAGCGCTGCGCGCGTGGCGAGCCGGCCCCCCGGGTGTCCCGGTCCTGCTCGCGGGGCCGGCGGGGATCGGCAAAACGCGGTTGGTCCGTGCGCTGACCGACGACGGAAAGGCGCTGGCGATGACGGACGCATCGACCGGGCAGCAAGGAAGCTCAGCTTCGTTCGCCAAGATCCTGCGGACGCCCGGACCCGGACTCGTCGTGTTGGATGGCCTGGACGCACACGACGCGGCGGGGCTGGCCGGGCTCGTCGGGCTGGCGGTGCGCGCGCCCGCGCTCCACGTGGTGCTGTGTTCGCGGCGGGCCGCGCACGTCCCGGCCGCGCGGCTCCTCGAGCTGCCGCCGCTCTCCGATGAGGAGGCCTGGGCCCTGTTCGTCAGCCGGGTGGTGGCCTTTGGGTGGACAGGGAACCTCGATCGGCTTCGCGAGCCCGTGGCCCGCCTCGGCGGGCTGCCGCTGGCCGTCGGACTCGCCGCGTCGCGCTTGGTCTCGCTCGGGGTGGACGAGTGGTTGGCAGATATCGCCCGTGGTTTTCTCGACCTCCCACTCGGCGGGGACGCCAAACAGCCCGACGACACCTTGCGAATGGCGATCTCGGCATCGTGGCGTGTCTTGGCGAGCAACCAGCGCGATCTGCTGGTCCGGTGCGCAGCGTTCGCGGGAAGTTTTGCCTCCGAGCAGATCGACTGGCCCGAGGGTCCGGCGTCGCGGGCGAACGGCCTGGCGCGGCTCCGGGACGAGGGGATGGTCTACCTCACGCCGGGCGCGCACGGTGTGGAGCGGCTGCGGTTACATCGGCCCATCCGAGATTTTGCTCGCGAGCGGTTGGCTGAGCGTGCCGACCGGGCGGCCGTCCTTCGCATGCATGCCGAGACGATCCTGCGCGGCCCTCCCGAGTCGTTCGACGATCTTCTGGCTGTCTTCGAACGGTTTCGCGTAGAGGATCCCGAGTTGGCGGCCCGGGCGGCACTCGCCGCCGCTCCGGTGGCGCGGCACGCGGGTCACGGCAGGTTGTTCGGCGAGCTCGCGGCGTGGGCCGCAAGCCATGCCCACGACCCACAGCTGCGGTGGGGCGCCCAGGTGCAGCAGGCCCTCTCGGACCTGTTGTCAGGGCGGCCGCTCGAAGCGGTCGGCGCCTTGCGAATCGCCCTGGCGAACGCCCCTCCGAGTGCCAATCCGGCCCTGGCCTGGGCGGCGCTCTGCTCCGGCCTCGCTACCCTCGACCGACCGGAGGAAGCGCTCGCGGCCTCGGCACGGGCCACCGCTGAATACCAGTCGACGGGGGCCCGGATCGATGCCGCGGCGCAACGGGTCCGCACGGCGCACCTGTACCTCGCAGGCGAACAGCTCTCGAAGGCCGAGGCGGCCCTTGCCGCTGCCGCCCAAACGCTCGAGTACGAGGGCACTTTCCGGCACCGCGCGGACTTGTGGCTGCAGTACGCCAGCCTTCGCCGCCGGCAGGGCGCCTGGGCAAAAGCCGATCATTTTCTCCGGCTCGCGCAGGACGAGGGGCTGCGTCGCGGCGACTACGAGATCGTCGGCAGGGTCAGCCTTTCGCGGGCCCAGTTGGCCCTGGATGGACACGGCGTCGAGGAGGCCGAAGTGGCGATCCGACGCGCGCTCGAAGCGACCCGGCCTCCCCCGACCGCCCGGGAACGAGCGCTGCTGCTCGCCGACCTCGCCGTGTCCCTTTGTACCCGACGAGTCGGCGAGGCGCGGGAGTGCTTCCTGGCCGCCGAGGAGAGCCTGCGAGCCGCCGGCGATCGAAAGAACGGAGCATTCTTGGCGGGACACCGAGTAGCGTTCGAGCTGGCGTTCGGAGACGCGTCGCACGCGTTGATGCTGGCAGAGCACGCGGTCGAGGGGATCCCCGAGGGGGCGTCGGGCGCCGTGGTCGCCGAACTCCACGTGGCGCTCGCGCTCGCGCTCGCGTTTGCGGGCGACCTGCCCCGCGCGCACGCCGCCGCCGAGCGCGCGCGAGACGGCTGCGCCGGAGAGTTCGCGGCGCGGCGCGTCGGGCTCGGGTGGCATCTGCAGTGGACCGGAACGCTAGGGGGTCCAACGCAGCGCGCGCTCCGCGCCGAGGTGGTGGCCCCCCTACCCAGCGCCCCAGCCGACGTTCACGTTCGGCACGCGCTGATGGTTCGCCGCCTGGCGATCCTCAACGCGTCGCCTCAAACCTGATCTTTGCCGGAAGGTCGCTGACCACCGGACCTTCCGGATCGAAGGGAGGCCACGTCGCGCCTTCGAACCACGCCGGCGCCGCCCCGAGGTACAACGAAGGTGGGATGGCAACGTTTGGATCCCCGGTTTGACAGCCTGGTTCCCCAGCGTCGTCGCAGTCGATTACCTGCTTGCGAACGTAGTCGTAGTTGTGATGTCGGAACATCGAGTCGAACACGCCGTTGTCCCCGTTGACCCCAATCGCGTAGATCGCGTTCGTGTCCCAGTACACCGTGTCGACCTCCTGGTACTCGTTCGAGAATCCCTGGCTTCCCAGAACATTTCCAACGATGGTGGTCGCGGGGTTGTTGGTCTCCACGATGATCGCCGCCACTTCGACGTGGCCCGGCACCAGGCCTTGCGCCGCGTTCTCGCCGTCGATCCGATTGCGAAAGACCGTGTTGTGGGAGCTCGAACCCCAGTAACTATCGAAGTTTAGCCCTGCGAAGTCGTTCCCCTCCCACAGGTTGAAGCCGGTGTGGGCCCCGTGGGTCCACGCGTTGGGCCAAAACCAGGAGTCGCGGTCGGCGAAGCGGAACACATCGTGGATGTAGTTGTACGCGATCACGTTCCCGGAGGCGCCCCACATGGCGATCGGTCCGTTCGACGTGTCGTCGTAGATGTTGTTCTCGATCAGCGCGTTGCTTCCCTCGGCGATCTCCGTGCCGTAGCAGGTGTCGGAGTTCACGTGGTCGATACAGCCGGTGATCGTGCTGTCGCGGACTTCGACGCGGTAGAAGTAGGTTCGCAGGTCGATGCACCGCTCGCCGCAGTTCTCTACCCGGACGTTCTTGACCCAGCTGTTCGCCGCTCCCTCGATCATCACGTTCACGCGCCAGCCCGAGCTCGCCCCTTCGCCGTTGACCACGGTCAGATCTTCGAGACCCGCGTACTCGCCCATGTTCTCGAGCCGCATGGCCGTTGGCTCGAGCGCGTCGGACAGATCGTGGAACAGCCCGGCGGCACCCAGTTCGAGTTCATCGCCGACCTTTCCGGTCACCTCGACCACCTGAGCCCGCAGCCGGGTGGCGCTGAACTGGTCACACCAGGAACAGTCGCCATCGCCCCAGCCGCTGACCGGGGTGACCGGCACGGTCCGATCGTTGAGCTGGTTGACCAAAAGATAGTCGCCCGCCTCGATCCCGGTGGTGTCCTGAAGCGTCAGCTGACGGCTGCCCTTGGCTCCGCCGGCGATGACCGGGACGAGGCGGTCGGCGCTGTACCCCTGCCCGATGTACACGACATGCTCGAGCGACATCTCGGCGGACAGAATGGTGTCCGGCCCGTCGCCGCGGAGCGTCACGTCGGAGGGGATCCGGATCCCGTCCTCGCCCTGCTCGCGGGAGCGGATCGCGTACGTCCCGGCTGGAAGGTAGGCGGCGTGACCGGCTGGCGTTCGGGCCAGACAATCGCGAATCGCCGGGGCAGCGTCCCGGACGCCGTCGGTCGGCACGCCGTCCTCGGTCACACAGTTTCGCACCTCGGGTCGGGCCGGAATTCCGCCCTCGACACCGACATTTCCCTGCCAGGGAACCATGCGGTCGGCAGGCAGCCCGCTCGGATCCACCGGAGGGGTCTCGGGAAGGTCGGTGTCACCGTCCGTCAAGGTGGCGGGCTCGGGTTCGGTGTCATGGTCGGCGTCGACATCGGCGGGACCGAGGGGCGCAGCGCAAGACCAGAGCAAGCTCACGAGGCACAGCATGATTCTCTCCGGGTTGGACGACGACACCCTATCGGCGAGGCGTTCGGTCGCGGTGCCCGCGAAGTACCCACAAGGGTCAACCCTCCGTCAAGCCAGGGCCTCAGGACGTGGAGAAACGCCCTCGCCCCCCAGAACGGGTCTCGAGCACCGGACCCCGAGGCTCGGCCCGGACCGGGGGCGGCGACGAGGGCGCGGGCGATCCCCATGCGCGGCGGGTCAGCGGATCGCGCGGATCACGTTGTTGCCGCCATCCACGACGAACAAGGTCCCGGTCGGCCAGTGCCACGTGACGCTGAACGGAGCGTCGAACACCGCATTGACCCCGGTGCCTTCCACGTAGCCGGCCACGCCGACCTGGCCGGCGAGGGTACTCACTTGGTCGGTCGCCACCACACCCTGGCGCACGGTGTGCTCTTCGAACTCGACCCAGTAGATCGAGCTTCCGTCGCCGGTGATCCCGCGAGGCCGATCGACTTGGGCTACGTTGCCGGGACCGTCCGCGTAGCCGACGGTTCCGGTGCCCGCGAAGGTGTCGACCCACGTCGTCACCGTGTTGAAGCGTCGGATCGTAAACCCCAGGTTGTCGGAGACGTACAAATTCCCGGAGTTGTCCGAGGTCATGTAGCGGGGACTGACGAAACGGGCCGCACTTCCATAACCGTCGAGCCAAGCGCGACTGTAGGCCAGGCCGGCGATCGTGCTCACAACCTGGGTCGACAGGTCGAGACGTCGCAACGTATCGGCGTTGCCGTCCACGAAGTACAGCGCGCCAGCGTAGTACGTCAGGCCGCGAAGGTCGTCGAACGTGGCGGAGAGGGCAGGTCCGTCGTTCTGTCCCACCGAACCGGTCCCGGCGATCGTGGTGACCGCGTTGCAGTCCACCCCCGGAACCGGGCAGGCCAACGAAACCTCTCGGATGAACCCTGCGCCACCCACCCACAACCGTGCACCGTCGGTGGCGACCGACTCAAGGCCGGCAAAGCTCGCCGCGGTGCCGACCGCCGCGTCGACGCCGGCGGCTACGCCGTTTCCGGCGAGCGTGTCGGTGTCGCCGGTCACCGCGTCGATGCGCCGAACCACTCGGTTCGGACCGTCGCCCAGGTACAAGAACTGGTCGTCGCTCGTGAGCACACCGGTACCGCCAAACTGTGCGCTGCCCGCCGGTCCGTCGACCCAGCCGGCCACCCCAGGCGTTCCTGCGAACAGAGTCGTCTGATTGTGTAGGTTACAGGTTGGGTTACAGTAGTCTCCGTTCAGCAGGTCTCCGTCGTCGCACACCTCGAGCGGCAGGTCGAGCGACCCGTCCCCGCAGGTGAGCCCGACCGACTCGAGCTGACACGCCGCGCTGCAGCCGTCGCCCGGAACCTGTGCGCCGTCGTCACACTCCTCGCCCGCCGCGACATCGGTGGTCCCGTCGCCGCAGCTCGCGGGAGCAATCAGCGCGCAAGCGTCACATCCGTCGGAGGGATTGTTATCGGCGTCGTCGCACTCCTCGCCGAGGAGCCAGTCCACGACCCCGTCGCCACACGCCGCCAACGCACACGACGCGCGGCAGGCGTCGGGCGTTTCATCGTCGTTTGCCGCCCCGTTGTCGCAGGCCTCGCCCACCGCGACGTCGACGAGGCCATCGCCACACACCTCGAAGCCGAGGCAGTCCCCCCGACACCCGTCGCCAAACTGGTTCGCCGGGTCGTTGTCGCACGCCTCGCCAACATCGACGACGTTGTTGCCGCAGTCCTCGAGCTGGCAGGCGTTGTCGCAGCCATCGCCCGCACCGTTGACCCCGTCGTCACACTGCTCGCCCGCGTCGAGCAGATAATCGCCACAAATCTCGTTCCCAGCGCAGTCGGCCCGGCACCCGTCGCCATCGCTGTTCCCGCCGTCGTCGCACAATTCGCCCATCACCACGTCGATGACCGCGTCCCCGCACAGCTCGTAGCCCCCGCAGTCGCCGCGACACCCGTCCCCGAAGGTGTTGTTTCCGTCGTCACAGGCCTCCCCGACATCGATCACCCCGTTGTTGCAGCCTTCGAGCTGGCAGAGGCCACTGCATCCGTCGCCGGAACGTACATTTCCATCGTCGCATCCCTCGCCGAGCCCCGGGTCGGTGACCCCATCGCCACACGGCCCGACCACCGGAAGTGCGGTGTCCCAGACAAAGGTATCCGTCGTCCCCCGCAACGTGTCGGTGTCGGTGTCGGTGTCGGTGTCGGTGTCGATGTCGGTGTCGGTGTCGGCGTCGTCGTCGGTATCGCCCCCGTCGTCGAGAACGACGTTGCCGCTGCCGCTGCACGCAACCAGGAACAGACCACCCAGAAAGGACATGCGCATCGGGAACCTCGCAGGCCGAGCCCAGCGTACCAAACCCACCGACTCCACCGCCACGCACCAGGCTCCCGGCGCCCTCGGAAATGGCCCCAGCGCTTCGTCGAGGACCGCCATCGGAGGATCCGCGTGCGCGTGCCACGGGCCGGCGCGATCGAGACGCCACCGGCGCCCGTCAGCCGGGGCGTGGCGCGCCAGGTCGTGGCTGCACACCTGGAACAGCTCGATCAGCTCCCCGCGGTCCTCATCGAGCACGAGGAGCCCGCCGCCGTTCAGCACTTACAGCACCTAGCGCGCTGACCAGCCGGTGTCGTCGCCGACGACGAGGCCGGCGTCGCGAAGCCAGCGCAGGTGACTCGTGATCTGGCCGGCGCCGAGCGGAACCGCCCACTCCGGCAGCTCTGGATAGACGCGCGGGACGAGCTCCACCGCCGTCGCCCGCCCATTCACCAGCGCTCGCCGGATCTGGTCGGACCGCTGGTGCCGATGGGCGAGGTAGAACGACAACACGGTCTCCGGCTCGGGCAATGCCGGGCCGTGGGCCGGCAGGAGTACGCACGGGCGCAGCGCCCGCGCCAGATCGAGGGAAGCCAGGTACTGTCCGAGATCGCCATCCGTCGGACCGATGGCGATGGTCCCGACCCCCGCGACGAGGTCCCCGGCGATCAGCACTCCGGAGGCGGCGTCGTGAAAAACGAGGTGTCCCGGGGCATGTCCGGGTGTAAAATGCGCCCTCAGGGTGCGGCCCCCGAAGGTGCGCTCCTCCCCGTCTACCCAGGGCTCGTCGATCGGGACCGCGGTCCAGTCCCGGTTGACCGGATGCGCGAGAATCGGAGGACGAACCCCGGTCGTCGCGGCCAGGTGATCGGCAAGGGCCACCGCCCCCCCCACGTGGTCGGCGTGATGGTGGGTGAGCACGAGGGCAGCCACCCGCTCCCCCGCGGCGACCCGGGCGTCGATCGCCGTGGCCAGCACCCGCTGCTCGTCCTCCCACGGGCTGGCCGGGTCGAACACCGCGATCTCCCCCTCGCCCACGAGCCACGCGTTGGTGTGGGTGGCGGGCGGAAGCGTCGGCGTCCTGACCGGAACGCCAAGGATTCCCGGTGTTTGGAGCGACCTCACGCGAGGAGCTGCACCACCGTCCACACCCCGAGGCTCACGGCCATCGTGGCGAGCGCGATGGGGGCGAGCCGCTGCCCGAGACCCGGGCGATACTCGGGGATCCGCACCGGAAGGACCTCATCCTCGGCATGACCCACCGCCGCGAGCGGGATGACGGTAGGTGCCTCGCTCGCCTGGACCCCCTTCGGACCGAACCAGCCGTCTCCCTGGCTCGACGCGTCGCCGGTGCTGGCTCCGGGGCCGGCGAAGTCGAGCGGCAAGGGCATGGATGGCCGCAGGACGAGCTGCGGCTCGGAGGGCGCCGTTGGGTCGGGAAGCACGGTCGACCCGCCGAGGAGCTCCGCCGGCATGTGAAAGCCGTCGGTGACCTCGGCGGCCGGCTCGAGCGCATCGAGCTCAGCGCCGTCGAGTTCGACCTCGACGGGGACTGCGAGCGAAGGACGGGGCAACACCATGGCGGGTGCCGACGGGCGCGGGTTGGAGCGATGCACGGGGGACTCCGGGGTGGAGTGGGGGGAGGACACGCGAGGGGGGGCGGAGCGATCGGTGGGGACCGCGTCACGGGAGGGCGGAGACGGATGAGGTAATGGGTCGCGGGGCGCGGCGCTCGTTGAGAGCCGCAAGAGCGGAACGCCGGTGCCGCTTCCCGCCAGCGCAGGATCGGGGGCGCTCGCCGGATCCCCGCTGGGGAGCACGCGAACGACCGGGAGCGGCTCGGAAGGCAAGACCGGCGTGCGGCCGATCATCCGATTGTGGGACCGCACCACCAGCGCGGGCGCGAGATCGGGGTTGGAGGGGCCCTCTGACGACAGGGCCGGGCGATCCGCGCGCGCGGCCTCGACCGTCTCGATCTCCTCGGGTTCCGGCGCGACGAGCGCCTCGCGGAAGGGCTCGTCGACGGGCGGAAGCACCGGGTCGTCGTCGATCGGCGGTGGGCCCTCTTGGGCAGGGGCGAACAGTACGGGCGCGTCGTAGGTCGCCGAGCGATCGGGGTGGAGGCGGTGGACCCGGGCTGCGAGATCGCGGCGATCCGAAGCGGATCCAGCCCGCCTGGACAGAGAGAAGAGCTCCTGACGGAGCGCCGGAAACGCCGGGAAACGCTGAGTGGGCTCGGGATCGAGCAGCCGGCTCAGGACCCGACCGAGGGCAGGCCACTGCGCCTCGACCGCGGACGAGTCGGCCGTGGCTCGACCCGTCACCAGCGCGACCAGGATCGCGCCCAGCGCCCACTGATCGGCCGCCGGACCGACGGGCTCCCCTCGGGTGCGTTCTGGGGCCGCCCACCCTGGCATCGGCGAAACCCAGGGACCAAGCCCGTAGCCGAACACATAGAGTCGCCCGTCGGCCGCGAGGCCGATCTGATCGGGCGACAGGTGCCCGTGAACGCGCCCGCGATGGTGTGCCGCCTGGATCGTCTCCGCCAGATCGAGCGCGAGGTCGAGCAGGGTGGAGGGAGAGAGCTGGATCCGGTCGATGAGCCTCTCCGCGACGAGCTCCGACAAGGGCACCGACCGCGGCACGGCCACCGCGAGCGCCCCCAGTCCGTCGTAGAAGGCGACGGGCGACGGGACGCGCAGCCCCTCCAGCGACCGAAGGGTGTCGAACTCAGCCTGAAGCGCCGTGCGATCCGACGGCGAGCCCTCCGCGGGGAGCAACTTGACCAGCACCTCGGTCGGGCGCTGCCGCCCTGCTCGTGTCGCGAGATACCACTCGCCGCGCGCCGGAACCCGGATCGCTTCTCGTACCTCGAACGGACCTACCCGCAAGCCGATCACCGACATCTTGTGCTCCGCCTCACCTCCATATCACGTGAGATCCCGCCACAAGGCAAGTCCGACGGCGATCGTTTGTGATCCGGACCACGGGTCGACCTCCGGCAACACGGCCACCCGCAGACCGAGAAGCCGGCGGAGATCGTGCTCATTCGATCGGACCGAGGGGTCGCGATCGCCGATCGATCCGCGTCGAACGAGGACGATCCCGGCGATCGGCATCCCGTCTCGGGCGATCGCCTCGACGGTCAAGCGG
>CANLGQ010000145.1 GCA_947490265.1 Pseudomonadota bacterium | reverse complement strand
GGTTCTCCGACCTCGCCGGTCGCGATCGGCACTGGGGCGACCGCTTGCGTTCCGCTGATCACCTCGACGTCGGCCTCGTTCGCCTCGAGGGTGGTGAATTCGGCCACCTCGGTGAGGGTCCCGTGGACGCGCACGTGGTCGCCGAGTCCGAACGCGGGTGCCTGGGAAACGCTGACGTAAATTCCTCCCGTTTTGTCCTGCAGCGCAAAGCCCTGGTCGCCGATCGCCGACTGGAAGGTGCCTGGCGCGGCGGTCACGTAGCCCTCGATGGTTGCCTCGGAGTCGAGGGCGAGCCCCCTGGCTTCGGCGATCGCGAGTACCTCGGGCATGGCTCCCGGGTCGCTCCCCGAGCAGCCCATCAGGACCGCGAGCAGCAGCGCGGCGACGGCGCGATGGGTCGTGCGCGCAGTCCGCGGGCACCTCGTCGGCATACGCCAGCCTCCGGGCGAGGAGCGGCGCCTTCCCGGGACGACTTCAAGTCGAGTCACGATGGAATCCTCGTTTAGGGCACAGGGCGCCCTGCGCTGTTCGCGGGTTCGGGTTTGGATAACGCTCCACCCACTCGGTGTGCTTGCGGCGGGCCATTGGGTGTCCCCCCTCCGGGCGCTGCGTTACCCTCAGCGCATGTGGTTCCTCCTTCTCGGGCTCACCGCACCGGCGGCCGAGCTCTCTCCCGGTCAGGTCGCGATCGTCCGGTTCTCCTCGGGTTGCCCGTCCTGTGCCGACGAGCTCCGGCAAGCGCTGGTCGCCGTTCACGGCGTGGCCAGCGTGTCGGTCGCCTCGGACTGGGCGTGTGTCACCCCTTCGGCGGCCGTCCAGACCGATGCGCTCGCCAGCGCGGCCAAGGGGTGTGACGATCTCTCGCTGGGCGCGATCGAGCTCGCAACCGCCTGCCCGGCGACCCCGGCCCCGCCGGCGTCGAAGGACCCCTGGGCCTCCCCGCCCCCCGGCGCCGACGTTCAGGTCGTGTCCCGCGGCGAAGCGTTCGACACCCGGTCGGCGTTGGTCGCGGGGAAGTTCACGGTGATCGACTTCGGGGCCTCGTGGTGTGGCCCGTGCCACGCCGCGGCAAAACTCCTTGGGTTATACGCCGTCGATCACACCGACGTCGCGATCCGGGTGGTGAGCCTCGACGCCGAGAACGCCGTGGCTTCGTTCGCGCTGCCGGCCGCTGCCCAACACCTGGCCGATGCGGCGGGGCTGCCGTGGTTCGTGGTCCACGATGGGCGCGGAAAGGTGGTCTATCGAGGCGGCGTAGCGGCGAAGGCGCTGACCGCCATCGACGCCCGGCGATGATCGCGCTCGGCGCAGTGTGGGTGTCCGCCGCCTTCGCTTGAGCGGGTTGAGCGAACCCCACCCTCCCGGCGGGAGGGTCTGATCGGTTACCGGCCCTCGAGGCCGGGAGCGTGCGGATCGACGTCGGTGCCCTCGGTGGCTACTCGACGTTTGGCCACGTGGCGGAGTGCCCGGAGATCTCGCCACCGGCCTGCGCGGCAGAGGAGATCCCACCCCATCGGCACGAACAGACCCTGACCCACATCCGGCCCTCGGTGGGGTTCTCGCTGGGGGTCGGCAAGGGTTGGGAGATCGCAGCTTCGCTCCCATTCGATCTCAAGCTCGCGACCGCGGAGTACACGACCCTCGACGGGAACCCGTACGTCCCGCCGTATGGCGAGATCCACCATCGCGACGAGAACCTGTTCGGGCCGGGCGACGGCCGTCTCGCAGCCAGAAGGACCGCGCGGGGAGGGCCGGGCTGGACCTGGACCGCCGAGGCGGGAAGTAGCCTCCCGTTCGGCAAGACCGAGGAGGATCCTTTCGTGCTCGGCGATGCCGGGCTGACCCACCAGCATTTCCAGGCTGGCACGGGCACCTTCGTTCCGCTCTTGGCGGGAGGGATCTGGGGGCAGGCCGGCCGATTCGGGGGCGGGGTGCGATTGGATGCCCGGTTGCCACTCTACGCGAACGGCAAGGGCTATCTGCAGGGCCCCCAACTGATCCTGGGGACGGGCCCGACCTGGACGATCGAGAAGACGACGCTGTCCGTTCCGGTCGATGCCGCGCTCGAGCTGCGGGATCGCTGGGCGGGGGTGACGGCACACGATTCGGGCCGGGTGGCGATCCTGGCTGGATTGGGCGCCATGGTGGTCCCGACCCCTCACCTCGGGATCGCGACCAGCCTGCGCACCACCGTCTGGCAGCGCCCGTTCGAGGTCGCGCACGAGGATGAGGTGCACCAGCTGCTCATCGCGATGGCCAGGCTGGTGATCACGCCGCCACGAAAGGCCCCTCCGGCGAGCGACGAGCAGGCGGAAGCCGACCGGTAGCGGCTACCACTCGCCCACGGCGACCGCGCCGACCCCGAGTCCTGCCGCGGCGGCTCCGAATCCGACCGACCCCCAGCCGAACACCCGGTTTGCAGCGAGCGTTCCCCGGAGCCCGTCGGCCGGTTTGTCCGAGGCGACATAGGCGTGGCGCAGGGCGGTCGCCGCCCCGGCGCTGGCTCCGGCGGCGACGCCAGTGGCGAGGCCGATCGCCAGGAACGTGCGGGATCGGTGACCGGTGACCTCCCCGGTCGGGGGCGCGACCTTGCGCCGAGGCCAGGCCGGGAGGGGATCGTCGGGGAGGAGCAAGGCGTTGGCGACGACCGCGCCGTCGCCGTCGAACCGCTGGAGTACGAACGGCCGCTTCGCTGGGGCGCTCTCCGAGCGCCGTCCATCGACCTGGAGCCAGCCGGCGGCAGGCGGAGGGAGGGGTCGGGTCCAGGGGTCGCTGCTGACGCCCGCTGCCGCCCAGGCGTCGCCGAGCGCGCTGCCGAGCGCTGGATCGAGGGGGTACGACGGTTCGAGGGAACGGGACGCCACGAACCAGCGGGTGACCGACGGGGCGTCCGAGGCGACGAAGCGCTCGATCCCCCGGAGGCGGTACCAGCGAGCCACGTCCGGCGTGGAGAGGGGTTCGTCGAGGCATGGAAAGGTGGTGTTCGCCTCACTGATCGCCATGGCAAGCGCCTCGACGTCGAGGGCACCCGCAGCGACCTCGCCGGCCGCGAGGGCATCGTCGAACGCCTGGTGCGGGGCGCCGACCGAGCAACCCGCCGGGGCGCCGAGCGCCGAGGCGGCGACGAGCGCGAGGACGGTCATCAGCCGAGCAGGCCGACGCCGCAGTAGCGGCAGTCGGGAACCCCATCCTCGCCGTACTCGGGCTCGTAGTCCACCGGGGCCGCACACGTCGGGCAGCCGCGGGGAAGGGTGCGTTTGGCGGAGCGGTTCAGCCCGCTGGCCGCCGTGGGGCTCGGGAGCGCCGAGAGGCCGAGGCGGCCCTTCGCGGCGGTCTCGATCGCTTCCGCCGAGGCGGCGTGCCCGCCGGCACGGAGCTCCGCCACGAGCCCGCTGATCTTGCGCGCCGACTTGGCCGGGTTCCGCGCGCCGGACGCATACTGTACGGCGGCTTGCCCGAGGAGGATCACCGTGTCGTCGTTGCCGCCGGCTGCCGCACTTCGCGCCCCTTGCAGCGCGAGGTGCGTCGCCATCCCGGCCATGTCCCGTTCGCTGGCGATCCGCGCCATGCGCTCGAACTCGGCCGCGCTGCCGGAGGGATCGCGTTCACGCAGGTCCCAGGCCCGTTTCAGCGCGGCCTGGGCATGCGGGCCGAGGCCCTGCGCGGGGCGCGCCCCTCCCATCCGCATGGGTCCGCCGCGCAACATCCCCTCGTTCGGTCGCCCACGCATTCCCACCGGCACCTCCGCGCCGCTTCTATCACGTCCAACGCACACCCAGACGCCTACGAGCACCAGGCCGGCTCCGGCGATCGCCCCGGCCCCGGGTCGCTCGTGGAACCACAGGGCGGCCAGCGTCGCGGCGACCACCGGTTCGAGGAGCGTCGCGGCCGACAACCGGGACGCGGGCACCCACGCGACCGCCCAGGCGAGGCCCTGGTGCCCGACGAGCTGTGGCAACGCCACGGCCAGGGCGAGGAGCGCCCACGTGTCGGCGGACCATCCCGCCAGGCGCTCCCCGGTCGCCGCACCGAGGCCGAAGCAGATCGCCGACGCCACCGCGCACACCCGACCCATCGCGGCGAGGGAGTTTGCCCGACGGCGATAGCCGCGCGTGAGGCGCAGATACAGGGGCCACAGCACGCCAGCGAGGGTCGCGAGCGCGTCGCCCGCGACGCTGCCACCCTCCATGTGGCCGCCGGCCAGTGCGCCGCTCCCGGCGACCGCCAGCGCTGCGCCGAGCCAGAAGCGCGGGGGAGGGGGCTCCCGATCCACAGCCCATTCGAGGATTCCCGCCCAAAGCGGGGTCAGGCAGACGAGGACGGTCGAGCGAAGCACCGTGGTGAGCTGGAGCGAGGTGAACCACAGCGCGAAGTGTCCGGCCAAGGCTGCGCCCGCCGCCGCCAGGGCGAGGTGCTCGGACCGCGTGGGCGCTGGCGCGCGCCAGACCGCGGGAGCGAGCAGGAGCGACGCGGCAGCGGTGCGCCATGCGGCAATTGCGAGGGGGCCAGCCTCCATTCCGCGCACCAGCGGGGCGGAGACGCCCAGCGCGAGCACGGCGACCCCAACCACCCCGGCGAGCTGCGCGGGGGTCGGTTCGCGCTTCAGGCGAACGTCCCCGGCCACGCCGGGAGCCGGTCGAGGTTCGCTGGTTCGTGGCCGGAGATCACCGTGAGGTCGGGACACCGCTCGGCCCACTCGTGGATCCGCCACAGCTGGTCATAGGAGCGTCGCCAGTCCCACACCAGCAGGCGGGCGGGGAGCGGTCCGATCGGCGCGGGATCCTGCCAATTGCGGTCCACCCAGGCCGCGTCGCCGGTGAAGAGGTAGGAGCGCGTGGGTCGATTCACGAGCACGCACACCTCGCCTGCGGTGTGTCCCGGCGCATCGAGCACGATGACCGTCCCGTCTCCGAAGAAGTCGACATGATGCGGAAACGGGCCGTAGGGAGCGGATCCTACGAACGGGAAGTACGTCGGGGACCGGCCTGCATAGGGGAGCGGATCGTACGTGCCCAGGGCCCCGCGCTGGGCGCCGGCGAACCACTCGCGCTCGTGGACCCACAGTTGGGTGGTCGGGGGAAGATCCTCGATACCACCCCCGTGATCGTGGTGAAGGTGGGTGATCAGCGCGTGGCGGAGGTCCCCGGCGCTTCGACCGATGTCGCCGAGCCGATCCACAAGGGGGGACTTCATCTTCAGGCCGAGGAGGCGCGTCGCGAGCCGCCCCGGGTAGTCCGCGGGGTCGGCGGCGGTGCGGCGGCCGTAGCCCGTGTCCACAACCAACAGGCCCTCAGTCGGGTGCTCGAGCACGTACACCGCGATCGGCGCAAGGCGTTTCGTCCGGTCTTTTTCCCCGTTGATCGACTGATGCGGACTCATCTGTACGGTCGCGACCGTGAGCGCTCGGACGCTCACCTCGGGCAGACTGGCGCGCTCGGGCGACCACGTCCAGCGCGACGGGGAGGGGGCCGGGGGAAGGCGCAGGGCGCAGCCGCTCGTGGCCACCAGGGCAGTCAGAAAGCCGCGGCGATCGAGCATGTACACGCCCTCCGGGGGCCGACATAACCGGTCGGCGGCGGTGCCGAACCCGCCCGCGGGCCAGGCGTCAGCCCCGCTGGCGCAGGACCTGGGTCATTCGAAAGGTGACTTTGCCCTCCCGCTCGACCACGAGCTCCACGGGGGGGCCTGGAAGTTCGAGGGCAAACCGGTAGATCCAGAGTTCGCCATCCGCATGCCGCACGCGGTACTCCCGGGTGGCGTGCCTGCCGAGCGGGCCGTCGAAGGACGACTCGGTGATGGACGTGTCCGCCGCCGGGAAAGTCGCATGCTCCGCGAGCTCTGCCCATGCGCTCGTCTGCGTGCTCTCGTCCTCGATGAGCGCGCCGCTGGTCGGGGCGTAGGTCACCGAGGCGATGGTGCATCCGTCCGGGGTCGCCTCGATCACCGTCCAGCGCTCGGCAATCGGTTCCTGCGCGTCGGTCTCGATGCGAAGGCTGATCCGGGTGCCCGCCGGCATGGCATCGCGGATCTGCTCGGGGGTGAACGGGCGCGGTGCGTGGACTGCGACCGCCTCGACGGCCACGAGCGGAGGGCCGGCGATCGCGGTGCAGGGGAGACCGAGGGCGAACCACAGTGCGGCGAGCATGGCGTTGCTCCAGAGGCGAGTCTAGCCGCGCGTTCGGCTCGCCGCCACGCTGGTCAGGACGGCGTCAAAGCTCGCGGAAAGCGAGGTCAATGCGGTTGCCGCGGGACGTCGCTGGGGTACTGATGGGTCTTGCCGGTCATCGAGGGAAAAAATGGCGCAGTGGCTTGTCACGCAGGGCGAACATCAGTTTCGGGTCGGGGGAATGTCCGATCTGGTCAAGTTGGCGCGTGCCGGTGACCTCCGCGCCGGCGACATGATCCAGCCGCCGGGCACCACGGACTGGCTTTACGTAGCGGAGGTGCCGGAGCTGAAGTCCATCGTCGAACTCCTCGAGGAGGCGCCGAAGCGCTCCGGCGTTCCGATCATGGCCCTCGCCGCGGCGGCCGGCGTGCTCGCCTTGGTGTTGCTCGGCGGGGGCGGCGTCGCCCTGTACCTCGCCAGTCAGGTCCCGGAGGGGGCTTCGCCCCTGATCGGGGAGGGCGGGCTGCAGTACTCCCAGATGATCGTGACGGACGAGTCGGCGTCGCTGGTCGCCGAGCCGTCGCGCACGGCCGCGTCAGTGGTGGATCTGACGCACGAACAACCCTTGGAATTGCTCGCCAAGCGCGGCAGCTACTACCACGCGCGCACCGCCAACGGGAAAGAGGGCTGGGTGAGCATGGACGCGGTGATCCCCATCTACCAGCTCGGTTCTCCCGAGGTGCGGCAGGAGCTGGATCCCCTCTACAACCCGGATCGCTATGTGCAGGTCGCGAACGCGAGCTGGACGCAGCCGGTGGAGCAGAAGGGTTCCGACGCGCTCGTGACCGTGTTCAACTTCATGATCCAGAACGAGAGCGGCTACGCGATGAGCGATCTCGTGCTTCAGGCGGTGATCAAGGACGCGAAGGGGCACGAGGTCGAGACGATCCTGCTCCGCCTCGAGGGCGAGGTGCCGCCGCACGGGATGACGATGGTCGGCACGCTCGCCGCGGAAGTGCCGAAAGGTCGAAAGAAGGCCAAGGCCGAAGAGGTGGTCCCGCCGAAGGTCCTCACGGAGTGGACGTTCATGAAGATGTCGGAGACCGATCCCGACCTCCAGCTCCGGTACTCGGCCGGCGCCGAGGTGGTGATGACCACGCCGGAATTCACCAACGCCCTCGTCTCGATCTACGAGCTCCGCGCCCTTCCGAACGACAAGGTCGCGAAGGACGCGACCCTCGCTCCGAAGTGACCCCGACCTCCGGGGTTGGCCCGATTTTGCGGTCGACCCCCTTGGGGGTCGGTTAGGGTGCATCAGGAGATGCGGTGATTGGCCTGATTGCGATGCTCGCGTGTCGCGATGGCGACGACCCCGATCGACCTCGGCCCGCGGACACGCATCCGGTCCCCTCGAACACCGGCGACTCGGCCGAGCCGACCGGGGAAACCGCCGGCGTTCGGGTGGTGCGTGGTCCAACGACCTGCTCCGATCCCGGTGCGCGCGCTTCGGAGGGGGCCTTCGCTCGACAGGAGATCGGGCTCGACTGGCGGTTCGCCGACGGCTGGCGCACTCCGGGCTGGGACATCCGGTTTGGGGCTCGGGGCATCGTGGTGGGCGACTTCGATCGCGACGGACACCTGGATGTGCTCGTCCCGCAGGAACTGGAAAAAACCCGTCTCCTCCTGGGAGATGGCCAGGGGACGCTAACCGAGGCACCGGAGCGGCTCGACCGGAACGACGCCTTGCTCGGCCCCATCGGAGGCGCCACCGCCGACTGGGACGCCGACGGAGACCTCGACGTGTTCCTCTACGGTCAGCTCAGCCCGGCGCTGCTCCTGATCAATGATGGAACCGGCTTCTTTTCGGTGGAGGTCCACGCGGAGTGGGATGTCGTGCAGGTCGGGTGTGGAGGGACCGCGGCGTTCGCGGACGCGGATCTCGACGGCGACGTCGACCTGTTCTACGGCCGCATGGGGAGGGGCGGCGCCGACGAGCCCATCCCCTGCACGAATCGCCTGTTGTTGAACGAGGGGGGCGCCTTCGTCGACCATAGCGAGCTGCTTCCGGCCGAGGTCCAGGCCATTCGGGGCACCGCCGGCGGATTTCACCAGTTCGACGAGGATGTTGAACCTGAGCTCTACGTTGTTGGCCTGGCTGAGGAGGCCTTCGTCGGCACCAACCTGCTGCTCGATCGCCAGCTCGACGGCAGTTGGGCGGTGGTACACGGAAATGGGCTCGACGTGCCGATCGCCGGCATGGGAATGGCCGCGGCAGACATGAACGACGACGGCCTGATGGACGTCGCGATCGCAGGCTTCTCCGAGATCAAGTACCTGAAGTCGGTGACCCCCGGCGTGTGGGCCAACGCCTCGGCGGCAACCTGGCTCGGGCCCGATCCGGCGAGGGACCAGGTCGTCGCCTGGGGCGGCGAGTTCGAGGACTACGACCTCGATGGTTTCCTCGACGCGTCGTTCACCTTCGGGACGACGCTGTTCTCCCCTTTCTTTCAGCCCGACGAGATATGGCGTTGGGACGTGGCGGCTGCGCGCTTCACTCCGGTCGGGGAGGCGTGGGGGGTGAGCGACGACAACGTCAACCGGGGCACGGTTTCGGCCGATCTCAATGAGGACGGGTACCCGGACTGGCTCAAGCGCGAACTCGGCGGAGTGCTGTTCGTCGACGCGTCGCGATGTGGGGAGGCGTCCTGGTTGGAGGTTCGGTTGCGGCAGGACGGGGCGAACCTCGACGCCATCGGAGCCCGAATTCGGGTGATCGCCGGCGAGGACCACTGGGATCGCACGATCATCGCCGGCAGCGATAGCTTTTGTTCAGGCGGGCCTCCGGTGGCGATGTTTGGCCTGGGAGACCGGGCGCGCATCGACCGGGTCGAGGTGACCTGGCCCGACGGGGGCGTCACGTCCTGGGGTCCGCAGGAGGCCCGGCAGGTGCTCGAGTTCACGCGTCCGGTGCCGTGACCGATCGCGACGGGTTGTCATTTTTGGAAGCATTTGTTGGGATGTTGAAGGGTACTACGTGAGTTATGCCCTTGCGGTCCAGTCTGATCCGAGTCGAATCATGATCGAAGAGCATGCGTCATTCCGGCAAAAAGTCCTGCGGTATCCCGTCTTTGACGCGGGGGGGGTGCTTCTGCTCCGGGCCGGCGCGGTGTTGACCGAGCGCCTGGATGACCTGCTTAGGGGCAGGCGGATCTGGCTCCAGGTCTACGCAAACGTCGTCGTGGCGCATGGAGACGGTCGGGAGGAGGAGGTCGCGATCGGGGAGGGGCCGCTCCACATCGGCCGGGGGATGGACTGTCAGCTTCGCCCGGTCAGTGTGCTGGTGAGCAAGAAGCACTGCCTCCTGCGCAAGACGGCGTACTCGGTCTTCGTGACCGATCTCGAAAGCACCAATGGCACGTTCTTGAACGGTGCTCGGCTGAATGGGTCGCTGGAACTTACCGACGGCGACGTGCTCTCGCTCGGCGGTGGTGCCCATATGAGGATTCGTATCTTCGCAGCGTTGCGGGGAATCTACGGGAGTCTCGCCGAAGGGCTCGTCCTGGGTGAGCCCGTCGTGGAACTGTTCGAGGAGTGCGACACGGTGATTGGCGATTCCAACGTAAGCTCTGCATAGGGACGTCTCGCGCTCCCGATCCGCACCCGGTAGGTCTGGCGGGTCAGGAGAGCCAATGTCCCGTGTTCGACGTTCCCGCGAAGAGTGGAGCGAGGTGGTGGCCGCGTGGCGCGACTCAGGGCGCACTATCGC
>CANLGQ010000144.1 GCA_947490265.1 Pseudomonadota bacterium | reverse complement strand
GTCGCGAGGTCGAGCTGGAGCGGCCCGACCGGCGTAGCGACCCGAAGGCCAGCTCCTAGCCCGGTTCTCAGGGTAGGGATCAGGGCGGCGTAGCGCGGCAGGTTGGAGGTCACGGTGGTGTCGGGGGACAGGAGCCAAGCGTTTCCGAAGTCGGCGAACACGGCACCGGCCCACCCGTCCCAGGCGGTGAGCCCGATCGCCGGCCACGGGATCTGGAGCTCGAGAGACCCCTGGGCCGAGAGATCGCCACCGGTCGGCACCCAGCGCGAGGCCCGGTTTCGAAGGGAGTAGTCGATGATCGGGTCGATCTGGCTCGGAAAGTCGACCTCGAGCCGAGACGCCAAGGCGCGCGGCCCTACGGTGTCCCGGGCAAAGCCGCGGAGGCTCGTCGTCCCGCCGAGGCGGAAGCGGTCCTCGAGCGGCACCACCCCGCCGTCGAGGCCCCGCGCGATCTCGCTTCCCCCCGACGCGCGCAGCGTAAGCCCGAACATTGGGAGATAGCCGGTGAATCGTCCACCGGCCTTCGCGAAGGACACCGAGGGCTGATCGCTCAGCGCCTCAGCGAGCTCGCCCGGCGCGAACTCGCCGGTGGCCTGGAGCACGAAGCCGCGGCTCGGCGCGAGCTGGCTGTCGCGGGCGTCGTAGGCCGCGAGCGCGGTCACCGAGTCCTGCAGGCGCCAAGCCGTCGGAATCGTCGGGTCGGCCTTGAGGATCCGCTCCCAGGGCTCGCCGGCGAGCAACGCGCCCGTATCGACCTCCTGGAGCTGCCGGGTCTCGAGGCGAACGGCAGCGCGCAGATCCAGCGAGCGCGGCCCGAACGCGAGGTGGTGCTCGAGACCGATCCCTCCCCCGGTCCGGGCCATGCGCCAGGTCCGCTCGGCGAGTCGCTCCCGGAACAGGAGGTCGAGCGTGAGATCCTGCGCGCGGACCGGAAACCGGGGCGCGGTGTAGGTCGCGACGGCTCGGAAGTCCGGGTTGCGCACGTCGGGCCGCCAATCGACCACCGAGTCTGAGAGCCAGTCGAGCCCGACCTGGCCCTGGAACTCGAGCCGGTGGGGCAGGCGGAACAGGTTGCGACGGGTGAGCCGGCCGAATAGGCGAGTGCCCTGGTCGGTCGAGACACCGCCGCCCGCTTCGAACGCCCACGGTGCCCGCTCCGCGACCCCGATCACCAGGTCGCGGGCCGCCTCGTCGCCGAGCAGGGTCAACTCCACCGACCGAAATGCGCCGAGGTTGTACAGGTCGTCGCGCACCCGCTGCTGCGCCGAGAACGCCAGGGGCTCCCCGAGTCGGAGGTCCACTTCCCGACGCACGAAATCCGGTTTGATGGCCCGAAGTCCCCGAGTGACCACTGAGCGGAGGAGCACCTGAGGCCCGGGCGTGACCTCAATGGTCGACCGCACCTCGCCCTCGGCGAGCAGCGCGGAAACCACGCGCGCGTCGGCCTCGAGAAACCCCGACTCGCGATGCAGCTCCAGGATCCGGGCCTTCAGGAGCTCGACCCGCTGAGGAGAGAAGGGCTTTCCAGCGAGCTCCTTGAGTTCGCGCTGGATGGGGGCCAGCACATCTTTCTTCAACTCGGGGGCCAACCCCACGGTCGTCACGCTGTGCTGGCGGGTAAGCGGTCCCTCCTCGACGGCGACCTGAAGGCGCACCTCGAACACCGGGGGCGCGCCCGAGACCGCGCGAAGCCAGGCCGCCGGGAACATCCACCGGCGGCGCTTGCGGAACTCCGGATTGGCCGACGTCAGCTCGGCCCGCTGATAGCCGCGCGCCCCGTAGTAGGCCTCCGCGGCCTGTAGCGCCTCCTCGAAGGCCGCAGGCGTGAAGGACCCCCGGCGCAGCACCTCCTCGGACGCCTGCTCGAGCACCGCCTGGAGGTCTGAGGTGGGCACGTGCTCGTTGCCGGTGAACTGGGCCCCGACCCGATTCGGCCACGCACCCCGCTTGAGCTTGAACCGCGACCCCTGATCGACGTCGATGCGGAGCACGTTGGTGTGCTTATCGACCTCGTCCAGCTTCACCTCGGCCGTCGCCTCGAGGAAGCCGTCGTCCTGGAGGCCGGACGCGAGCCGGCCGGCCGCTTCCTCGAGAAATCCTCGAGTCAGCCGCAGGCGCTCGTCGATCCCGAGCGCCACCCGCGCGCGTCGATCGGCCCGAAGGCTGCGGATCCCGCTGACGTCGAGATCCAGGCGCGCTCCCGGCTCAATGGCGATGTTCACCCGCCGCCCCTCGGAGGGCGTGGAGACGACCGCCGGGATCACCCGCGCGGCGATCCATCCCCGGCGGGGGCGAAACAGGGGGCGATGGAGATCGGCGAGCTCAGCGCGAAGCTTGAGCTGCGCCCGAGTCACCGCCTCGGCCCGAAAGGGTTGCCCCGGCCGCAGTCCAGCCTGCTTCACCCACTTTCGCAGCCGCCGCTCCGAGCCGTCGGCGGCCAGCAGGGCGAGGTCGCCGACGAAAGCGACGTCGTCCAGCAGGTCGGGCTCCCCCTCCGCGACCTCGATCTCGATCTCGATCTCGATCCGCTGCCCCCGGGTACGCAGGGCGTGCCGCACCTCGACCGCGCCCGCCGGGTAGCCGGCCCGCGCCAGCTCCCCCAGGATCCGGCTCCGCGTCACCGCGACCCCGACCTCGGGATAGAAATTCGCGCCCCGACCCAACCCGGCTGCCCCGAGCAGCTCCCGGTCGGAGAAGTGCGGATTGTCCCCCATGATCTTCACCCGCGACACCCGGGGCGCCGGGGACACCCGAAAGGTGATCGCCACCCCCGGCACGTCGCCGGTGGTCAGGTGGGCCTCCATTCCCTGGACCTCGGCCTCGACCGACGCGAACTCCCCGACCCGGAAGAGCGTCTCCAGGTCGTTGCGGACGTGCACCGGGTTCGCCAGCTCAAACTGCTGAGACTTCAGCAGCGGGGCGAGGCTGTCGTCGGGGATCGGCCCCGTGACCGTCACCGAGGCGATCGGAAGGCCGATCCACCACGACGGTTCCTCGGCCCGGGCCGAGCCCCCGACGAGGAGCGAGAGCGCGAGCCCGAGGAAGCGGCCGGCCAGGTGCCGGAAACAGGATGTGGAGCGGGCGACGAGATTCGAACTCGCGACACCGAGCTTGGGAAGCTCGTACTCTACCAACTGAGCTACGCCCGCGAGCCCCCGGGTTCTAACCGGTCGCGCCCGGTGCGCAAGCGGGTGTCGAAGGCCTCGCCTCATCCGCTCGTCTAGCTCATGGGATAGAGGACCGCGATGCCGCGCGATGCACGCAAGCAACGGCGCCGAGAGCGCCCCGGCCGCCGGTCTGGCTGGCGTCGCCTCGCGCGGTTCGTAGGACTCGTGTCGGGCGCGCTCGGAATCGCGGTCGTCGCCGTGCTCGTCCTGATCGCCGGCTATCTCCAATCCGACGATTTCCAGCGTCGCGCGGGTGGCGTCGCCGAGGCCCTGCTCGAGCAAGAAACCGGCGAACAGGCCACCCTCACGCGGGTGTATGTCACCTTCCTCCCCCCCGCGGTGGCGGTCGACGGTCTGCACCTCTGGCACCAGGCGACCGACGAGACGATCGTGAGCGTCGAGCGCATCCGGGTGCCGCTGGTGCTTAGGAGCGGCGGTCCCGGGATCGGCAGGCTGCAGCTGCAGCGCCCGGTCGTCCAGCTCCACTTCGAGGAGGATGGCAAGCTCCGCGAGTTTCGGAACCGCGTCCAACGTGGCAAGCCCGGCAAGCCCCTCCGCCGGCTGCCGTTCAGCAGCCTCGAGGTCATCGACGGGGCGATCCGCGTGGTCCACCCGAAAATCAACGTGGCGATCGAGGACCTCGACGCCACCCCCGCCACCGGACCGCTCAACACGATCTCCGGTGCGCTCCACGTCCAGATCAACGACCTCGACACCACCACCCGGTTCACGTGGGCCGACGTCGTGCTCGGACCCGAGGCGATCGAGATCCCGGACCTCGAGATCCGCAGCCCGATCCTGGCCCTCGATGGTCCCGCGAAGATCGATCTCGATGGGCCCCTCGACGTCGCGCTCTCCGGCGAGATCCACCTCGACGAGCTGACCCCGGCGCTCGTCCGACCGCGCGCGAGTCATGGAGAGGTGGCGTTCGACCTCGCCCTGACCGGCCCGCAGGGCGATCCCACGCTGTCCGTCGCGACCACCATCCACTCCTTTGGCCTCGACCTGCCCGGGAAGTTCACGCCGCTGCTCACCTACGAGCTGGGCGACGTGATCGCGAGCGCAACCGCCACGAAGTCGCACGTCACCGTCGAGCAAGCCACCGTCACGCTGGGCGAAGGCAAGCTGTCCGTGTGGGGAGAGATCGACGTCGCCAGCAAGACGCTGCTCGAGGGCCACGCGGTCGGTTCCCGGCTGTCGCTCGCGCACCTGCTTCGGGCCTTCGACGCCGCGCCGAACCCGTGGATCGACATGACGACGGACCTCGAGACCACCCTCTCGGGCCCATTGAACCCACTCGAGCTCTCCGGGCCGTTCGAATACCTGGTGGCGGACCTGAAGGTGGGGGATCGACCGATCGATCGCCCCGACAAGGAGCTGATGCTCGACATCCCGGAGGGGATCGCGTCAGGCAACCTCACCCTGTTCAAAGACCACATCGTGCTCGAGATCGCCGACGTCATCACCCCGCGCAACCACGGTCGTGGCGTGGTGGACATCGGCTTCGGACCAAAGGGACCGCTCGATCTGACCGCCAAGATGTGGGACGCCGATCTCCGCGATTTTCAGCCGTTGCGCGGCGTCGACATGACCGGACACGGATCGGTCACCGGCCACTTCGAGGGACCGTTCAACCAGATCCGCTTCGAAGGATGGGCCGACCTCGACGACTTCTCCGTGCTCGGCATCCCCTACGCCGACCACATCACCGCCCGACTCGTCTCCCCCCGCCTCAAGACGATCGAGCTCCACGACGCCAAGGTCGTTCGCGGCAACTCCGCCTACGGGGGCTTCTTCGCGATGGGTTTCAAGCCCCTCACGATGGACACCGACGTGGTCATCACCCGCGGCCGGGTGGAAGACGTGGTCGGCATGTTCGTCGGGATCGAGGGCATGAAAGGCGACCTGACCGGAACGCTCTCCCTCCATGGCCCCCTCTACGACCTCGACGGGGAGGCCCACATGGACCTGACCGACGTGAGCTTGTGGGACGAGCACTTCAACGTCGGACGGGGCGACGGCTACATGGACCAAGGCCGGTTTACCCTCGACGATCTCCACGTCACTCGGTTCGACGGGACGGAAGGTCTGATCCTACGCGGGAGCGTGGAGAAGGCCTGGAAGCTCGACATGGACCTGATCGCCGGTGGCCTCGACCTGAGCCACACCGACCACCTCGCGGGCAAACCGGTTCGCGGCAAAGTGGCGCTCCACTCTCACATCACGAACACCCTGTTCGACCCGAGCCCCGATGGGCGGCTGCTGCTGACCGGCCTCCGCTGGGGGAACACCGCGCTGGGCGACTCGGTCGTGTGGTTTGACTCCCGGGACGGGGTCGCCACCTGGCACGGCCTCCTGCTCGACGGCGCAGTGACCGTCGACGGCACCCAGGGCCTGTGGCAAACCCAGCCCTACCACCTGATCGCCGACCTCGACAAACTCCCCGCGCACGCCTTCTATCCCGTAGCGGCCGATGGAACCAAGATCGAAGCGACCGCCAGCGGCACCGTCGAGCTCTCCGGGCACTTCGGAGAGGTCTGGAGCCCGGCGGACCTCACCGCCGACCTCCGGGAGGTCCGGGTGGCCTGGGATCAGCACGTCCTCACCAACCCGCTCCCCTGGCGCTACGAGCAGGAGGGGAGCCGGTGGTCGCTCCAGGGGTTCGGCCTGACGGGCGGGCTCACCCAGATGACGAAGCTGGACGCGAGCGGGGGGGACGCGCTCGAGATGCACGGGGAAGGGACGATCGACCTCGACCTGCTGCGGGCGGTCGTGCCGGGAATGCAGCGGGCCACCGGGGTTGCCGCGGTGCGGGTGGAGGCTGTGGGGGTGCGCCCAGACGTGGAGGCCGTCGTCACGGTCGACGTAAAGGCCGACATCCTGCGTCATTCCTCGGTTCCGGCCAGCTTCGAGGACACCACCGCCCAGTTTCGCGTCACCGAGGACCGAATCGACATCGTCCACGCCTCGAGCGCGATCGGCGGCGGTTCGCTGGTGGGGGCCGGCTTCATCGAGGCCGAGGGGTGGATCCCCACGCGCTACGCCCTGAACGCCACGGTGGACGACGCCCAGATCCAGTGGGTCGATTCGCTTCCCCCCGCCACCGGCGACGCCACCCTGTCGTTCGACGGCCCCGTGGGGGCCCTGCTCCTGTCCGGCGACGTGCAGATCGACGACATGGCGTTCTCCGACCGGATCGACTGGGAGGACTGGGTCGTCGAGGCCCGCGACACCCTGCTCGTCGGGGCCGCGCCTCTGGTGGAGACGGCGCCGTACTTCAGCAACAACGTAGCGATCCACGCCGATCACACGATCTACCTGCAGAACAACGTGGCCGACGGGGTCGCCTCGGCCGAGCTGCGGGTGATCGGCGACACCACGCGACCCGGCCTCGTCGGCGAGGTCAACGTGCAGCCCGGGACCCTCGCCTACCTGCAGGACCGCGAGTTTCGCGTGGACCGCGGGCAGCTCCGCTTCTCCGACCCGTGGACCTGGGACCCTGACGTCGACTTCGTGCTGGTGAGCGACATCCTGAACCAGGAGCAGACCTACCGGGTGAGTTACCTGGTATACGGCCCATTTTCGAACTGGACCTCGGCCCCCCGCTCCGAGCCGCCCCTTCCGCAAGCCGACGTGAACGCGCTCCTCTGGTACGGTGTGACGACCGACCAGCTCGAGGCGATGGGCCAGCTGCCGGCCGCCGTGATGCAGAGCATGGCCGACCTGCTCGTGTCCGACCTGCTCCTCCGGTCCGACGCCGGCTCGATTCGCGAAGAGCTACCCGATTTTCTCTCCCCCGACCGGGTCGATCTCGCCACCGGGGTGAACGCCCGCGGGGAGTACTCGCCGGAGCCGCGCCTGGTCGTGGAGAAGCGGCTCGCCGACCTGTGGGACGTTCAGCTCTCCTGGGAAATGAACCTCGTCCACCCGGAGGACGACTACGTGTCCGTGGAGAAGCGGATCGGCGGGATCTGGAGCCTGTCCGCTTGGTATGCCTCGCTCCAGCGAGCGCGGGTCCTGCCGATCGGCGGGGCGTACGGCGTCGACGTCACCGCGAGGTGGGAGCTCGAATAGCCCGACGAGCGGCTACAGCCCGAGCTTCGTGATCAGGTCGTACACGCAGAGGTTCTCGTAGTACTTCCCGTGATTTCCCTTCAGGTTCTTCGCGGTATACAGCTCGAAGGAGTGCGATCCGACCCGGTCGTTCACTTCGATCAGGAACACCGAGGCGAGCAGGTCGGGCGACGCCTGCTCCGCCGGGATCTCAGTCGTGGACGTCGTCAGGCACTTGTCCACCCGGGCCTGAAGGTCGGCCCCGACCACCTTTCGGACAAGGCCGGCACTTCCCACCTTCTGAACCACGACCTTCTCGATGCCATTAAAGAGCGGCGGAGGAGGTCCGAGGGCGCCGCACCCGCTCGCCAACGCGCTGAGCATCAAAAGCCGTCCGGTGGTCAACCCTGCCTCCTCTCTGGTGCCCTCCAAGTGTACCAACGCTTCGGCCGCCTGCCCAGGGGGGCAGCGGGATACGCTCGTGCCGCCGGGGGAGCGATGCAAGACCGTTGGACGGATGACGGCGCGCGGGCGGCTCGAGAGCGTTGGGCGAGTGCCGGCGACGATCTCGCGCTCCGCACCTACACGGCCCGGTTGATCGGCTCGGAGCCCGCGCTCGTGCTGCACGGCGGGGGGAACACGAGCGTCAAGACCGTCCGCCAGGGCCTGTTCGGGGAGGCCCTGGAGGTCGTTTGTGTGAAGGGCAGCGGGTGGGACCTCGCCGCGGTCGAACCCACCGCTCACCCTGCCGTGCGGCTCGACGCTCTCCGTCGGCTGCGCGGCCTCGACACGCTCTCCGACGAAGACATGGTCAACGCCATCCGCACGAACCAGCTCGAGGCCGAGGCGCCCACGCCCTCGATCGAGTCCTTGCTGCACGCTTTCCTCCCTCACAGGTTCGTCGATCACAGCCACGCCGACGCGATCTGTGGGCTCACGAATCGGGTGGCCGGGGCCGAGGCGGTCCGCGCCGCCCTCGGCGACACCGTCGCGATCGTACCCTACGTGAAGGCAGGGTTCGACCTCGCGAAACTGGCGGCCGACGTCTACGACGCCAACCCAGATGTCGAAGGTCTCGTTCTCCTCCACCACGGGCTGTTCACCTTCGGCGCGACGGCCAAGGAGAGCTACCAACGCCACATCGCGCTGGTCAACCGCGCGGTCGCCTGGCTCGCGGCACGCCGTCCCCCGCCGCTCCCGCCGGGCGTCGATGGGCGAGCGCGCGCGGTGTCCGTCCTGCCGGAGCTCCGCGGCGCGCTGGGCCGGTGGATCCTCCATTGGCGCACGTCGGACGAGATCCAGGCCTGGGTCGCGGACCCGAGGCTCGCCGAGCGGGTGGCCACCGGCCCGCTCACCCCGGATCACACGATTCGCACGAAGCCCTGGGCGGCGGTCGTCCAAGGCGAGGTGGAACCGGCCATTCAGGCATTTCGAGAGCACTACCGCGCCTACTTCAGTCGGAATGCCGGGCCGGCCCACCGCCGCCTCGACGATACCCCCCGGGTGGTGTGGGTCGCCGGCGCCGGCTTGTTCGGCGTCGGGAAAACGGCGAAGGAGGCCTCCGCAGCCGCCGACATCGCCGAGCACACCCACCGGACCAAGGTGGGGATGGACGCCTCGCACCAACCGCTCTCCGACTCCCTCCTGTTCGAAATGGAGTACTGGAGCCTCGAGCAGGCTAAGCTCGCGAAGGCCACCGAGCCCGTCCTCGCCCGCCGGGTCGCCCTGATCACCGGCGCAGCGGGCGCAATCGGCACGGGCATCGCCCACGCGCTCCACGACGCCGGCGCGCACGTGGTCCTCACCGATCTCGAGCCGCCGCCCACCCTGGGCCCCCGCTCCCTGTCCCTGCGGATGGACGTCACCGACGCCGCCTCGGTAGACGCCGCCTTCACAGCCGCGACACTCCACTTCGGAGGCGTTGACCTCGTCGTTGCGAACGCCGGGATCGCCGCCGGCGGATCGCTCGCCACGCTGGACGAGGCGACCTTCCGACGGGTCGCCGAGGTGAACCTGCACGGCACCTTCCTCACCCTGCGCGCCGCCGCTCGGTGGCTCGGTCCGCCGGGCCTGGGCGGGCAGGTCGTCGTGATCTCGACCAAGAACGTCTTCGAGCCGGGCGCCGAATTCGGCGCCTACTCAGCGAGCAAAGCAGCGGCCCATCAGCTCGCTCGGGTCGCCGCCCTGGAGCTGGCCAAGGACGGCATCCGGGTGAACCTCGTGTCACCCGACGCGGTGTTCGCGGAAGGGGAGGTTCCGAGTGGCCTGTGGGCCACGGTCGGACCGGCCCGCGCCGCGGCCCGCGGCGTCGAGCTCGCGGCACTTCCCGAGCTCTACCGGCAGAAGAACCTGCTGAAAGCCACTGTCACCGGCCGGCACGTCGGCAACGCGGTGGTCTTCCTCGCCAGCGAGGCCACGCCCACGACCGGCGCGGTGATTCCGGTCGACGGCGGCCTTCCCGGAGCGTTTCCCCGATGAGCTTCGACGTGTTCGTCCTCGCCGCGGGCCTCGGAACGCGACTGCGCCCGCTCACCGAGATCGCCCCGAAGCCCTTGGTGCCGGTGTGCGGGGTCCCGCTGCTGTCGTGGTCGCTCGCCCTCGCCGCCCATCACGGGCTGCGCCGCGCGGTGGTGAACGCACACTGGCTCGGCGAGCAGCTCGAGGCGTGGTCGGGCGAGCGGGAGGGGGTCCACG
>CANLGQ010000143.1 GCA_947490265.1 Pseudomonadota bacterium | reverse complement strand
GTGGGGCCTGCCGTGGGGGCCTTCTCTTCCGCTCGCTTGCCGGCGGCGGCCGTCGTCGCGGCCCCGAGCAGGACCAGGGCCGTCAGCCCCCTTGCCAGAGCATTCGCGCTGCGTCGGCGGTCGGTTCGTTGGGATCGAAGAAGATCCACGCTACGCCTCCCTTGGTAATGTCGAAGGCGACGAGGTCCGTCGAGAGCTGGACCGCGAGTCGCATTGGGCCCAGACCCGCGAGGTTCTGGGGCGTGTCGTCGCCGTGCACCCACGACGGCGCTCCACCCAGCTTGTCGTACCGCAAGGACTCCCAAAGCTGCGGCATCGTGAGGCCGCGCTCCTTGCCGATCCGGAACAGCTCGCGCTCGTCCACGCTGGGCTCCGCAGCCAACCGCACCCGCCGATACACACGCACGGTCGGGGGGCCGTCGTGCATGGCGTCGTCGAGGTCGGCGTGCAAGAGAACTTTGTTTCCACCCTTTCTCGGATCCCAGTCCTCGCATCGACCGCCGGTGGCGTGGCAGATGAACGCGGTGAGCCGATGGTAGGGGCCGAGGTCGAGCCAGGGCCCGGCGTCGATCTGAGCCAGGTGGCACATCGGGGCGCGGCAAACGGCGCAGCGGGGCCAGGCGCTCGTGCGGACGCCCCGCGGGTGGCCTCCAAACGAACCAACGACCAGTCCACCGTCTGCTCCGGCCGCCCGCAATCGCCTCGAGGACCAGTTGTCGGTCCGCTCACCCTCGGCCATGTCTCACTCTCCTCCGCAGCCGAGTATAGCGGGCCATCGGGGCGCTGGTCAGGCCAGGGCGCTACGGCGGATCAAGTTGAGGGCGGAACCGGCCTGAAACCAGCCGATTTGTTCCGCGTTGAAGGTGTGGCGGAGGGGGACCGAGTCAACGCTGCCGTCGGCGTGGGTGAGTTGAAGGGCGACGACGCTTCCCGGCGCCAGGGTCGCGACCCCGGCCAGGGCCACCCGATCGCCCGGGCGCACCCGCTCATAGTCGCCGGCGTTGGCAAAGGTGAGCGGGAGAACGCCCTGCTTCTTGAGGTTTGTCTCGTGGATTCGGGCGAAGGATCGAACCACGACCGCCTGGCATCCCATGTAGCGAGGCTCCATCGCGGCGTGCTCTCGGGAACTCCCTTCGCCGTAGTTCTCGTCGCCGATCACCACCCAGCCGCGGCCCGCGGCCTTGTATCGGCGGGCGAGCTCGGGAAAGGTGAGCCCGGAGTCACCGGTGAGCTCATCGGTGGTGGTGCTGTCGCCGGTGAAGGCGTTCGTGGCGGTCAAGAACAAGTTTCCGGAGATGTTCGTGAGGTGGCCGCGGAATTTCAGCCAGGGACCGGCCGCCGAGATGTGGTCGGTGGTGCACTTGCCCTTCGCCTTGAGGAGCACGAGGAGGTCGGCGGGATCCTGTCCATCGAACGGCTGGAAGGGGTGGAGTCGCTCGAGGCGATCCGAACCGTGCCGCACCACCACCTCGACCTGCCGGCGCTGGGCGGCGTCCGCGGCAGGAATGAAGCCCGCGAGACCCGCTTGGAAGCCGCGCTCGGGCAGGGCGTCGCCGGAAGGGGGGCTGAAGCGAAACGCGGTCCCTGCTGGGGTGACCAGCGAGTCGGTCAGGGGGTTGAAGTCGATCCGACCGGCGAACGCCAGAGCGGTGGTGATCTCCGGAGATCCGATGAACGCGAAGGTCGAGGGGTTGCTGTCGTTCCGCGCCTTGAAGTTTCGGTTGAACGACGTGATGATCGAGTTTCGCGTTCCCTTTGCCACGTCGTCGCGCTTCCACTGGCCGATGCACGGTCCGCAAGCGTTGGCGAGCACCACCGCGCCCGCCGACTCCAGGGCGGCCATCTGGCCGTCGCGCTTGATCGTCTCGAAGATGCGGTCGGAGCCGGGGCTCACCAGGAGGGGTACCTTGGCCTTCAGGCCGGCGGCGGCCGCCTGTCGCGCGATGTCCGCCGCGCGGGACATGTCCTCGTACGAGGAGTTCGTGCAGGAGCCGATCAGCGTGCTGGTGAGCGTCAGCGGATAGTCGTGTTGGATCGCATCGTCTTTCAGCTTGCCGATGGGGCGGGCGAGGTCGGGGGTGAACGGCCCCACGACATGCGGCTCGAGCGTGTCGAGATCGATCTCCACCACGCGGTCGTAGAACCGCTCTGGGTTGGCGTACACCTCGGGATCCGCGCGGAGAGAAGCGGCATGCAGGTCGGCGAGGTCTGCCACCGCGGCGCGGTCGGTGTGCCGGAGGTAGCGACCGATCTGGGTGTCGTAGGCGAAGATCGAGGTGGTGGCGCCGAGTTCGGCGCCCATGTTGGTGATCGTCGCCTTCCCGGTGGCGCTGAGGCTCTCGGCGCCGGGGCCGAAGTACTCGATGATCGCGTTCGTTCCCCCTGCGACCGTGAGCAGATCGAGCACCTTCAGGATCACGTCTTTCGCTGCTGCCCAGCCCGACAGCGTTCCGGTCAGGCGAACGCCGATCAGGGTCGGGCAGAGCAGCTCCCAGGGCATCCCGACCATCACGTCGACCGCATCCGCGCCGCCCACCCCGATGGCCGCCATGCCGAGCCCGCCGGCATTGGGCGTATGGCTGTCGGTTCCGATCATCAAACCGCCAGGAAAAGCGTAGTTTTCGAGGACAACTTGGTGAATGATGCCGGCTCCGGGCTTCCAGAACCCCATGCCATACCGCGCACCGGCGGTTCGCAGGAACTCGAAGACCTCGGCGTTCTCGGTGTTGGCGGTCACGAGATCGGCTGAGGCTCCGTGGTGAGCCTGGATGAGGTGGTCGCAGTGGATCGTCGTCGGGACGGCGACGTCGTCGCGGTTTGCGAGCATGAATTGGAGGATCGCCATCTGCGCCGTGGCGTCCTGGAGCGCGACCCGGTCGGGGTGGAGGTAGAGGTACGACTTTCCGCGGGACCACTCCGCGTTCGCGGGGTCGGCGAGGTGACCCCACAGGATCTTTTCGGCCAGGGTGAGGGGTCGCCCGAGCCGCTCGCGGGCCAGCGCATGCCGACTGTCGAAGGTTGCGTACAGGCGCTTCACGGCGGCGACGTCGAACATGGGGCCTCCCGGTGGGGCCCCCTATGATGGGGAGCAGAGCTTGTCGCGCAGCTCGCGTTTTTCCCTCGCGGAAAGCCGAGAACGCTCAATCTCGACCTCCAGTGACGAGCCCGCGACCACTGCGCGGACGATGCTCAGCTCCTCGCGGGAGAGAAACGCGGCGTGCTGCCGATAGTCCTCGAAGGCTTCGAAGGCGGCCGGCGCCCAGGCTCGGGTGAGATCGGCGATCGCCTCGGCATAGACGCGGATCTCATGCTGGGCGTGCGGGTCGATCCGCAGCGAGAGGAAGTGGAACAGGTTGTGAAGGTTGATCTTCCAGTACCACTGCGTGTACCACCCGAGGGTCAGGTTCATCCGGGCCAGCTCCCGGGCCAGGCGCGGGGCCGCGGGGTCGACCGGCGTGCCGTCGCCCTGATCGTTGAGAAGCTGCTCGTAATGGGAATAAACTTGCACCGCATCGTCGCGGAGGAGGTCGAGCACGGCGGCAGCCTGGTCTGGATCCAGGGGCTGGTCGCGACCCTGCCGATTGGTGGAGGACTGGACGGCGAGATCACCCGGGCTCGGCAGGTAGAACTCCCGATCGAGGATCGAGTAGCGCGCTGAGTACTCGTTCACGCTCGCCGTGCGGTGTCGGATCCACTGTCGGGCCACGAAGATCGGGAGCTTGATGTGCAGTTTGATCTCACACATCTCGAAGGGCGTCGTGTGCCGGTGCCGCATGAGGTACCGGATCAGGCCCCGGTCGTCGCGCACCGCCTTCGTTCCAGCGCCGTAGGATACCCGGGCTGCCTGGACAATCGCCGCGTCGTCACCCATGTAGTCCACGAGCCGTACAAAGCCGTGATCCAGCACGGGGATGGGCTGGAAAAGCCGATCCTCGAGCGCGGCGACGGTCGGCCGCCGGGTCGCGGAGGGCGGACGGGCGAGCAGCGCGGCGAGCTCGTCGGGGGAGTCGGGCAAGCGGCCTCCGGTTAGCGGCCTCGCCCTATCCTGCTCCGGCGTGGGCTGGCAGGACCACGCGGTGGAAATCGGCGTCGAGCGCCACGGTCGAGCCATCGTCCATGAGGCTCCACACGTTGTCGGCGCCGATCGGCTCGCTGGCCACCAGGAGGTGGTTGACGCGACCGGTGGGCGACACCCCCGGCCCAAGGCAGACCTTGTCGGGAACGGGGCAGCTCGACGCGTCGGCGCAATGGCGCTTCTGACTGGAAAAGTACAGGTCGATGCCGCTGCGGTGGGCCAGGAAGACCCGACCGTCGGTCAGGATCACGTTCGTGGTGGGGCGGTCGACGCCGATTCGGCGCGCCTCGGCGGCCAGGGTGAGCAGGCCGGTGCGCAGCGCTCCGGCGACGGCGCGCGCCTCAGCGGGGTTCCGCCCGCTCGGATCCACCCCGGCCCGTTCGAGCTGGCTCAGCACGAACGCGAACAAGTGCTCGCTGTCGGTGTCCCCGAGGGTGCTCATTCTCAGCTTTGCCGAGGTCCGCTCCAGCATCCACGGTCGCAGGCGATCGAACCCGTGAACCGTGCCATTGTGTGCGAACAACCACCGCCCGAACCGGAACGGGTGAGCATTCAGGGGGTCGATGCCGCCCACGGTCGCCCGACGGACGTGCACCACAAAGGTGTGCGAGCTCAATCGGTCGGACATCTCTTTGAAACGGGGGCAGATGTGCGCCGGCGTGCTCGACTTCACCAGATAGGCGTCGTCGTCGATGAACCAGCCGATGCCCCACCCGTCGGGATGACCGCGCGCCTGATCGGACAGCGCGTTCTCGGCCTCGAGAAGAGACCGGTGGGCCCGGGACGGGACAGCGCTTCGGAAGCCGAATAGTCTGCACATGGGGCAAAGGGGGAGGGAAGGGCGGAGGGGCGGTGAGTGATCCTACCATCCCGCAGCGCCGATGCCGACCTCGAAGAACGTGTAGTGGACGGTTCGATCGCGCGTACGGCCGTAACGGAACACGCGAAAATGAAGGTAAATGCGGTACGTCTCCGCCTCGAGGAGAAGGGCCGGTTCCGCGCTCCCCCGTCCGTCGGCACTGTCAAAGTTGACAAGATTCCAGACGATCCGGGAGTGTTCCTGGCTGATCGGCAGGATCGCTACGTCGGGGACCGCCGGATCGCTCGTGAACCGGAACTCGACCTCGAGGGGGTGCGGCTTCTCGATCCCCACCACGAGGGGGAACCCGCTGAACGTCGTGACCGTTCCGGTGGCGAGCACCGCGGCGGGTCCACTGGTCGCGTAGGGCATGCTCGAAGGGTAGCCCGGAACCAGCTCTCGGGCTTGACGCCTCCGGGTTCCGCTCGGTACACTGTGGTCACTGATCCTTCTTGTGCTCTTTTTTTTGGAGGCCTTTGCTATGCCGAAGGTGACCGATGCCGGTGGGCGGCCCCATTCTGGGCTTCAACCCTTCCCTGTGGTGGGCATTGTAGAGGAGAACGTCGACCCTGACGAGCTCGCCCGGATCCGCGTCTCCTTCCCGGTTTTGCACGAAGAGCCGCTCTCGTTCTGGATTCGGCAGATATCGCCGAACGCTGGGATTGAGCGCGGTCTCTACGCGCTTCCGGAGAAGCAGGACGAGGTCCTGGTCATGTTCATGCAGGGCAACATCGACTGCGGCGTGATCATGGGCCAATTCTGGAATGGCAGCGACAAGCCGCCTGCCGAGGCCAAAGATGGCCTCCCGGGCCCTGGCGCGACCCACGCGATGTCCCTCTCGTCCGACACCTTCACCGACGGGAGCAAGGACCTCCAGAACAACGATCGGCGGTTCTGGAAGTCGCGGTCGGGACACCTGTTCGTCTTCGACGACACGCCCAGCGCCGAGAGTGTGCAGATTTGGGACAAGGAGCACAACCTCGCCTTTGTGTTCGACTCGAAGGAAAGCCGAATTCTCCTCACCAACGCGACCGGCGACATCAACATCCGCTGCGCCAAGAACCTCATCCTGGAGGCGGGGGAGAACATTCAGTGGAAGGCCGGGAAGAACATCGAGGGGGAGTCGGTGATGGACACCGCTCACAAGGCCGGCCAGAATTACAAGGTCGAAGCCACGATGGACATCTCTGAGACCGCGTCGATGAATTGGTCGGCCGAGGCCAGCATCAACCTCACGGCGAAGGGAAGCGTCCAGGCGACGGTCGAGGGCGGCACGACGGCGATGTTCAAGGGCGGCGCCACGGCCACTCTCCAAGGCGGTGCGCTCGCCAAGGTCACGGCCGCAGCCGTGATGATCAATTAGTCGTCCGAACCTCCGCTTCGCGCGGCCTCGGGTTCCGCCGGGAGCGGCCGAAGCCCAAGTTGCTACGGCGCCGCCGGAGCCGGCATGGCGGTCGCAACGCCGCCAAAGAGCTCGACAACCGAGGTGCTCAGGCTCATGTAGCCGACGAGACAGGCGAACGCGAAGACTGTGACGAGCAAGCCATACTCGATGGCCGTTGAACCCTGCTCCTCAAGGAACCACTGACGAGGGGACCGCATTGCTGCCTCCGCTGTCCGATCATGGTCACCGATTGGCAGTTGTCGAGCGGTTTTTGCTGCAGAACCAGGACCGATCGCAACGGTCAAAGTCGTTCGCCGCGGTCGTCAATTCGCTGCGCCTCCCACGAGCCAGAAGGACCGGCTAGAACGGCAAGATCGAAGGGACGATGGACGACTCTGAGTCCGCGTCGGGGATTGGGTCGGCCGAGGCCAGCCTCAACGGTGCGCTCGCCAAAGTCACGGCCGCGGTGCACCCGCTTCAGATGGCGTGGGCGACACGTATCTCCGGAGATCCGACGCCCAGGCCTCCGCATGGTCGATGGCCAGCTCGATGCGAAACTGGCCAACTTCGCCGTTCATCCTGGGTGCATCGCCCTCGAGGACGAGTCTGCCTGGGCCGGTACAGCGGGCCGCGCGCAGCGGGCGACTGCGTCCGGCGGTGAGGTCGAGCAGCACGCCGCGCTCTGACGAGAGCACCATGCGCGCCTCGGACAGGGCCAGATCTGCGGTCGTGACGTTGCGACGGGCAGCGTTCATGCCAGGCAGCACCGAACTGGCGTCGACTTCGACCCGCACGCGAATTCGCTGCGCCTGACGCGTGCGCAAGGCCGGAGGGATCCGCCGCGTTCCACGCCGGCGTCGGAGGGCGCCGGCGCCTCGGATCGCAGCGCCGAGGCCGATCGCTACTCCCGCGATCGCGAGGATCCCCACCCAGCTGCTCGCCACCCCGACCTCTTCGACCCACAGTGTAGACCGGGTTTCGGTGTGCTATCCATCGCCCTCGGGGGACCCATGCCGCGACCGAGTGAACCGCTCCTGGCTTGGCTTCGCAAGAAGTTCGAAGAGAAGCACTTGAACACTGCGAAGGTGGCCGCGGCCGCGGGCCTGGATCGCGCGCACCTCCGCCGGGTCCTCACCGGGGCGGAGCCGATGCTGGTGGACGAGCTCCTCGCCATCACGCGCTCGCTCGAGCTCACGCCAGCCGAACTCATGGCGGCCGGGGAGATCCCTGATCCCGAACCAACGCCGCTGCTTCGTGTTGCTGGGGCGGAGGAGCCTGCGCATCCTCAGGTCGACCCGTGGGGAAACCAGCCGGAGCAGCTCTTCCGGATCGCCTTCTCGCTCGGGTGCGACTTCCTGTTTCTGGTGGATGGTGCCCAGCTTGGGGAGAGCAAGGTTCCCGCGTCGGTCCTCGCCCAGTACCGGGGCCGGGACCTCCCGGTCAAGCTCGACGCGGCCTACCACAAGTACAACGCCCCGCGGTATGACCCTGTTGGAATCTCACTTTCCCTTTCCTTCGACGCGGTGTACGACTGTCGGTTCCCGTGGTCATCGGTGAAACAGGTGGTGTTCTTTCCGTTTCTCCCCGAGTCCGAGCCGGCACCGCAGGCGGGTCCCACCGGGGGAGGGCCGAAACTCCGTCTGCTCCCGTAAGGAGTGAGGCGCCGTAGGGTTGGCCCAGGCTCCTGTCGCCGACAACCCGGTCTCCAGCGAACGCCGGGCGTGGCGATGCGGATCCTGCTGCACCACCCGACGGAACCCAGGGCGGTAACCCCGGCTGGCGCAGAGCCGCTTCAGGGCGCTTCGTTTCGCATGCCGGTGCGGACAGCGCGTTGGCGCGCTTGCCACCACAGCCAAGCCACCGCGGCAAGTCCGACCGCGACGGCCACGAATCGGGCGCGTTCCATGGCCCAGTGGGCGGCGTCGAGGAGAGGTTGCCCCAGGGCGAATCCCAGGGCGATCACCGCGGGGACGGTCAGCAGAAGGCCAATCGCGTCCCACCTGGCGAACTGCCGGAAGGGAATGCGCATCGCGCCCGCCACGAGAAACACCGGGGTGCGGAATCCGATGAAGAACCGGCCGAACAGGACGGCGATTGCCCCGTGATCCCGCACCAGGCGCTGCGAGTGGGCGAGCCGGCGCCGACCAAACAAGCGGGTGAGCCACGCGGAGTCGAGGACCGCTTCCCCGAGCGCGCGCCCGAAACCCCAGGCGAGCCAGTCTCGGGTCTGCACACCCACCAAGGCGGCGGTAAGCGTGGGGATCCAGCGCCACTGCCCGGTGGCGATCTGCATGCCTGCCCAGATGAGCGGGACGTCTTCCGGCAGTGGCAGCACAATCCCACAGCTCGCGCACGCGAGTGCGAAGCTCCAATATCCGGTGGTCTGGAAGGCGATGACCCCGAACACGTGCGACTCCGCCCTCTCTGTCACCCGTCCGCGACCTCGGCGCATGCGCGTTATCCTTGGCGGGTCCGGCGGAGCGGGGCGATGACGCGATGGTTTGCAGTGTTCGTTGCAGGTTGTGCGCCGCGACTCGACCCGGGCGTCGCGCCCGCCCGCCGTGCGTCCGAGCCGTCGGTGGTGGTCGCGATCGCGGCGGAGGGCCCGCTCCTCCTTTCGGCCCGCGTCCGGGCGGGCTCGGCCTGGGATCCGCCGGGCAGCGAGGGGCTGGCCAGCGTGACGGCCCGCGCGGCCGCCGGCCAGTACCCTGAGATCCGGGTGGGGGTGGATCGCGAGTGGGTGCGCTTGGCGGTGGACTGCCCTGCGGGCCAGGCGCTCGCGTGCGCGGACTGGCTCGGCGATGTGCTGGCTCGCCCAGTCTTGGACGCGGCCGGGGTCGCCGCAGCCGCACAACAGGCGGTTGTCGACCTCACGGCGATCGACGAAGATGCGGACGAATTGGGAATTGCTGCCCTCGAGGCGGTTGTCTATGAAGCGCACCCCTATGGGCACGCTCCGACGGGACGGGTTGGGACGGTGGGCTTGTTCGATCCGGCTCGCGTCGCAGCCTTCCATCGCGCCCATTGGGTGCGAAGCACCGTGACCGTCGGGGTCTCGGGTACCGAGGCCGCCGAAGTGGTCAACGTGCTGACCGCGCGCCTGGAAGACTTGCCGGTGCGAATGGCGCCGGATCTGGCGCTCGTGCACCCGCTTCGCGACGCGGCGCCCCGGCTCACCGCGGTGGGGAGCAGCACCATGAGCCCGGCGGTTTCCCTCGGCGCTGCCTGGGGACTCAGCCCGCGCGACGCGGACTGGCCTGCGGTTGTCGTCGGGTTCGCGGCACTGGGTGCGGATGCGCCGTTCTCTCGCCTCGACCGCGCACTCCGGGGGCAGCCCGTGTCGAGCATCGGCAACCGGGCGTGCCCGCTTCCTGGGCCGGAGTGCGACTGGCTCGGGGGCGCGAATTGGCGGCATCCGTATTGGTCGGTGCAGTTGGCGGCGGTTCCGGAGGGGAGCGCGTCGGCAGCCGTGGGGACGACGCTTCGGGAACTCGAGGGGTTCGCTCGGGAGGGGATCACCGCCGACGAATTCGCGACTGCGCGCGATTGGCTACTGCGGGCGTGTGCGCGCGCGGCTGCGGATCCCCAAACGCGCTTCGAAGC
>CANLGQ010000142.1 GCA_947490265.1 Pseudomonadota bacterium | reverse complement strand
GCGGCGGCGCTTGCCTCAGATACAGATGCCGCCACCGTCGGCACCGGCGTGCGGGCAGTGCGTGCCCGTCGCGGTGGCCGCCGTTCCGCCCGCCGCACCGAGGTGGTAGTCGCGGCAGCCGAGCGTGTCGCCGGAGGTGTCTTCGACGCAGCCGGCGTCCCAGGCACCGCACTCGGTTTCGCAGGCCGCTTGATCGGCGAAATTGGCAGCGCAGGTAGCCATCGACGCCGTGCAGAAGTCGGCGCAGGTCACGCTGACGGGGGTACAGCTGGGGGTGCCGTCCGTGGCAGTCGAGTCGGTCGCGGCGGCCGTGTCGGTGGCGGCGTCGTCGCTTGAGCACGCCACGGAAAATGCAAGAACTAGCGCAAACAGGGCCCGGGTCATCATGGGATTCCTCCAGCCCACAGGTGCAGGCAGACGAAGTAGCTCATGCCTCGCCGTCAGTGTCAATCCGAAGGGCCAAATTCGGGGGCGCCCGGTGCGTTGGAGCCGACGCGCGGGTCGCGAGCTGGAGTCGGCTGGGTCCCCAGGGTGGGGACCGCGGTGGGCCAGTAGCCGACACGCGCGGCGCGACCGCCGTCGCCGTCGGTCGCCCGCCGTCAGTTCTCGCTGCGGCGCTGGCGGGCCCGCCCGAGGCGCTCGGCGACATCGCCCGGGTGACCTCGTCGTCGTGCATCACCGCCTCCTGCCCTCGCTTAACCGCGCTTTCGAAGCCACGCCCACCGGGCAAGCCACGCCGCCGCAGTGGCGATCGCCAGCCCCGGAGCCCAGTCCACCGTCGCCTCGGAGCCGATCCAGCCGAGCTCGTACCGCCCGAGATGGAACGGGGCGAGCAGGAAGTAGCCCTGCCCATGGTGATCCTGGGTCACGTCGAGGGCGAGGTGGATCCCACACCCGAGCCACAGCCCGAGCAGGGTGGGGACCCGCACCCCCGGGGCGAAGGCGCCAGCGAGGACCGCGCACAGGAGCACCAGCGGAAGCGGCTCGTGCAGGACGCCGAACGCGAGGATCAATCCGTCCGGGACGGGCAAGCCGCGCTGCTGGAGGGCCTCGAGCGCCATGGGCGCCACCCGGGCACCGAGGTCGGGCAGCGCCGTGCCGAGCGCCACTGCGGCAATGCGACGTCCCACCAGCGCACCGGGGAGGAGCGCGGTCGCGAGGTGGGTGACCAGATCAGCCACGCGATTCCAGGCCTTCTGGCCCGAGACGCCAGCAGGCGGGCAGCAGCACGCCGAGCACGAGGATCGCGAGCAGGCCGAGGACTTTTTTTCCCGTGCGGTCGGGCCGGTGCTCCACCCATTGGGCCACGACGACGCGCTCCGCGGCCGAAAACGTGCCCCCGACGGTGACGTCCTCCCCGCGCGACACCTCCGCGGCCGGTGCCTGGACCTCGATCGGCAGCGACCCGTGGAAGACCACATAGCGATCCGCCGCGAGGACCGGCCCGACCGTCACGAGCGAGAGGATCACCGCTTCGCCATCCCGCCGCTCGGGATGGTCGACGAGGTCGCGCCAACCCAGAGTGCCGTCGAGGTTCAGTCGGCTCCACCACACCATCACCGCGATCAGCAGGACGAGGGCCAGCGCCGAATACCCCCGTTTCACGGCGGCGTCTGGGCCGCCGACCGAGCCGCCTGGATCCCGTAGGCCGACAACAGCGCGTTCATGTCCGTGGTGCGAAGGTCCATCCCACCCGCCGGAACGAACAGGATCTTCTTGCCCTTCAGGGACTCTGCGACCTTGAGCTTGACCATGTTCCGTCCACCCGAGCCGCCCATGGCCCGACCGCGGGCGAGGAGACCTTCGGCGTTCGCCTTCTTCTCCGTCAAGATCGCCTGGGCCTGCCGCTCCCGTTCGAACAAGATCGCGTCGGCCTCGAGCGTTCGCTTGGCCTGTTCGCCTTTCGCCTGCTCGATCGTCTTGCTGACCTCGCCCTTCGCGATCTCGAGGTCGCGCTTCATCTCCGCGCCGGCCGCCTCGGTCTCGGACAGGAGGCGAGCCGCCTCCTGCTCCGCCACCTTCTTGTCTCGGATGATCCCCTCATAGGTGTCGTTGAACTTGTGCTCTCCGAGTAGCACCTGCTCGATGTGGATCCCCTCCGGCTCGAGCACCCTGTTGAGCCGCACCTGCGCCTCGGCGGCCATCTGAAAGCGCCGGTCTGCCTGGTAGTATTCCTCCGAAGTGAGCTGGTTCAGGACGTCGCGAACAATGGTGCGCGACACGGGTCGGACCAGCTTGTCCTCGACCTCGGAGTTCTCGGAGCCCACGAACTGGAGGATGTAGGGCGCCCGTGCCGGGTCGATGCTCCACGCCACCGTGACGTCGACCGAGATGTCGTTCCCGTCGATCGTCTTGAATTTGACTGCGTCGTCGGTGGCGCGATCCCCCTCGCTGACCGCCCGGCGCATCAGCAGGTTCTGGAGCCCGACGTTGTAGACCGACCAGTCCGAGAACGTGCGGAGAAAGAAGTAAGTTCCGCCCTGCGGGTAGATGTCGGCCATCACGCCGTTTCCACCCAACAGGCTTACGTTGACCGTCCGAACGCCAATCTCGGTCGATTCCGTGGAAGCGGAACAGCCGAGCGTGAGGCCGGCGAGGAGACAAACGGCGGTCGCTCTCATCACCAACCTCCCAGCATCGACTCGAGGTCGAGGGGGTTCATGCCCCCCGGCCCGTTGGTCGGGATCACGATCACCTGGGTGCCGTCGAGCGCAGCGGCCATCTCCAGGCCCACAATATTGGACGCGCCGGCCTGCTCCAAGGCAGCGTTTTCGAGCTTCGTCCCCTCCGCCTCCGCGAGCTTCACCTTGAGTTGGCCCTCCGCAACCTTGGTTCGGTAGTACAGGTCGGCATCGGCGTTGATCTTGCGCACCTCCGCGCGGCCCCGCTCCTGCTCGACGGCGATGTGGGCCTGGCCCTCGGCGATCACCCGGTTTTTCTCCGCCTCGCGGGAGGCCGAGACCGCCTCGGCCTGGTTCTTGAAGACGTTCTGGTCCTGGATCTTGCGCTGCTCGATCGCGCCCTGGTAGCGCTCGTCGTAGGTGTAGCCCCGCACGAGCACGCCCCAGACTTGTACACCCCATTCGGCCATTTCCCGTTGCATCTCCTTTCGAGCGGCTTCGGCGGCGCTGATGCGCTTCGTCTCGTTGTAGAAATCCTCGGCGTCGAGGCGCCCCAGGTACTGCCGCAGGATCTGATCGGCGCCCCGCTGCACGATTTTCGTCTCGTAGATCCGCCCGGCACCCACCTTGGTGAGCACGATGTAGGGGTCGACGACGCGGTACGTCACCGTGATGTCGACCTTGACCTGGTACCCCTCGGAGGTCTGGATGCGAATCGAGGGTGCAACAACATAATCCTCCGGGAAGCGGCCGCCCCCCTTCACCCACTCGACCTCCTCGTCGTTGATGTCGAGCACCTGGAGGTCGCGCGGGAACAGGTGCATCCGCTCGTACCCCGGAACCACCAGGTGCGTTCCCGGGCCATAGACCTCGTGCTGAACTCCTTTTCCTGGTCCCAGGTACACCTGCCGCACCCCGAACTCGTCGGGGGCGATGGTCGCGGTGGTCGTGAACCAGCCAGCGATGCCGGCGCACAAAGCGAACAGCACCATGGCCAGGAGGCCGAAAGGAAGTCCTGCCGCGGCGATCGTGGGAACGCGCAGTCGACTAGCCAGGTTGGAACTCGCCATTACAACTCCGAGCGGCGGCTTGCGGCCAGCGCGCGCCGCGCGCGCTCGACCTCCTCAGGAGAGTCGACCGCCGAGGCCGCGCCGGGAGCATACACCGAAGCCTGGGCCTGAACTTTCCCAAGGTCGTCGATAAGCGTCTGGAGTTGGGCGGTGGCCCGGCGACGAAAGAGCAGCCCAGCGAGATCGGGCCAAGCGGGCATCGATAGGACCAGTGGGATGAGCGGCCAAACCTCGGGATTCCAGAGGAAGCGAAGGACGACCAGCCACAGGAACACGAGGCCGGAGGCCCCGACCGCGAGGCGCCCAATCGGCTCAGCCCATCGACCAAAGCCATAATTGGCTCGTTCTGTGGCATTGAACCGCCGCGCCAGCTCAACGTACCGTGGGACGACCGTCGCGAAGATCTCCCGCCGCAGAAACGCGCCGTGGGCCAGGGCGTCGGGCAGCACCGAGCCGAGGTCGCCGATGACATGCGCGACATGTTCCTCGGCCACCCGACGCACTTCGCCGTCGAGGACCGCGTCGGACCACGAGCGGCGCGACCCCTCGAGCCGCTCGACGAGGCGCGCGGCGACGGCATCGAGCTGGTAGTCGGTCGGAACCATGCCCACCGAACCTACCCGATGGCGCCACTCCGCGCATCGTCTTGACGCCAGTGCGATCCGCACATACAGGGCCTGCGCTCGGGCGGCTAACTCAGCGGGAGAGTGCCACCTTCACACGGTGGAAGTCGCAGGTTCGAATCCTGTGCCGCCCACGCCCGACCTACTCGGCGACGAACCCCACCGACGCAGTGACCGGTGGGTCGAATGCGTCGCCGTCTTCGAACAGCAACTCGACGTCGAGGGTGTGCGGTCCGGCCGCGACCCCGGTGAGGGTGTACTGAACCGAGCGCAGGTCGGCCTGATACGAACCATCGACCCGCAAGACCGCGTAGCCCCGCGGCGCGCCGTCTCCGTTGTGCGCCTCCGCCTCCGGGACGAACAACCACAGCGGGGAGACCGGCCGCCAATGCGACAAGGTGGCGGGTTGCGCCAGCACGAAGTCCGCCACCACGATCGACACGGCGATGTCGCCGGCGGGGACCGTGGTGTCGGCCGAGGGGGAGAGGAACGATACCGAAGGGTGATAGACGGTTTCCACCGGTTCAGGGGTGGGGCAGCCCGCTGCGAGGAGCCCGAGGAACACGACACTCCGCTGCACGTTGCCTCCCGCTGCCGATGTACCCTGCGGCGCGCGCTCCGGCAGGCTAGCCTTGCCTATGTTCGCCACCCTGATCGCGTGCCACGGTTCGCCGCCCGCCGAGGACACGGCCCCGGCGCCGGGGGCGTCGCGGCCACAGGTCGTGACTTCGCTCGCCGACGCCGAAGGTCCCACCCTCCTCGGCAACCCGCTGCAGTTCTTCGCGCACGGGATCGCCTTCGCCGGTGACCTGACTGGCGACGGGCGCTCCAGTCTGGCGGTGATGGCCGACAAGGGCCCGCTCTGCCTCTACGGGCCCGACCTCGGTCCGGCGACCCCCGCCGACGCGGCGCTTGCGTGCTACACCGCCGATTCCCCGCAAGATCTCGCGGGCACCGCCCTGGCCGCGGGCGGCGACGCGACGGGCGACGGCCAGCCCGACGTGTTGGTCGGGGCCACCGCCGCATCCGACGCCGGGCCGAACGCCGGGGCGATCTACCTCCTCGCTGCACCCTTCTTCGGAGGTGCCCTCGCGGGAGGCTATGCGGTGTTCACCGGCGAGGCAGCCGGAGATCAGGCGGGAACCGCCGCGAGCTTCGCCGGCGACGTCGACGGCGACGGCTTCGAAGACGTCCTGCTCGGCGCCTGGCAGAACGACGCCGGGGGGGCCGGCGGCGGAAAGGCCTACCTGTTTCGGGGTCCGGTCGAAGCCGGCGTTCAATCCCTCGCCGCCGCCGATGCGGCGATCGTCGGGTCGGGGCTCGTCAGCACGCCCCCTCCCGACGGCTTCGACGCGCCCCTCCACGGCGCGCCCCCGGAGGGAGACGGCGTCGGGAGCGTGGTCCGCGGCGTCGGAGACACCAACGGCGACGGGCTCGCAGACCTCGGTCTCGGGGTAAACGGCAGCGACCGGGCGGGCACGGATGCCGGTCTCGTGTCCCTTTTTTACGGACCCGTGGCCGATGGCGCGCAGGACCTGTCCGACGCCGACCGGGAGTACACCGGCGGCACGACGCTCGAATACGCCGGTGACAACCTGATCGGGGCCGGGGACCTCGACGGAGACGGGCGCGCCGAGGTCCTCGCGGCAGGGGACATGGCGGCCAACGGACGCGTCTGGCTCATCGAGGGAGAGGCCCCGAGTCAGCCGCTCGCCTCCTTCGCAACGACGTTCGAGGGTCAGTCCCCGCTCGATGTCGCGGGCTCGACGATGGCGCCGGCCGGCGACCTCGACGGCGACGGCCACCCCGACCTCGCCTTCGGCGCGTACCAGGCGGACGGGGGCGCGCCGGATTCTGGGATTATCTACATCGTTTTCGGTCCTGTCGCGCCCGGCACGCATCCCCTGGGGGACGCCCCGCTGCTCCTCCTGGGCGAAGGGCCGAACGACTGGGCGGGGATCGGCCTGGCCGGCGGCGGCGACATCGACGGCGATGGCCTCCCGGAGCTGCTCGTCGGCGCCCAACACAACGACGAAGGCGGACCCTACGCGGGCAAGGCCTACGTCCTGATGCTGCCATGACCCCGTTGTGGCTCGCTCTGCTCCTCCCGGCCTGCGCGCCGGTCGACGACATCCTGCCCTTCGTGGCGATCGTATCTCCCGTCGAGGGCGACCGGGTGTGCGGCTCCCCGCTGGTGGTCGAGCTCGATGTGCGCGGAATCACCCTGGTCGATCCGTACGATCCGCCCGATCCGTTGCCAAAAGACAGCGCGCACATCGACTGCATGCTCAACGGGCAGGACGCGCTGATGTCCGCCGATCCGCACCTCGAGATCTCGGGGTGGGAGGATGGCGAGTACCAGCTGAAGGTCGAGCTGTCGCGCGCAGATCACGCCCCACTCGAGCCCTACGCCGGCGACTTCCTCTACCTTCACCTGGCTACGGCAGAATGCGACCTTTGATCCTGATTCCGCTCCTTGGCTGCGCCAGCGCGCCAAACGACGACACCGGCCCGCCGAGCGAAACCGAGCCGGTCACCGGGTACGACGTGCGGTACGGCCTCGTCCCCGAGGGGTGCCCAGTACCCGGCGAAACCGTCGAATTCACCACGGAGATCCGCGACCAGCTGGGGCGCCCGGTGCCCGACCTCCAACAGTCTCACGAGCGCATGCTGCACACCCTCTTCGTGAGCCAAGACCTGGCCTCGTTCCAGCACTTGCACCACGAGGACCACTACGAGATCACCGCCGATGACCTCCGGAGCGCCACCTTTCACTTCCCGCTGAGTCTACCGCTCGGGGGGAGCTACCGGGTCGTCACCGACTACGCCCATCAGAACGTCTACCAGCAGAACCAAGGCTGGATCGAGGCGTGCGGCGCGCCGGAGATGGCGGCGGCGCCGAACCCCACCTTCTCGACCGAGGCGTCCGTCGACGACACCCACGCGGCCCTCTCGTGGACCGTGGAGCCGCGGGTGGGCGCGCTGGCCCAGTGGACCGTCACGTTCACCGAAGCGGAGGGCGACGACATCACCGATGTCGTGCCGTGGCTCGGCGCCGACGCCCATGCGGCGCTCGTCAGCGCCGACCTCGCGTTCACCGGCCACACCCATGCGTGGACCGGGATCGACAACATGGCCCCCGGCATGGAGATGCAGCACCTGTACGACGGGCCGGACATCGCCTTCCAGGCCACGTTCACCCAGTCCGGCGTCCACCGGATGTGGGTTCAGTTCGCGCGGTCTGGGGCCCCGGAGTCGCCGATCACCGTGCCGTTCTGGTTCGAGGTCGCCCCGTGATCAGTCGAGGTCCGCGCGGTCGGTGATCAGGTTCTGGGTGAAGCCGAAACGCACCTTTAACGTCATGTCGTGCTCGGTGATCTCCAGCTCCAGGTCCTCGACGCCCATCTTCAGCTTGAGCGGCCCACCCATCGGCCCGACCAAGTCCTCCACCTGCTCGCGCTTGAGGATCGGGTCCGCAACCGCCTCCGAGAGGCGCCCCTCCAGGCCCTTCTCCGCCGCCCGCGAGAGAAGCTGGAGCAGCACGCCCTCGCCCAGAAACACCTCGAGGTCGCGCAGGCTGCCGATCACCGCCTTGTGCCCCGGGTCGTACCGGATGTCGCCGAGCGTGACCGAGGCGCCGACTCGCTTCTCGAAGAGGAAGGGAATCTCGACATTTTTCCGAAGTAGAAACAGCGTTCCCGACGCGGTGGCCCGCAAGTAGGCGTCGGCCCCGACCCGCTGGGGGCCGTACCGGAGTTCGGTCCCGAGCGCATCGAGCTCGACCTTCCACTCCCCTTCGACGCGCACGACCTCGTCGACCCGCCGAACCACGCCGGCTCGGCGCCGCTGCCACAGGGCGCGGGCCCGATCGCGCGCCAGCACCAGCGGCTTCGGCGCCCGATCTTCGAGCAGCCCGGCGACCCGCTCGCGCACCCCGGTCTGGAGTAGCGCTCGCCGAGCGTTGCGGAGCAGGTCGAACCGCCCGCCCGAGAGCGACACGGGCAGCGCGGCGCGCAACAGCTCGTTCCACAGCTCGCGGGACAGGCTGAGCTGCAGGTGGGGCGCCATCCGGGCCATCGGACCTCCGAGGGCTCAGCTTACCCTCTAGAACACTTCGGTACCGCGGAAGAACCAGGCGACCTCGATCGCGGCGTTCTCGACGCTGTCCGAGCCATGCACGGCGTTCTCCCCGATGCTTTCCGCGTAGAGCTTCCGCAGCGTGCCCGGGGCAGCGTTGGCCGGATTGGTCGCGCCCATGAGGTCGCGATTCTTGAGAACCGCTCCTTCTCCCTCGAGAACCATCAGGACACACGGGCCGCTCGTCATGAACTCCACGAGCTCCCCGAAGAACGGACGCGCCCTGTGCACCGCGTAAAACCCTTCGGCCTCGGGCCGGGAGAGGTGCACCTTGCGGACGGCAGCGATCCGGAGGCCCTCTTCTTCGAAGCGGGCAATGATCTTGCCGACCAGGTTCTTCCGGGTCGCGTCGGGTTTGATGATCGACAGGGTGCGCTCGGTCGCCACGGGAAACCTCCTCCCTCAACGGGTTGCCCCGGTAACCCGACCCCCGCTCCATCGCTTGCCAGAGCGCCTAGCGGAGCGCCTCGCGCATCCGCTTGCCCATCTCTCCCGGAGACCGCGCGATGTGCACCCCAGCGCGCTGCAACGCCTGGAACTTGCTCTCCGCCGTCCCCTGCCCGCCCGACACGATGGCACCCGCGTGGCCCATTCGCCGCCCGGGCGGCGCGGTGGCCCCGGCGATGAAGCTGACCACCGGCTTCTTCAAGTTCTCCTGGATCCAGGCCGCCGCTTCCTCCTCCGCCGTCCCCCCGATCTCCCCGATCATCACGACCGCCTCGGTGCCGGGATCCGCCGCGAACAGCTTCAGGACGTCGATGAACTTGGTGCCGATGACCGGGTCGCCTCCGATGCCCACGCAGGTGGACTGGCCGAGCCCCTGGGCCGACAGCTGCGCGACCGCCTCGTAGGTCAAGGTGCCGGAGCGGGAGAGCACGCCCACCGTGCCCGGGGTGTGGATGTGGCCGGGCATGATCCCGATCTTGCACTGGCCGGGGGTGATCACGCCCGGGCAATTTGGGCCGATCAACCGGCTGTTGCTGGTCTTCAACCGCTGGGCGACCGGCAGCATGTCGCGAACCGGGATCCCCTCGGTGATCGCGACGATCAGCTCGATCCCGGCGTCGATCGCCTCGAGGATCGCGTCAGCGGCGAACGGCGGCGGCACGAAAATCATCGTGGCGTTGGCGCCGGTCTGTTTCCGCGCGTCGGCCACGGTGTCGAAGATCGGCAGATCGTCGAAGGTCTGACCGCCCTTTCCCGGCGTCACCCCACCCACGAAATTGCTCCCGTAGGCCCGGCTTCCCCGGGTGTGGAAGGCCCCGGCCGAGCCGGTGATCCCTTGGGTGATGACGCGGGTGTCCTTGTTTACGAGAATCGGCATGTCAGCTCCGCACCGCGGCGACGATCGCGTCGCCGGCTTCATCGAGCGTGACCACCGGGGTGATCGCCAGCCCGCTTTTCTTGAGGATCTCCCTACCGAGCTCCACGTTCGTTCCCGCGAGCCGCACCACCAGCGGAACGGCGAGCCCGACGTCGCGCACCGCCGCGAGGATGCCCTCGGCGATTACGTCGCACTTCATGATCCCGCCGAAGATGTTGACCAG
>CANLGQ010000141.1 GCA_947490265.1 Pseudomonadota bacterium | reverse complement strand
GGCCGCACCGGCCCCCGCGGCTCCGCCTGCGCCGGCCGCTCCCCCGGCCCCGCCGGCCGCTCCCGCGGCTCCGCCGGCCGCCCCGGCGGCCGCCCCGGCTCCCGCGGCTGCCCCCGCTCCGGCTGCTCCTCCCGCGCCGGCTCCGCCACCCAGCCCCAAGTAGTCGTGTACGTGGCGACCCACGGTGGAGCCCGATGATCTGGGCCTGGGTGGCTGCGGCGTCGCTGGCCGCGCCTCCCGAGCTCGGGGCAGGGGTCGGGTTGTTCATCCCGGCGGGCGACCACCCGCTGGCTCAGCCCGGGGACTTGGTGCGGCCGGCTCAGCTCGCTCCGCTGGTCGGCACCCGGGCGAGTGGGTTCGCCCACGAGTTCCTCGGCGTCGAGGCGGAGCTCGACCTGGGCTACGGCGCTACGGCAGCGGGCGGCGCGGGCCTCGTGGGTGCCCGCGGGCAAGTCCACGTCCGAGGACCGGGCGAGGAGATCTGGGCGGGGGCCGTGGCGGGCCTGGGGGCCCTCGGCGCCGTCGGGCCGGGGGGCGACGTGCCGCCGTTCGAGGCGGCCTACCACGGCGGGTTCGCGGTGTCGGCCCGCCTGGTGGAGAGGGCTTGGCTCCGCTTCGACCTGCGGGCCTACCGGGTGCCAGGGAGCTCAGCCGGTCAGCGTTTCGGAGCCTCCGCGCTACTCACCCGCGCCCGGCCGCCAGCGGAGGTTGCTCCCTGACCGTCACAGCAGGTCGCACGGCGTGCGGGGGGGGGCCGGCCAACGCCCTGCGGATCGCCCTGACGTCTCGCCGCGTACTCGGTTCCGAGGCCGCCGCTCGTCGTTCGAACGAGGACCGCGCTTCTTTGCTCCTGTCGTCGCACCAAACGGCGAGGATAGCCGCCATTCCGGCCACCCGGAGCGAGGCGTTCGCATCCTCGATCTGGTCGACTGCACCGAGGAGCTGGGTCAACGGCTCTGGGTCTGGCTGTCCGAGAGCCGCCTTCGCGAGCGCGCCTTGCGCTCTCAACTCCCATTCGAGCGCGGTGCTGCTGACGTCCACCAGGGTGCGCCCTTTCTCCACTTGCTCCAAGGCCAGCGTCCACTTTCCTTCGGCCAACGCGAGGCGAACCGCGGTCCGGTAAACGATCATGTGGTAGCGGGGCGCGATCTCCGTGGGGAGCTCTCCGAACGCCTGCGCCAGCGCCCGCTTCGCGCCCTCGTCGTCGCCTCGAACGTGGAGGATCTCGGCGTAGTTGGCGAGATCCACGACCAGCCCCTGGCGGATACCCATCTCCCGCATGAGCGTCAGCGCGCGTTCTTGGTGCTCCAACGCGAGGTCGACCTCGTCCACCAACAGCTCCAACATCGCGACGTTGCCGAGGTCGAGCGCTTCCTGGCCACGATCGAGGTTGATTCGCGCCGCGTCCACCCCCCCGCGGAGCACCTCCAGCGCCTCCTGCACGCGGCCTTGCCGCCAGAGGGGCAGCGCGAGAGACAGCGAGATGCGGCCGAGGGTGACGGCATCGCCGGCCGATTGGCGCTCCGCCCAGAACCGCCTCAGGCGGACCGCAAACTCCGTGTCGGACAGATTGGCGTAGCCGGTCGCCAAAAAGCCATACACCCAGGCGGTGGTTTCCGGTCGCGCCCCGGCCTCGCACCACCGCTGTGCGGCTGCCCCGGCGGTCGAAGCCCGTGGGGAGTCGCGATGGGCCATCGCGAGGTAGCCTTCCGTCAACCGGAGGTTCGTCGCGAGGTCGATCGCGTGGGGGGCCCCCGCGGCGGCGGCTTCCACCACAACGAGCGCTGAATCGAGTGCGCCCTGCGGGGGCGAGCGCCCTGCCTCCAGGGCGAGGTCCGTGTGGATCCAACACAGCTCGGCTCGATCGAGCGCGGACAGGGCGGGCTCGTCGGCCCAACTCTGGACGAACTCGGGGTAGCTCCCGATGGGACCCACTCGCTTGGCCAGGTGAGCGAGGGCGCGCACACAGGCGAGCCCCAGCGAGAGGGCGGCGCCGCCCTGCGCGCGGGCGAGTTGGGCCGCCCGACGGAGGTCCGGCTCGAGCTCGATCAGCTCCGCGCGCAGCGCTGGGCCGCGGGGTCCGTACAGCCGCTGCAGGTTTTCGGGCATGCCGAAGTGCGCGCTACCGGCCAGGAACGCCTGGTCGGCGAGGGGGTGGGCCGTCCGCTCCGTTCGTCCCACCGGCCGGGGGACGTTCAGGCGCGTGCCCCCGGGGCCCGTTCGCCTCTGCACGAGCGCACGCCCGATCAGGCTGTGCAGCAGCGCGTCGATGAACGAGGGCGAGACCGCGACGGGTCCCGTAAACGCGGTGCTCAGGGCTGCTTCTGCGGTGGCCGCCGAGATGGGCGCGTCGAAGCGGGCGAGGACCTTCAGCGCCAAGCGCTGTTCGTCGGAGAGCGTGCCCAGGGTGCGGGCGAGCAGGGGCCCGAGCCGATCTCCTACCGGGGCACCGAGGCCCGAGCTGAGCTCCTGCGCGAGCTCGGTGGGGGTGCGGGTCATGAATTGGGCCGAGAGGATCTCCAACGCAAGCGGCATCCCGTCGGCCAGTCGAGCGAGCGAGCGAATGGACTGGCGCTCGGTGTCGGTCGGGATGGCCAGGGGATCGACGGCCAGCCAACCTGCGCTGAGGAGCGCGATCGCCGCATCCTCGTCCAGCCCGTGCAGCGCCAGACGCCGGACGCCCGGCAGCGCGGCCGGCGCGTCCGAGGTCACCAAGACTCGCGCCGCAGGGGCTGCCGCGCGCACGGCCGCGACAAAGGGTGCCAGGGAGGCGTCCTCGCCCTCTGCGGAGATCCACAGCGCCAGCTCCCCCCGCGCGTTCGCCGCGGCGAGCGCCTCTTCTGTGGTGGCCTTGGGTCCGAGCTGGGCGGCGCGGATCAACTGGTGCTGCAGCGGCGGGCGCTCCGATCCCGTGGTCAGACGCCAGACCCCGAGCCCGCTGGCCAGGAGCGCCTGCGCGGCCAGGCGGGCGCGGCCCATGCCGGGTAGGGCGACCACGTGGATCACCGCGCCGGGCGGCGCCAGCCAGGTGGCGAGCACCCGCAGCTCCTCAGCACGTCCGAAAAACGGCGAGCCCGGATCGGGGAATGGGGCCTCGACCGACGTCGCATCGAGGGTCGCCTGGCCCCGGTACGTGCGCTCCACGCCTTCGAGTGCGGCTCGGTAGCCCTGGCCGCGCAGGGTGAGGATCCACCGCGGGTGAGCCGGGTCGGGCTCGACCTTGGCCCTCAGTCGGACGAGCGCGATGTCGAGCGCGCGGGTCTGGACGGTGGGTCGGTAGCCCCACACCCGGCGGAGCAGCTGGTCACGGGGCACGACGCGTCCCTCGGCGTGGATCAGCTCGCGGAGCAGGCCCGCCTCGGTGGCGGTGAGCGCCTCTTCGCCTTCTGGCCGCGTCACGAGCCGCTTCGACAGATCGATCGCGACTTCGCCGATACGGATCGACAGCAGTCGGAACTCTGCGACGGCTGCCCGAAGCCGGGCGGCGAGCTCCGCGCCGCTGGCCGTCGCCCCCACGAACGGCTCGCCTTCCGGCACCTGCTCGGACTCGGTGGCGATCCACCACACGAGCGGCAGCGCCTGCTGCGCTGCCAGTCGCCGCGCGTCGGCCTGCGTCGCGTGGTCGGCGAGGAGGACGTCGGCGGTGGCGAGCGTCGACGACGTCGTGATGCGTTCCTGGCGGGAGATCTCCCGGATCCGGCGCTCGAGCAGGGCACGCGAGGTGCCCCCGGCGGCGCTCCCCTCGGCGATCAGCCAGACTCGCAGATCCTCGGCCACCCCAGCCCCCCGTCGAGGCTACTTCCCCACCACGGGAGAGGCAAGCGAGCCGGCCGCGGGGGATCACATCAGCTGGCAGGTGATGAGGTTCCCGATCCTTTCCTCATGCCACTCGAACAATCCACCATTGGTCGTGGCCTCGATACAGACCTCCGAGGTGTTGTTACCCCAGACCGGCGAAGTTCCGAGGACCACCGGACAGAACTCCCCGGCCCAGGCGTCCGCCGCCCAGACGCATTCATTGCATTTGAGCGATTCCCAGAGGACCTGGATCGAGGGCAGCGTCCACAGGTCGTCGAACGTCGGCACCTTGTTGAATTGCTTGATGAGATCCAGGATTTCTTCGATCAAGACGCCGAAGTCGACGCCCTCCTTGAACTCGCCGATGCCCCCCGGAAGCGGGACCTCGCCCGTGCACGCGGCCAACATGTAGTAGTAGCCGAGCGCGCAGAGCTGGTCTTCTGGTGTTGGGTAGTGCGTCTCACACCACAGCGGGTCGAGGCCCGTAGCGAATTCTTCAATCACGGTGGAATATCCGTAGTTACACGGGCGACCATCCTTTTGGATGCATTCGTCGTCGCCCCCGCCGACCCCGCCGCCTTCGCCTTCGCCACCACCGAACGCACAGCCCGAGCAGTCCACGTGCACCTCGGGGCAATCGAGGCCCGTGCACATGCACTCGGGGGGACACTCTCCGCCCTCCCCGCCACTGCCGCCGAAGCCGGCCAGCGCGGGGGTGGTCCAGGCGAGGGCCAACGCGAGGGGAGCGGCGGTCCGCCACAGGTTCGCGGGCAAGGAGGTCAGACGGGCGACGACGGGGGTGAGGTTCATCGGGTGCTCCTTTGTGACACCCCTACAAGAACGCGGCGCGTGTTTCAGCAAGGTAACGATTGCCCGCTGAACGTTTCGATCGCTGGAAACCGAGCGGCATCGGCCGCCCCGGTTCCGGCGGCCCCGCGAACCGCGCCGGCCGCCCCGGCCCCCGCAGCTGCTCCGGCGAAGACGCCGCCGCCGCCCGCGTGCGCCGCCAGTCGCCGGGCCTCGACCTGGGCCGACAGGTCGGCGAGGCCGACTTCGGCAACGGCAAGGACCGGCGCGATCGCGACCCGTTCTTGGCGGGAGATCTGCCGGATCCAGCGCTCGAGCTGAGCACGCGAGGAGCCCCCGGCAAGGGAGCTGGGCTCGACGCGGATCACAACTCGTAGCAAGCCGCCAAGTCGAGGATCATGCTCTCGTGCCAAGGGAACAAGGCTTCGTTGGTGATCGCCTCGTGGCACACTTCGCCTGTCCGGTAACCCCAGACCGGGCTCACCCCCAGGACTTCGGGGCAAGTTGCCTCGGCAATCTTGTCCGCTGCTAAAACGCACGCTTCGCAAATCATGAGTTCCAAGGCCAAGTCAACGGAAGGGTTCTTTGGAGCGGCAAGGCCAAAGTTGCTGAGCGCATCGAGGATTTCGTCGACGGCTCCGCCGACGTCGATGATACCCTTGCCGATCTCGATGAACTTCGGGACCGGCGCCTGCCCGGCGCAGGTCGCCAGCGTGTAGTAATAGACGAGGGCACAGTCCGGCTTTTCGAAGATTTGGTCACACCACAGGGCGCTCGGGCCGGCGCCGTCGGTCACGGACACCGTCGTCTCCGACCAGGGGACAGAGCACGACGTTCCATCCTTTTCGATGCAGTCGTCCTCGCCCTCCCCGCCGGGGGGAAAACAGGTGGAGCAGTCCGCATGCGGCACGTCGGGGCAATCGAGGCCGGCGCACATGCACTCCGGGGGGCAGTCGCCGCCGTCGCTCCCGCCGGTGCCTTCGCCGGCTCCGAAGCCGGCCAGCGCGGGGGTGGTCCAGGCGAGGGCCAACGCGAGGGGAGCGGCGGTCCGCCACAGGTTCGCGGGCAAGGAGGTCTGACGGGCGACGACGGGGGTGAGGTTCATCGGGTGCTCCTTTGTGACACCCCTACAAGAACGCGGCGCGTGTTTCAGCAACGTAACGATTGCGCCGGCGACGTTTCGATCGCGTCGAAACCCGGAGGGATCGGCTAGCCCTCGTCAGCGGACTCTCGCGCCCACGCTGGGTTCAACCGGCATCCCAGGCGAGCCGCCTCCTCGCGCAGCGCCTTGCGCAGGGCGTCGGCCTGCTCCGTTTCCTGCGCCACGCGATTCGCGACCTCCCCGGGATCGGCGTCGAGGTCGTACAGCTCGTCGGTCTCCCACACCCCGTGGTAGGTCACGAGCTTCCACTTCCCGCTCCGCAGGCCGAGTACGGTCGGGGTCTGCGGGTAGATCCGCTCAAAGAAGTATTCGTAGAACCACTCTTTACGCCAGGTGTCCGGCACAGTGCCCCGAAGCAGCGGCACCAGCGAGGCGCCGTGCAGATCCGCGGGCGGTTGCAGCCCGGCCAGCTCGAGCAGGGTCGGGGCGAGATCGACGTTCAGGGCGAATTCCTTGCGATCGGCCGGGACGACGCCCGGTCCGGTGACCACGAGCGGGACGCGGACGGACTCCTCGTAGAAGTTCCGCTTGTCCACCACCCCCCGCTCGCCGAAGGAGAACCCGTTGTCCGACGTGAACACCACGACGGTCTTCTCCCAGGCGCCGGTCTCTTTCAGCGTCGCGACGAGCTTGCCCACCGAGTCGTCGACCGCGGCCAGGCACCGGAAGTAGTTGCGATACCACTCGTCGGGATCCTCCCGGCCCCGATACACCCCGTCGACTCCGAGCTCGCTCGCCCGCATGCGGCGCAGCCACCCGGGTTTCCCCGCATAGGCGGCGTCGGTGTCCGGCAGCGGGGGCGGGCAGGTGAGCCCGCGGAATCCCTCGCGGTAGCGCTCCGGCGCGAGCAGCGGGGCGTGCACGGCCTTGTGACTGAGCACGAGTAACCACGGTTTGTCTGCGGGTCGCTCCTTCAGCCATCCCGCCGCGAGGTCGCCGAGCAGGTCGGTGACGTAGCCGTCCATCTCCCGCTCGGTCCCGTCGAAGTTGAACGTCCGATCGTCCTTCTTCGCCTTCTGCCCGTCGGGGTAGAGGTACTGGCCCTGCCCCTTGAAGCTGATCCAGTGCCCCCAGCCGGGCCGGGGATCGGTGCGATCGCCCATGTGCCACTTGCCGATATAGGCGGTGTCGTAGCCCGCGCGCTGGAGCCAGGTGGCATAGGTCTGCTGCTTCTTGGGGAGATCCTGCCCATTCGAGACGACGCCGTGGGCGTGGGCGTAGAGGCCGGTGAGCAGGGAGGCCCGGGACGGGCAACACAGCGAGGTCGTGACGTAGGCGTTCTCGAACCGCGCGCCTTCGGCGGCCAGCGCGTCGATTGCGGGGGTCTTCGCGCGCCGGTTGCCGCTGTACCCGACCGCGTCGGCTCGCAGGTCATCGACGAGGATCACCAGCAGGTTCCGCGGCTCGACTCCGGGGATCTTCGCGAGTGGCGGTGCCGGGGGGGAGACCTTTTTACCCTTCTTCCCCGCGGCGGGCTCGACCGGCTCGGGCTCAGCGGGGGCCTCCGGCGGCGCCGCGCACCCGGCGAGCAGCGAGGCGATCAAGAGCTCTCTTCGGTTTACGCCCATTCGTCCCCCGAGGGGGCCTAACCAGCTAATGGGCCCCGGGGGTGCATATGGCGTGGTTGGCGCTCGCCTGGCAGTGGGCTGTCTACAACCTCTCGCTCGCGGCGGCGACGTGGTGGGGCCCGAAGGTCCTGGCGTCGGTGGTGCTCGTCGCGGTGGGGCCGGTGCTGGTTCGGGTGTTGCAGTCCCGGATCCGGCGGCTCGGCCTGGACGGAGACGATCGGCTGTGGTGGCAAGTCACCACGCGAAATCTACTGTTTGGCGGGATGGTCGTCGGCCTGGCGATCGTCTGGGCCCAGCAGATCGAAGCGGTGATGATCTCGATCGTCGCGATCGCGGCGTCGCTGGTGCTGGCCCTCAAGGAGGTGCTCCTCTGCCTGTCGGGCTCAGTCTACCGCGCCTTTTCGGGGGCGTTCAAGATCGGGGACCGCATCGAGGTGGCGGGGTGGCGGGGCGATGTGATCGACCACGGCCCGCTCGCCACCACGCTTCTCGAGGTAGGGCCGGGCCGCGAGGTGCACCAGGTGTCGGGTCGGCTGGTCTCCCTGCCGAACTCGCTCTTCCTGAGTCACCCGATCGTGAACGAGTCGTTCACCGACGAGTTCGTGCTTCATCCCTTCGAAGTCCCGGTGTCGCATGCGAACTGGCGCCAGGCCGAGCGCGTCCTGCTCGATACGGCCAACGAGGTTTGCACGCCGTGGTTGGAGGAGGCGCGGGAGTGGTTGGGCCGCCGCCTCGACCGGTGGTCGGTGGTGCCGGTGGCGGTTGAGCCGCGGGTGCAGGTGATTGTGGAGGGGGCCGATCTGTTGCGCCTGCTCGTGCGGGTGCCGTGCCCAGCCCGAAAAAAGGGGAAGGTGGAGCAGGAGATCCTGCACCGCTACCTCGACTCGGCCGCCTCGATCAGCGCCTTACGCTGACCGCACCCGGCGCCGGCCCAGCGCGGCCGCGCCGGCCAACAGCACCGCCCAGCTCCACCCGGCCGACGTCGCGTCGCAGGCACATCCGCCGACGTTCCCGGTCGCCGTTTCCTCGGTGCAGCCCTCGTCCACCTCGCCGTTGCAGTCGTTGTCGATGCTGTCGCACACCTCCGTCGCGTTCGGATGCGCCCAGCCGTCCCGATCGTCGCAGTCGCCTTCGTCGCTGGCGTATCCGTCGTCGTCGACGTCGCGCGTGCCCTCGTCGATCGCGCTGTCGCAGTCGTCGTCGATCCCGTTCTCGGTCTCCTCAGCGCCCGGGTGGATCGCCGCCTGATCGTCGTCGCAGTCGCCGGCGGTCTCGGTGTAGCCGTCGCCGTCGTCGTCGAAGCTGTCGGTCCCCTCGTCCACGATCCCGTCGCAGTCGTCGTCCACGCCGTTGTCGAGCTCCGGCGCGCCTTCGTACACCGTGTCGTCGCCGTCGAAGCAGTCGCCCTCGTCCTCTGACGACCCATCGCCGTCGTCGTCGTAGGCGTCGGTCCCCTCGTCGATGAGCCCATCGCAGTCGTCGTCGACCCCGTCGGCCTCCTCGGGAGCGCCGGGGTACGCCGAGGCGTCGTTGGGCCGGCAGTCGCCGCCGCTGGTGGCGAACCCGTCGCCGTCGGCGTCTTCGGCCAGGGTGTCGGTTACGCCGTCGCAATCGTCGTCGACCCCGTTCGCGGCGATCTCGGCCGCGTTCGGATGAATCGTGGCGTCGCCGTCATGGCAATCGCCCGGCGCGCTGCCATCGGCGCAGGCCGGTCCCTCGCAGAAGCCGTCGCCGTCGTCGTCGAAGCAGGGCGTCCCATCGTCGATCAGGCCGTCGCAATCCTGATCGATCCCGTCGCAGACCTCGCTCTCCGGCGGACTCAGCCCCGCGTCGGCGTCGTCGCAGTCGCCGCCGTCCTCGGCGAAGCCGTCGCCGTCGTCGTCGTACCAGTCGGTGCCTTCGTCCACGATCCCGTCGCAATCTTGATCGACGCCGTCGGCGGCCTCGAGCCCGCCGGTCCAGGTCGAGGCGTCATCGTCGTTGCAGTCGCCGTCGCAGGAGGTCTCGCCGTCGCCGTCGCGGTCGAGTGCGTCGCGAACCGGGTCGCTGTCGTCGCAGTCGTCGCACTCGAGGCTCCCATCCGCGTCCCCGTCGGCCTCGAAGGCGACGAACGGGCACGCGTCGCAGGCGTCGGCGCTGCCGTCGGCGTCGGCGTCGAGGCCGTTGTGGCCCAGCGGGCAGGCGTCGCAGACGTCGCCCACGCCGTCGCCGTCGGCGTCAGCCTGGTTGTCCACCATCGCCGGGCAGACGTCGCAGCCGTCGGGCGTGGCGTCGCCGTCGCCGTCGATCGAATCGGGGGAACCGGGGCATACGTCGCACCCGTTCGGGACGCCGTCGGTGTCGGTGTCGGTGCCGTCGGCGAACCCGGGGCACACATCGCAGGCGTTCGGCACGCCGTCGCCGTCGGCGTCGGCCGCCGGCCCGGCACAGGCGTCACAGGCGTCCGGGACGCCGTCGGCGTCGGTGTCCACGTTGTCGTCGCCGGCGAGGCAGGCGTCGCACACGTCGCCGTAGCCGTCGCCATCGCCGTCGGCCTGGTTCGCGTTGGCGTTGGTCCGGCAGTTGTCGCAGAAGTCGCCGTCGCCGTCGCCGTCGCCGTCGGCCTGGTTGGCGTTGGCGTTGGTCGGGCAGTTGTCGCAGGAGTCGCCGTCGCCGTCGCCGTCGCCGTCGGCCTGGTTGGCGTTGGCGTTGGCCGCGCAATTGTCGCAGGAGTCGCCGTCGCCGTT
>CANLGQ010000140.1 GCA_947490265.1 Pseudomonadota bacterium | reverse complement strand
GGTGACCTGGGTCTGTCCATCGAACGGTGCGAGCCAAGCCGGCGGCGCATCCGGCATGGCTACGCACGCGACAAGGCGGATCCCCCAGAACACCGCAGACTCCTCGGAGAGCTGACGCTAGCACGTCAGCGCCTCCGACCGCGCCCCCCTTTCTCCTCGTCGGGGGTCACGACCGACAGCGTCCCAGAGGCAAGGAGCGCATCCCCCTCGGGATTGAGTTCGGTTAACACCAACTTCGTCGTGACCGACCCGATCGCGGCGGTGTGGCGAGCGGGCAACGTGATGGCCAGGGCCTCCTCGATCGCCTCGAGGATCCGCCCCTCCCCAAGCACCGCAAGCGGATCGGAGACCAATGCCCCGGGCGACTTTTCGCCCTCCACGACCTCCTCTGGCACGAGGTCGATGCCACCGCCGCCGGCGACGACCCGGCCCGTCACCGTGTAGTCGCGCCACCAGCCCTTCCCGGTCACGCGCCACAGCCGAAGTCCAAGGCGAAACCGATCCTTCCCGATCGCGAGGGAGGTCGGTTCGGGAACCGTGTCGCGCACGCCCGGTCCGCCGCGGAACGCGCTGGCGCGGGCCAGGGATAACAGGGTCGGCTGGCTCAAACCGACCTGCCAACCCTCCGCAACCCGGTCCGAGGGGGGAACAGCGGAGGAGATCGGCGCTTTGGTGAGGGCCTCGATCCGGATCGAGCGCCCCACGGGAACGACCCGGACCGCCCGGACAGGCATGCCCTTGGCGTCGAACCTCGTGATGGGGATCGGCGGCACCGCCTTCAGCAAGTCCCGCGCAAGCCAGGACGCGATGTCGCCCACCGGCAATCCGACCTGGTTCTGACCCAGGCTCGCTGAGACATCGCGCAGCTTCCGGGGCCGCAGGTCCACCCGAAAGTCAGCGACTTCCTGCGTTACCTCGAAAACTGCGTCGAACGTTCCCTCTGCGGTGAGGGACGTCGAGCCGGGCCCGAGGGGGGTCTCCCAACCGAGCGTCCCGCGGAGGGCCAAGTCGACCGTGAGGCATCCATCGCACCCTTCGGGCGGGAGGATCTGCAGGTCAGTCACCTCGAGTCGCGGGGTGAAGCGCGCAATGCCAGCGTCGAGCGTCGTCGCGAGTTGCGCATCCGCGGCGAGGATCGCGACGAGTAGCTGGTCGAGGGTCGGCGCGGACAGTGCCACCCAGGCGTCGGGCGCCCAGTCGGGCGGGGCGGGCCCGGGATCGGCCAACGCGTCGGCCCGCGCCGCTTCGTACAAGGGAATGACCGAATGAGCACACCCTGTCGCGGCGACAAGGGGGACGACGGCGATGAACCGGGACCACATGGAGGCTCCGCGCGTTGCTGGTTCGGGCTAGCCTAAAGGACGGGAGCGCGCATGGACGTGGCGGGACGGGCCGAGGCCATCCGACAGCGGGCAGTCGTGGGGACATGGGAGGACGTACCTGCCCTGATCAACACCGCAACCACTGAAAAGAGTCCCTCGGTGCGCCACCTGGCGGCGGTCGCCGCAAACACCATCCTGGTGCGGATGCGCGGCGGCCTGACGGTCGATCAACGGACTCAGCTCGTCCAGTGGAGTGTGCCCCTCGACCCCGGGCTCAACCCAGCGCTGCTGCTCGCGCTCGCGCCGGCCGAGTCCTTGGCGCTCGACCGCCTGGGGCGGATGCTCCGCGATGGGCGAACGGAAGTCCGAACCGGGGCGACGGCGGTGGCCCGCCAGATGCTCCTCTCGCGCTGGTGCCGCGAACCCGAAGCGATCGAGGAACGCCTCGCGCAGTGGCTGACCACCCGACTCGCCCCCGACGCGGCTGCCGACTTGATCCGCCTCGTGGGAGAGGCCGGGCTCACCGCCCTGCGCCCGCTCGTGTCGAGGCTTCCCTCCACCGGGAACTCCCACCTCGAGATCCTCGAGGAATGCCTCGGGCGACTCCACGAGGTCGCCGCGACGGCCGGCTGGGACGGATGGTGGGTGCCCGACGCCCGCGACGTCCTGGAGGAAGCCGAGGAGCACCTCGACGTCGGCGCCTCCTGGTGGATCGCCGACGGCAGCGTCCCGGGGCGGACCGACCGGGCTGGCCTCCGCCGGGTGTTCGCTCAGCAAGCGGGGGTCGGCGGGAAGTCAGCCGCCATTTTGGGGGAGGGTCGGGTCTTCTGGAGGCAGTCCGAGACGGCAGGCTCCCAATTGGCCGAGCTGGAAATCGACCGAATTCCGGTACAGGTAGCGGCAGGGCTGGCCAATCACTTGACGGGTCGGGTTCGGGCGATGTGCCTCGTCGTCGCCGGTCGCCCTGGCGAAGCGGTCGAAGGACTCCGGGCAGCCGCGCAGGAGAAGCGTGGGAAACCAGACTCCGCCTGGTGGTTGGCGCGCGCGCTGCTGGCAACCGGCGACCCGGCAGGCGCACGCTCCGCGGCGCGAGACTACCTCGACCGAGCCGGCAAGAAGGCGTCGTACCGCAACTCAGCCGAGACCCTCGTCAGTTCCGGAACGGAATGAAGTACAGCTCGGGGGCCTGAATTTTGCCTGGTCGCCGCTGACGCGGCCCGGGCCAGGACGGCGAAGCCAGGAATCATTTCGCCGAGGGCCACCGGCCGTCGCATGGAGCGCAGATTCTGAAACCGCTTCGCTCGTCCCTCTGGCGCGCGATCGGACTTCATGCCACAATCCCGTTGCCACCCCCTCCCCCCCCCCCCCCCCCACTCCATGCCCACCGCACCCGACTCCTTCGATCGGCTCGGTCGCTACCGGCTGGTCCGTCCGCTCTCCAAGGGCGGAATGGCCCTGGTCTACGAGGGTCGCCGCGAGAGCCTCGCCGGCGTCTCGCCCCGCGTCGCCATCAAGTTCATCCTCCCGGAACACGCCGCCTCCGAGACCTTTCGCGAGCTGTTCATCAACGAGGCCCGTCTCGGTGCCTCCATGCACCACCAGAACCTGCTGCAGATCCTCGACTTTGACGCGGAAGACGATCGGTGGTTTCTGGTCATGGAGTACGTGGAGGGGCTGACCCTCAGAAAGCTCATTGGCGCCTCACAGCACAGCGGCGAACCGATCCCGATGCGGGTCATCGCCGAGATCGGGCGGCAGGCCTGCGACGGCCTCCACTACGCGCACACCGCGCGGGACGACCGCGGGCGGCACCTCAAGCTCGTCCACCGGGATATCAAGCCTAGCAACCTGATCCTTACCCCGCATGGCATCGTAAAGATCCTCGACTTCGGCATCTCGAAGGGCCGCCTGCGCCAGGAGAAGGAAGGCTCGGTGAAGGGAACGTGGGGATACATGGCCCCCGAGCAGGCGCAGGGGCTCGCGGTAGGGCCCGCTTCGGACGTCTTCGGCTTGGCGACCGTGCTGTTCGAGCTCGCCTCCCTCGCGCCGATGTTCGGTGACAAGGGTCGCGACGACATCAAGCGCCTGCTGCGCGACGACCACGCGGCGCGGATGGCCGCCACGCTCGGCGCCGCGTACCAACCCCTTGTCTCCGTGCTGATCCGAGCCCTTCAACGCGACCCGCGCGCCCGATACAGCACCGCGGAGGAGTTCGGGCGTGCCCTGGCGGCATCGGTCCCCGATCCGATCTCCGCCCGCGACGAGCTGCTCAAGTTCAACGAGCGAGCTACGGCGGTGGACGCCGGGAAGGTCGTGCTGCCCTCCGTGCGCCCCGTCGCGCCGATCGAACTGACGAGCCCCACCGGGGCCGCGCCGCGCACCCGCCGACGCTGGCGGGCGCTCGCAATGGCCTTCGGCGCGACCCTGGCGGCTGGTGGGGCCGCCCTCGGCTCGGTCGCTGGATGGACCGTCCTGGCGGGAGCGGTTGAGCCGGTCCACAGCACCGAACGACCTCCGCCGGCCGGAACCTCCGCCCGGGCAGCGCTCGACCACATGGCAGCAGGTCCCGTGGCGGGAATGCTGGTCGCTCCCCCTGTACCCCTCGAGCCGCCGGCGATTGTTCGAGTGAACCGCACGGGGAGCGGCGACGCTGAGGTCACCCTCCCGAGCGAGCCCGGCGAGGCCGAGGAGCCAGATGCCGTCACCCCCCCGGAGATCCCGGTCGATCCCAAGGACATGGCCACCCTCCTCGTCGACGCCGGCCAGCCGTCCGAGGTGTATGTCGCCGGCCGCTTCGCTGGGGTGGCACCGATCGAAAGGAAGCTAGCCCCTGGCTATTATGCGGTCTCGATCGTCTCCCGCGACGGGCGAACCCGAACCTTCGGCGTCGACCTCGACAAGGCCGGGAGGACCCGAAAAGTGTGGGATTTCGACCGCCAGGAATGGCGTTGAAGGCCGGAGTCCTGTTCGTGGACGACGAACCGGACAACGTCGCCACCGCGGTTAGCGTCTTGCAAGGTTCGCTGGGCGTCCCCGTCGAGGCGGTCGAGACGGTGGAGGCCGCGGTCGCCCTGCTGGTCGCCCGACCGTGGGCGGTGGTCGTGATGGACCTGTTCATTCCGCTCGGAGACCACCCCCAACGGGTCCTCGGAGCCCGGGCCGTGCGATTCCAGGAACACGTGCAGCACCTCGGAGGTCTGATCTTGTTGGAGGAGATCGCCCGGCTCCCGGAACCGCGGCCGGTCGTCGTGTCCCACACGGCCTGCACCGATCATGTGTTGCTCGACCTTTTCGGCGATCAGGTCCTTCGGCGGATCCCCAAGCCGGCTCCCCTCGACACCTTGTTGCACAACCTGGCCGAGGTCATGGCGGCCTTGGAGGCCCGATGATCGCATTGCTGGCCAGTCTCGCCCTCGCCGGAGGAACCTGGCATCCGAACGACGTCGCCGGCGCGAGCAAGCGATTCGCATCCGCCAGCGAGCGCCTGATGAAACCCGCCGGCGCGCTGCAAGCCCAGGACGCCCACGCGGCGGCCGCGGTGCGAGCCTACCGGGTAGCGATCGACCTTGTGGGCCCCGCCGCGCCGGCCGCGGATCGGGAGCGCCTGCTCGCACTCGAGGCCGATTACTTCGCCCAGCACAACCGCGCCCAGGCGTTCCTCGATGGGCTCGTCCTCGCCTTCGACGACGCGTTCTCTCACGCGGTCGAGGTCGCAGTCGCCGGGGCGAAGGCAGGCGAGCCCTGCGAGCGTATGATCCCAGTAGGTCGCCAACTTCCAGGAATTCGACCCCGAGTGGAGCCGAACCCCGCGTGCACGGGCGAGGACCTGAACCCGGCGATTGCCGCGGCCGTGGACGCCGACGCCGAACTCGGCGCCACGCTCGACCAACTTCTCGGTCAGACATTTCCGGGGATCGCGCTCGAATCCAAAGCGATGTCGGCGATCGGTCCCGGCGACAGGTGGCTGGCGGTCGACGTCCTCTTCACCCAGGGGGCTGCCGAGGCGCTCAGCGCCATCGACAAGGCCGACGACGAGGCCCGGGTGGAGATCGAGGCGGCCGTCGAGGTCGGCGACGAGGGCAAGGTGCTGGCGATGAAGGGAAAGGCGACGCAGATCGCAGCAAACACCGCACGAGCGCGGGCGGAGCTGGCCACCCCCGTACTCGCGGCGGCCGGCAAGGCCCTCGGCCAGGCCGGCGCGGCCTGGTGCGTGAACCCGTCGGACCTGGGTGGTTGCGTCGGGGCAGACGCCACCCGGGAGCTCGTCGATCTCCTGCTCGCCGACCCGAAGACCCGGAGAGCGTTGGGCACCCGGTGAGCGCCGCACGTATGTGGCGGAGGGCTGCGGCCTCGACGGGGAGCGCCAGCTGGCAGGGGCAGGGCCCCTGCGAGGCGCGCCGAACCACTAGGCCGGGAGCCCGAGCAGCTCCCGGGCCCGCGTGACATCCTCAGGCGCGGCGTACAACCGAGCGATGCGACGCACGTCTCGATAACGCTCGAACACCGCCGATGCCTCCATCAGCGGCTCCGCGCGCTCCACCGGAAGGCCCGGCATCCGGTGAAGAACCCAAATCCCTTGGGCACTTCTCCGTTTCCGACCCACGACGTCGTACCGGGACAGCTTGCCACTCGACGCGGCATACAGCGACGGGATCCCGGCAGCCTCGAGGCGGGCCTCGTCGGCCGTCAAGTCGGACTCCTCCGGTGTGCCATGGCGCTCCACGACCCGTCGGAACGGACGACGCTCCACGATCCTGCGGGCCCAGGGGTCGTTGGACCGCCGCAGGTCGGCGGTGACCGACACGTCGTCGACCAGCAGGTAGTCGTCGAGATCGGAGGGAAGTCGCCATGTTGCTTCGGGACGGGTGACCCAGCGCCGCAACATCTCCTCGTACACCACGGACTTGTGGTGGAAGTACACCATGAGGAACATGTGGTGGCGGGCGATCAGGAAGTGGTCGAAGGCGTAGAGCGCGCGCGACTCGAGCGCCAGGCACACGTCGCGGCCGACCGCGTGGGCCGCGAGGCTGGACAAGAGCCAATCCACCTCGATCTGCCCATAGCGCGCACCGGTGAAGGTCGCGTCGCGAACGAGGTAGTCGAGCCGGTCAACGTCGAGCTCGGAGCTCACGATTTGGGAGCACAAGGTGCGGTGATCGAACGCGCCGTCGTGGAAGAAGTCGTCGTCAAGTCCCACATCCGACGACACCAGAGCGGCAACATGCCGGCTGTCAAAGCCAAAATTAGCTTGGATGATCCGCCCGAGAGTCGAGTGCTCCAGGATGGCGATCGTGTAGTCCTCGTGGGTGGCCCGCCGATTCGGCGTTTGCGGGTAGTAGCCCAGCTGCAGGGCGGAGAGCTGGGGCATCGCGAACTCGGTGCAGTGCGAGAACGGGGCGTGGCCGAGGTCGTGACAGAGGGCGGCGAGACGCACGCACTGTCGGAGACGGCTGCGGGCTCCCGAATCGGTAAAGGTCCAGTCGCGATAGGCCTGATCGAAGGCCATGCCGGCGAGGTGCATGACCCCGAGGCTATGGGCGTACCGGGTGTGGGTGGCGCCGGGAAACGGGAGGTGGGAGAATCCGCTCGCGGTGATCCCGCGAAGGCGCTGCACGAAAGGGTGCTCCGCCACTGTGGCCTCGGCAACGGTAAGCCCGATCGCCCCATGGATCGGGTCGCGCACCTCCATCTCTCCCCCTTCCATCCCCACACTGGGTGCGTTAGCTGGGCCGGCCATGAAGCCGATCCGGTACATCGCCAGCATTCCGGTGTCCACCGTGGTCTATCACTCGGCATTCGGATTTGCCCGCGTGACCGAGCTCCACGGCAACCGCGTCAGCCTCGCATGGGAGGTGCCGGCCGAACACCTGCCCCTCCGGGTCGGGTTCGACGTGTTGTCCCGGGTGTACACCGCGACCGAGCCCCGGGGTTTCTTTCAACGGGCGCTCAACGATCTCGAAGCCACGAGCGAATGGCTCCAGACCGACCCCACGGGAGCCCTTTCGTCGCTCCTCGCCGAGCTTCCCGGGCCCCAGCGCCCAGAGGACATCCAAGATTGGATCGTCGGGCGCAAGCTGGTGAACGACCGAGCCTTCGCCCACTGGTGGCGGGCGCTCGAGCCCGTGCTCGGCGAGGATGGCCGGTTCGTGTGGGACGGCTACCTCGTGAGCCTGCGCGCGGCGATCGACAGCGGAGTCGAGGCGCGGCTCAAGAGCCCGTTTCTCAAGCCTGGCCGTCGCCTCGAGATGGCGATCGCCCACCGGCCCCAACTTGCCGACCCGGTTTTCCTCGCGCAGTGCCTCGCTGCCTGGAGGATGGGAAGCCCGAAGGTACGCGATCTCGCCCTGGCAACCCTCTCCGAACGCGCGCCGGCGGTGCTCCTCGACGGATTGATCGACGAGGGACCGGACAGCGTCGAGGCCTTGATCCACGCCATCCGTCGCGGGGGGTTCCCGCCGGACTCCCTCCCGTACGAAGTGCATCAACGATTGGTGGATCGCGTGCTGCAGGGGCTCGACGATCCGGGACCCCTCGACGCCGAGGGGCGCCTCGCCGCAGCGCTCACCCGGTGGCCGAGCCCGATGGCGATCGAGTGCCTCGCAGGGGTTTCCTCGAACCCCGAGGGCCGGCGCCTCCTCCGCGCGACGTTTGTGGCCCTCCCGCCACGGCGAGGCGAGAGCCTTGCGCTCGATCTGCTGGAGTCGGCCATCGGAGCGGGCGACCGAGACGGTGCGCAGTGGCTCGGCGGCGAGGCGCTGTCCTTCAGCCTCATCGAGCCCGCCGAACTCGGCGCCCGGATCGCAGGGGAACGACCCGCACTCGCCGCCTGGTTCCGAACTGACTTTCGTCCCGCGGCCACCCGCTCGGAGATCAACGAGTACGACGAGGGGACCGACGACGTGACCGCCACGGCCGAAATCGAGATGTACGGCGTCCCGAACCCGATCCCGCTGTGCCAACTCGGCCCGCGCTCAGGAGCGAGCTTGCTCGGCCTCGGGCTCGCGTTCGCCCGGGGCCTGGCCGCAATCCACAAGGAAGGGCGGATCGCGAATCCGGCGCGGGAGAATGTCATCCTGCTCCCCGACGAACACATGGAAATCCGGATCGGCCCCGCCTCCGCCTCGCACCGACCGATCACCGAAGGTCCGAGCTTATCGGCTGACGTGTATGCGGCCGGCGTCCTGCTGCTCGAGTCGCTCCTGGGACACCCATGGCCACGAGGGATCCAGGCTTCGCGAGCCATTCCCTACCTACGGTTCGCGATTCCTTCCATCCCGCCGTCTGCGCTGGCGCCGCTCGATGCCGCGCTCCATCCCAACCCGACCCAGCGTCCAGCGAATGGCCTCGCGTGGCTCGCCTTGTGGCAAGCCGCCGCGGTAGCCGAGGAGACGAGGAGTTTCGCGATCCGCAACCCCTCGGCACGCGTCGCGGTCGGGTACGACACCCACGTCGGGCGGATGAAGGTCCTGCTGACCCAGGTGAACCAGGACTCGCTGTTCGTCAGCAGTCGCGGCGACCTGAGCCTGCTGGTTTGCTGCGACGGTATCAGCACGGCAAATGCTGGTTCTGGCGACGTAGCGAGCAGCATCTCATGCCACGTCATCGCGAACCTGTGGGAGCAAGCCCTCCCCCGCCTCACGAGCAGCGGGCCCACCGAGATCCGCGAGTTCATCGACCGGGCCCTCCGGATGGCCAACACCGCGGTGTGTGAGGCCGCGATGCGCTTCGCCGGGGGCGACCTCGAAGGTCGCGTTCCGATGGGCACCACCTGTGTCCTCGCGATCATTCATGGAAACTGGGTTTCCATCGGCTGGCTCGGGGACAGCCGCGCGTACCTGGTCGGGCCCTACGGGGCGAGCCTCCTCACGGCCGACGAAAACCAAGCCGCGGAGCGTATGAAAGCCTGGCACCTCGGTTTTCTGGACGGCTGGGATCCCGCGGGTTTCGCACTCGTGGGGTACATCGGGCACTTCAACGAGTTGAGCCGTCCCGAGGCACTCCCGACCCACCACACGTCCCTCACGCTGGGTTCTGGCGAGCGCCTGGTGCTCTGTTCGGACGGGATCACCGACTATGTGGGCGATTCCCATCCCGACGTGTCAGCCGTGATCGCCCGCCTGACGTCGGAGGCAGACCCTCACGAGGCAGCCGGAGCGCTGGTCCGCGAGGCGAACCGGGGTGGCGGGGGCGACAACGCTTCCGCAATTGTCGCTGCGCTCCACAGCTAGCCTTCGAGCCAGGTTCGAAGCTTCAGAAGTGCCTTTCGCCAGCTCTCCTCGAGCGCGGCTCGCTGCTCAGCATCGTCGAGCGCGCCCGCACCCGAGTGGACCACCGAGAGCCGAGTCTCCTCTCCGTCGCGCGCCAAGCCAAAGGTGACCCGGGTCCCTTTTGCCGAAGCCTGTCCCACGTTGTCCCAGGCGATCTCGACGGTTCGGGTTGGACGAAGCTCGTGAACCAGCCCGCGCAACTCGCCCCCTTCGCCACCGAGGGAGAGCACCACCCGCCCACCGTCCCGCGCGTCGATCCGAGCGGCCTCGCCCCACCAGGCGGCCAAGCCGTCATCGGTGGTCAGGGCCTTCCAGACCGCGCGAACCGGCACGGCGATGTTGATCTGCTGCCGAATTGCGGCCAACGCTCCTCCCCGTCTGCCGGTAACTTCCCTCCCTGGCGAATGCACTCCGCGCTACCTTGTGGCAGGAGGGGTTGTGGCCCGCGGCGAGGCTTGGCGATGGTGCCTGCTCGGTTCCGCTTGGCTCCATCTCGGAGTCATCGGCCTCCTCAGCGCCTTCCCCCGT
>CANLGQ010000139.1 GCA_947490265.1 Pseudomonadota bacterium | reverse complement strand
GTTCCCTGGTCGGACAGGAGCGCCCGCGCCCGGTCCGCTGGATACCCCACCGCGTCGTCGGAGGCGGAGGCGAGGAGCACCCGCCGGAACGCGTGGCGCAGGGAGGCGAGTCGAGCGGCCTGGCCGGCGAGGGTGGCTCGCTCGACGGTCGAGGGTGTAAAAAACACGGCGTGGTCGAAGCTGACCGGTTCATGGTACCGCGCGCTCGGGCCGATGCCGGGTGGCCGCTCTCCCAAATCCGCCCAGTAGACCGGCTCGGGGTCGCTGGGGCTGGCGTGGGCCAAGCGATCCACCGTGGCGGCGGCGATGCCGCCCAGCAGACCCTCGAAGCCGGCGAAGCGCGTGTCGAGCCGCGCGGCGTGGGACGCGACGCGGCCTTGGAGGTCGGCCTCGCGCTGGCGCTCGGCGGCGCTGGCGCGCTCGCGGGCGAGGAGCACGGTCCAGGCCAGCAGCACCGTGACGGCGACCAACCCGGCCAGGAGGCCGACCGCGCCCAGGGTGGCCTCGCGATGGTGCCCGACCCAGCGGCGCGCGGCTTGCCATCGGGTGTCGGGCCGGGCCAGCACAGCCTCTCCCCGCAGGAAGCGGCGAACATCCGCCGCGAGGGCGGCCACGTCGGGGTACCGGTCGGCCCGATCGAGGGCGCAGGCCCGGTCGACGATCGCCTCGAGCTCGGCGGGGATCGGCTCGCCCTGGACGTGGACGAACGGGTCGCGCCGGCCCTGCATCTGGCGCCCGAGGACCGCGATGAGGTCGCGCCCGGAGACGCCAGGTTTCAGAGCCGTGAGTTCGAAGAGCAGCAGCCCCAGCGCGTATTGGTCGCTGCGGGCGTCGAGGTCGGGCTCGCAGCGGGCCTGCTCAGGCGACATGTACTGGGGCGTGCCGAACAGTGACATCGAGTCACCCAGATCGGTGCTCTCCTCCTGCTTCCAGCCCCCCGTGCCCGATTCGAGGGCCACCCCCCAGTCCATCACGAACAGTTCGCCGTGGTCGCCGACCATGATGTTCTCGGGCTTGAGATCGCGGTGGAGTACCCCTTGTTCGTGGGCATACGCGAGCGCTTCGCACAGCTTGAGGAACATCTCGAGTCGACAGTGGAGGCGGTGCGCTTCCCCGGGTGCAGTTCGCGTTTCGGCGAGGAATGCGGTCAGAGTTCGGCCTCGGACCAGCTTCATTGCGTAGGCTGCACGTCCATCGCCCGTGGCGGAGATCCCGTGGACCGGAACGACCCCCGGGTGGTCGAGCCGGCCGGTCAGGCGCGCCTCGTTGGTAAAGGCAGCCACTGCGCGGTTGTCCTTGGCAAGGGCTGCTCGGATGACTTTCAGGGCGACCGAGCGTCCCACCTCCTGGTCCTGCGCGATCCACACCTCCCCCATTCCCCCTTTGCCAGCCAGCTCCGCCGGCCGAAAGCGCTCGCTCGGGTCGGGCATCGGGGGAAGGTGCGTCGGGGCGGTCATCGGGCACCCGAAAGGAAGCGCGAGGGAGGTGGGTTTCCGGCGAAAGCCGGGCTGGTAGGGTGATTCAGCATGGCGCAGCCTATCACGCTGGTGCCTTGTCGATCGGTTACGCAGGGCGGATGCTGATCGCCTTGGGGCTCGCGTGCGCGCGGTCCGATCCGCCCGCGCCGAAACCAGCCTCCGAAACGACAAGCTCGGCTGCAAACGCCCCGATTCCGTTGGGTGCCCCCCTCCGACATGCGGAGTGCGTGGCCCACGCCGAGGATCCGACCCGCGCCACGTGCACGCTGCAGTTGACCGGAACGGGGCCAGCGACGGTGGATTGGACCGATGGCGTGGAGCGCGTCCGCTTCTCGACCCAGGGGGTCGCCAATCGGCACGAGATCCAGATCTGGGGGCTCCATGCCGAGGCGCCGTGGACGTGGACGGCCCGAGCGGGCGGGGAGGCGCTCTCTGGCCAAATCCAGCCGACGGCACTGGGCCGGGCGCTTGGAATGGCGGTCGACCGCACGGGCCGGGGTCCTTCTCGCCTCGTCCAATTCCTCGCTCCGGCGGACTGCAACCACGCGGGCTTCGTCGTCGTGCTCGACGCCGCCGGACGGGTGCGGTGGTTCTTCGACACGCAGAGGAAGGATGTGGACATGGCCCAATTCACCGAGGCCTCCACCGTCCTCGCCTTGGCCGATCAATCGGCGATCCTCGAGGTCGACCTCCTCGGCAATGTGCTCCTTGAACGAGACGACTTTCCAACGCCACTCCATCATGACGTCTTTCGGCGCGGCGACCGGATCTACACGCTGCAGGTCGACGTGTGGACGGAGAGCAATGGGCTTGACTACGCGGAAGACATCGTCCTCGGCCTCGATCTCGCCGGTGAGGAGGTCTGGCGATGGGAGGAACACGACCACCTCGACGCGACCCTCGCTTCCCTCGACGGCGTGGACTTCTGGAACGATGAATTCCCTGGGGCCTATGACCCGTGGCACACCAACTCAGTGTTCCCCACCGACGATGGGGATTTCCTCGTCTCCATCAAGCACGAGAGCACGATCCTGCGCGTCTCGGGGAACGATGGCGCGATCGAGTGGGTGCTCGCGGGGGACGGGGTCGGCCGGGTGTTTCCCTCGGACTTTACTGCGATGGATGTAGGAATAGAGCCTGTTTTTGGAAACGAGCACCACCTCGCGCTCCTCCCCGATGGGCACTTGACCCTGTTCGACAACGACCGAGACCGAGGCGTGGAGATCGCCCTCGACGAGACAGAAATGACGGCCACCTTCGTCGCGGAGTGGCCGATGGGGCTGCGATGCGCGATTCAGGGCGCGGTCTTTCCGCTCGCCGGCGAGCATCGCCTCCTCACCTGCGCGACGCCGCACGAGATCGCCGAGTTCGACGAGACCGGAGCCGAGGTGGCCCGGTGGGTCTTGAGCTGCCCGGACGGTGGGGAATTGCCGCGTACCGAACGGGCGCAACCGGTCGACTTGTGGAACGGCCTGGTGGTCGGTGGCGTCACCGCCCAGCGCCTGCCCTGATACCGACGGCCGGCGCGGCGCGGCGCCGCCTCATGCGGTAGGTTGCCGGCATGTCGAAGCCCGGCGTATTCAACCTGACCTTCCACCGTGGCGCCCAGGGCCCCGCGATCCCGACGCACCTCGTCGAGGTGCCGCACGGCGCGACGCGCACCGCCCAATACTCGGCGTTGCGGTCTCGTCTACAGGAGCCCGGGCCGGAGGATCTGGTCGATTTCTTTCATGTGAACACCGACGCGGGGGCCCCCGAGTTGGCCGACGCGGTTGCCCGGCGTTTCGTCGCCGAGCGGTCGGGCGCCTGCGTCGCCGTGCTCTGTGCCGAGGTCCCGCGCACGTTCATCGACGTGAATCGGGTGGTCGATGCCGACGCAGCCTCGTTTCGGGAGGGCAAGGTGACCCCCGGGGTTCCCCCCTGGATCCACCATCCGGAGGACCTCGAGCTTCTCAGGGCGTTGCATGCGACCTATGTCGCGGAGGCCACCCGACTGGTCGACCAGGTCGGCGGTCGCGCGCTTCTCCTCCACACCTACGCCCCGCGGTCGGTCGACGTCGAGGTAGACCGCCAGATCGCGGCCGCCCTTCGTCGGGCCTGGAGTTCCGAGGTGGCGCCGACCTGGCCGCTGCGCCCCGAGGTCGACGTGATCGGGCGCGACCTGAACGGAAGCCTGCTCGTTCCCGAAGGCGTCCTGGCGCGGTTGGTGGCGGACTTCGCCTCGCTTGGGGTGACGGTAGCCGACGGGAAGACCTACCCGATGCACCCGAGCACTCAGGCCTTCCACCACGCCGCTCGGTGGCCGGGGCGGGTGCTGTGCGTCGAGGTGCGCCGAGATCGGGTCTGCCGGTGGGACCCGTTCGCCGAGATGGCGGTCGATCCGGAGAGCGTGGAACGCTACGCCGGTCCGCTGGCGACGGCGCTCGGCGGCGACGCAAGCTGACTACGACCGCTCTGACCCCTGCCGGCTCGGTCGTGCCAGGAAGGGCCAGTTCGAGAGCAGGAACGCGGGCGGGTCCCGCCCCTCGGCGATCCCGACGAGCGCGGACAGGAGGTGGCCGAACCGGTTCGCGTGTCGGTCGGCGAGCAAACGGAGCTCGGGCGCACGGGCCACCACCGCGGCGGCCCGATCGTCGGCGAGGTCGAGGAGCGCGAGGAAGACCGCGTGGAGGTATCGTTCGCTTTCTCGCGGGGCCGGAGGCGCTGCGGCGAGCGCCCGGACCGCGTCCGCTCGGCCCTCGGCGAGGGCGAGCCAGCCGTCGAGCAGCGCGATCTCTGCGCTTCGCGTCTCGGCTTCCGACAGCGCGGCGCGCGCGGCAGCGGGGTCGCCCTCGAACAGGCGGGCCAGGGTAAGCCACGCCCGTGCCCCATCGCGATCGGCCGCAAGTGATGCAAGTCCGCCAACCGCCCGGATGGCCCGGTCCGCCCAAATGTCTGGCGCGTCCGTGTGGGCCGACCAGGCCAGGCGGGCGTTTCGGCGTTGTTTCGCCGTCCCGATCGCAGCCAACAGGAGGATGGCCGTCACCAAGGCCACCGCCCAGGCCGCACCCTGTTGTAGGCCCACGAAGCCGAGCCCCACGAGCAGCAGGCCGGCGCTCCCGCGCGTGACCGACTGGGCGAAGCGCCAGCTCGCGAAGTCTCTCGCCGCGATCCGGCGACTTGAGTCGAGGACGAGCTGCGTCCCCTGGGTCCGGCGATCGGGCACCCAGGCCAGCCATGCCCCGGCGGCAATCGCCGGCACCAGCCCGAACGGAACCAGGGCGCACAGCGCGACCCAGCCAGGGGCAATGCCGAGATCGTCGGCGCCCAACAGGAGCAGGGGCGGAAGGAGGAACCCGAGGCTCAAGAGCGAGGTGGCGCCGAGCAGGGAACGAAGCAGACCCCCCCGGGATCGCGGGGTCCAGACCGAAGCAATTCCGACCGGGGCGATTCCCTCCGCACCGACCCGGCCGACGGAGGGGCGGGCCACCGGATCGACGACCGGCGGGGCGAACGGTCCGAGGTCCGCCACTTCGATCGGCTTCGCACGCGGCGGAACCGGTGGCGCGGCGTTCCCGGCGATCCGGGCGACGCGCGCCCACACGTCGGGCCACACGAGCCCCCACCACGAGTACCGGCCGAGCGGCAGCGACAGCTCGCCCAGGGCGACAACCGCCCGCGCCGGGTCGTTCGCGGCCTCGTGTCCCGCGACCCGCAGCAGCACGAGCCCGTCGCTGTACACCGCGGGAAGCGTCGCCGACAGCGCCCGCCAATGGGCCTCGTGGGACGGGATCTCGGCGCCCCGCCCCTCGGCCAGCAGGAGGCGTCCCAACAGGGCCTCGCGGTTGAGGGAAGAGACCGGGTCGGCTGCCGGCGGTCCGGCGAGGACCGCACGTGCAACCGCTAGATCGCCGAGCGCGAGCCTGATTTCGGCCTGACGCACCTGGACTTGGCGCAGGGTGCCGGAGGGCGCCCGCGTGAGCCAAGCGAGTGCGCCCGGCCCGTCGCCGGCGCGAAGCGCGACCTCGGCGCGAAACAGGTCGTCGGCGGTGTCCCCGGCGACGAGCAGAGCAGACTCGGCGTCTCCGAGATTCAGAAGGCGAATCGCCCGGGTGTACCGGTGCCCCCGCCAACCCGACCGGAGCAGGAGCCAGCCCACCGCGAGCGAGGCGGTGTTCGCCAACGCCAGCGCGAACCAGCCGTGCGCGATCGCCGCGCCGACGCCGCAGAGGGCGAGCCCGATCCATCCGATGCCGGCCGCTCCGGTCGCCGACTGGGCATGGAGCGCACGGCCGCTGCTCACCGGGGTGCCGTCTGCGAGCACGAGGTCCGCCGATCTGAGCGGCGCTCGGATGAACCGGCTTCCCAGCCCGACGAGCAGGCCGGTGCCCACCCAGAGCGCACCCGCGCTCGCGGCCAGCGCTGGGCCGGATGCGCCGTGGATCCATCCACCCGTCGCGGCAGGTGCCGCGGCACAGAGGCCGCAAACCACCAGCCAGGTCGCGGTCCCGCGCCCGTGCGCCACCCGACGCTCCCATTCCCCGTTCCCCTATCCCGGCCCTCCTGGTCGGGCGCGGAGGTCGTCGCGCCGACCTTGGGCGGCTCGCGGGGTTGCGCGGTACACTGCCGGCACGAGGGGGCCTCATGGTCGCGCTTTGGATCGCCCTGATCGGCTGTGGCGCCGGAGACTGTGCGACGGATCCAGACTGTGAGGATCCGACCTGCGCCGCCACATGCGATGCCGACGGAGACGGTGCGATCGCGGCGGCCCTCGGTGGAGACGACTGCGACGATCACGATTCACAAATTTCGCCGGGCGCAACGGAAATCTGTAGTGGGCTCGACGAGGACTGCGACGGTCTGATCGACGACCTCGACCCCGACCTCGATCTCACCACGACGCGGCCCTTCTACCTCGACGGGGACGGCGACGGTTTTGGCCCGGACGAGGACCCGATCCTGGGTTGCTCGGTGGCAGGCCGTGTTCCAAATGGCGGTGATTGCGACGACACCAACCCGGCCGTCGCACCCGGCGCGACCGACGTGTGCGACAGCATCGCGGACAACGACTGCGACGGCGTCGCCGACCCGAGCGAATTCGACGACGACGGGGACGGCCTCGCCGACTGCGCCGGCGACTGTGACGACGCGCGCCCCGACGTCTCGCCGGCGGCGACCGAGATCTGCAACGACGGGGTCGACGACGACTGCGACGGGTTGCTGGAACTCGACGACCCGAGCGCGAACCCCTGGACCTGCGGGTTCTGCCCGCCCGCTGTCGGGTGGATGAACGGGCCCATCGACGTGGAGACCTTCAACCCGTGCGTACTCGATCCGACCAACACCACGTGGGGATGCAGTACCGATCCTAAAAACCCAGATACGAACGAATTCGGAACGCGGCTCCACCGCGTCGCGGTGCGGTCCGACCTCGAGCATTACCGCCCACAGCTCCTGCTCTGGTTCCCGCCTGGACCGGGGGAGTTCAACGTAAAGGTGCTGAAGATGGCGGCGTGGGCTGGGTACCGCTCCATTCTGATCGGCTATCCGAACGAGGGCCTCGCCTGGGGTGAGCCCTGTGCGCGCGATCTCGGTGACTGCTATTCGAACGGCCGCCAGGAGATCCTGTGGGGCGACGACCTCAGCCCGTACCTGTCCTTGGCGCCCGGGGATTCCGCGATCGGCCGGGTCTTGGTCCTGCTTCAGACCCTGGACCTCGAGCGTCCCGGTGAGGGGTGGGGGGACTATGTCGCGCCGACCGGGGACGACCTCGTGTGGGAGAACACCGTGGTGATGGGGTGGTCGGAAGGCGGGACGAACCTCGGCTGGCTGACCCACGAGGTGGAGCCCTATGGAGCCATCTTTCTCTCTTCTCCGGAAGACGTCCTATTCGACGTCGGGCAGGACCTCGCGAGCTTCTACTACACGCCGTTTGCGACACCGGGGTGCGCGATGTGGGGCGCGTACCATGCGCAAGAGCCAAACGATGCCTTCAAGTTATCGTTCGACGAAATGGACGTCGCGGGTCCGGCGCTCCTGCTGGAGAACAGCGCACCGCCCTACGGAGGCTCCCATCGCCTCCTCACCTACCTGACCGCGGACGACATGAGCGGCTGCACTTTTCATAAGGCGATCGCCTATGATCCATGCATGAGCAGCGACCTTGGCGAGCCGTACATCCACATGCTGTGCTCGGCAGGGGACAACGACCGCGAGATCGCGTGCCCGTGGGTGCCGTGAGGCGGGGGCGGACGGGCTAGCTGCTCGACCTCGGCCCTGGCCTACCTGGACAGCACGCCTCGCACCGAGGCTTGGTGGTGATCCCCGAGCGAGCCCGTTCGCACGCAGCGAAGCCGGTCCTCCCGATCGACGAACAGGTGGATGGGGATCGCAGTGCCGGCGTCCAGGCCGAGTTCACCGAGCCACCCGGGCAACGCGGAGACGTCGGCGATCCGCTTGGAGGGGGGGAGCGTCGGGTGACGCGCATAGAAGTGATCCACCTCGGCCTGTCCCTTGTCGACCGACAAGAACACCAGATCGACGGGCAGACCTTGCTCCTTCAGCTTTTCTTGCCACTTGACCAGGGTCGGCATCTCGGCGATGCACGGCCCGCACCAGGTCGCCCACACATTGACCCACCGCCAGGTGGGCGCGTTCGACCAAGCGCCCTCCGCGAGCGCGGGTCGGGGAAAGCGGCGCGACGCGGCGCTCTCCGTCCAGCTGTCGCAGAACGCCTCGGGGTTCTCGTGCTGCTTCGGGTCCTGGGCGATCGATTGCACGCGCGACGGCAGGGGCGCGGTGGCCGCGTCGTCGCCGCAAGCCCCGAGAAACAGGAGCCAGATCCCGTTGATCATAGCCGGCAGTCGATCCAGGCGACGAATGCGGAGCGGTTCAGCTCCGTGTCGGAGCACTCCGTGTCGCCGCTTCGTTTCCAGCTACAGAATTGCTCGTCGAGCTGCGCAAACTCCTCGCCGAGCCACAACAGGCCAACCTCTTTGTCGAGATCGGGGTCCTGGAAGGTGGCCTTCAAATGGTTGAGCACCGCCTCGCCGCGCTTCTGGCTCAGCTCTCGGTTGAACACCTCGTTTCCATCCGGCGAGGCACGGCTCACGACGAAAAAGTACGAACCACCGCCTTGATCTGCGAAAATCTTGTCCAGAAGCGCGAGGTCTTGCGGGTCGAGCTCCTCCTTGCCGTAGTCGAACTGGAGGATCCCCGCCCGTTCGGCCAGAGGGAGGAAGAGGGCGTTGAAGTCGTCCCCCGACACGGTGGCCACCGATTTCGCCTCGAGCGGCTGGCATCCGCGGACCTCGCCGTTCGACATCAGGCCGCAGCTCTGGAGAACGCGACGGAGGACCTTTTTGAGCTCGGGGGAGCAGTATCCTGCGTCAGCGGCCTGGGCGACTGCGACTTCAGTGGTGGGATCGACCGGTTTGGCTTCGATCTCCGCGAGCCGTTCCTGTGCCGCGAAGACCCAGGTGCTGACCAGCAAGAGCGGGACGACGAACGCGACCGCCGCGAGGATGAGGTGGACTGCCCAGCGGATCATCGCTTGTCTCCGAGCATCCTGGAAAGGGCAAAGTCGAGGCCCAAGTCGATGTCGTCGTCACACAACTTCTGGCCGTCCACGTAGAGCTGGGGGGTGATGACCGGGAGCTGGTTCGCGACCGCCCAGCGAAGCGACCGGTTGAGTTTCTGACGCGCTGCGGCCGAGCCCGTGCAGGCGGCCACGGCAGGAAACGCAGCGTCCACCTTCTTTTCGGCGGCCGCAGGATCGGCTTTCGCCTCAGTCCGGATCTCCTCTTGATGGGCGAAAGCCCAGTCGATGACCGACTGCGCGTCGCTCCCCGCACAGAGGATCGCCTCGCTGACCGAGCAGGCCCCAGGGTGAAGGGAGGACCCGATCATCCAGTTGCAAGCCGTGTCGAGCGGAAACAACATGGCCCTGCGGTCGAGCTTCTCCCCGAGGCCGCTCACGTCCAGCCGCTTCTCGAAGCCGCGACACGCGGGGCACAGGGGGTCGAAGACCTCGATCGCGGGGCGACCTCCGCGAAACCGGCCAATCGGCACGAGCGACTCGTCGGCTTTGCCGAGGTCGGCGAGCTCGCCGCACTTTCCGACGTACTGTCCGTGATCGGGGGCGATCGCCGGGTAGAGGAGGAGCGGAGCCAGGACGAAGGCGCCCAGCTCCGCGAAACCGACGGCCAAAGTGAGCATCGGTGGATCGGTCACAGGGGCCGGTGGGCTCGGCTCGCCGTCCCGGTCGTCCTCTGGCTGGGGGGCGCCGGCTTCCGACCAGACCCCGAACGCGATCCCTCCGGCAGCGAGGAGGAGCACCGCCGACGACGCATAGATTCCGGCGCAGGTCCGGCAGAAGGCGTCGAGCTCGAAGATGGCCACGCTACCGAAGAAAACCGAGGTCAGCGCTGGGATCATGGCCACTGCGAGCAGAAAAAAAGCGGCGGTTTTGTCTCGAAACCCGCGTGCGAACAGCTCGACCCCGCGAAAGGCGAGAAAGGCGAACAGCGGGATGCCGGGCAGAGCCACGGGGACCCCGCCCCAGATCCAGCTGCGGGCGACGCTCGACCAGGTGCTCATCAAGGCCACGTGGCAGCCGGAGTCCGCGTCGGTCGAGGGCGGAGCCCCAGGCACGAAGGAGCAGTGGAGCGAATGAACCTGCCGATCGAGGTGCTGCACGAAGTCGCTCGTGGAGAGCGAGGCGAACACGAGCCCGGTCACG
>CANLGQ010000138.1 GCA_947490265.1 Pseudomonadota bacterium | reverse complement strand
GGAACACATAGGCCGCCCCCAAGAGCCCGTTGTCGTCGGGCGCGCCGATCACATACTGGTCCTCGTCGCACGCGACCGCGGCCCCGAACCGCGCCCCGAGCCCGCCGGCGCTCGCGATCCCATTGCCAGTGAACGGATCGATGAGCTCGGCCAGCTCCCCCGACGCGCCCGGCGCACCGGCGAGCACCTGATACCGGCAGATCGCCACCGCGCTCCCGAGGCCGAAGTCAGGAAAATCGCCGATCACGTCGGGAAACGGGGTCCACCCGAGGGACGTGCGCTCGTAGGTCCGCACGAGTCCCGCGCCCGCCGAGTAGCCGGGCGCACCCGCGGCGAGCAACCCGCCAGAGACCGCCACCGCGCTGCCGAGCTGCCAACCGTCGCCGCCGCCCTCCAGCAGGTCGGCCTGCCCCCAGGCCTCGACCCCGCCCTGATTGCGCGCAAAAACGTAGACCGCACCCGCATCCGTGAAGGCGTTGTCGTACAACGGCGCGCCGACCGCGAGCACGTCGCCCGACAGGCTCACCGAACGGCCCAGGTCGATGGCGCTCGCGGCGCCGCCGGCGACCTGCTCGAGCTGCCCCACCCACCCGGTTTCCCCCCGACGGCGCACCTGCACCGCGCCGGTCTCCCGCGCGTCGTGCGGGAGGCCACTCACCAGGACGTGGTCGCGCAGCGCCACCTGTTGCGCCCCTCGGTTGTGGGTTCCGGGCGCCGCCAGGAACTGGGCGGGACTCCAACCGTCCGCAACCGAAGCGGTGTTTTGCTCGTAGACCCAGGTTCCCGCACCGTCGACGACGACGACCGTCTCGTCCTCGGTCGCGACCGACACGCCGAACCCGGCGCCGGGCTCCGTCGGGAGTTCGGCCACGAGCGGCCAGTCGAGCCCGCCGAACACCCGTTCGTAGATCCGGACGATCCCCTCTTCCGGGGCCCCAACCACCACCCGACTGCCCTCGATCGCCACCGCCGCCCCGAAGTCGAAGCCGGGCACCGGCGACGCGAGGTCTGCCACCAGCGAGAGGTCGAAGGTGGAGTACACCCTTGCTCTGCCGATTCCTGGACACCCCACGAGGACCCAGATGCCATCGGCCGCCATCGACGTGCCCAGTCGCGCTCCGGGGCTGCCGTCGACCCGCGCCGCCTCGGCAAACGTGACCCCATTTTCGACGAAAAAGTACACCGTTCCGCCCGCGACCCCCGGGGCACCGACCCCGACGACCCGGTCGCCGAGGAGGGCGACCGAGGTACCCAACTCGGCGCCCAGCCCGGGCAGGGACTCCGGCACCAGCTCCGCCTCGAGGCCCCACTGGTCGGACCCACCGGTGTGTCGCCCATAGAGGAATGCCGCGCCCCCGTCGACCCCCGGCTGACCGGGCGCCCCCACCGCCAAGAAGCCATCGCTGAGCGCAAGCGAAAACCCAAACCGCTTGGCACTCGGCGGGGCGGGGAGGATCGCCACCTCGCCCCACGCGTCGGGCCCGCCCTGGTTGCGCTCGAGGACGTAAACGGCCCCCCCGGTCGAAAACGCGGCCGGATCCTGGGGCGCGGCGACCGCCACGGTGTCGCCGGACACCGCCACCGAGAGGCCGTACCACGCGCCTTGCGCGGCATCGGAGGCGGTGCGGTCGATCGAATCCACCGCGGTGAGCATCGGATCGACCGTCACCGGCCAGAGGGCACCCTCGACCCCCACCCGGATTTCCAGAGAACACCGGACCTGCGCGCAGTCCGCCGGCTCGAACCAGACCGGAAGGAGCTGCCCGGCGGCGTCCCAGGCCGACAAACCATGATAGGTCACCCGCTCTCGGCCCGCCGCGTCCGCAAACACGAGCCCGTCGCCTGCCGGGACGGCGGTGAGTCCGTCGGCAGCGAGCACCAGGCGCAGGTCGCCGTCGCCAGAGGGGGGGGCCATCACCTCGAACGTGTGCTCAAAGCCGAGTTCTGTCGAGAGCCACCGCTCAGCGACGCCCGGATGGGAGCGGGTGAATTCGAGGCCGGTCGCCTGCACGGGCGCAACGTCAAGGGCGGCGACCCGGTCGCCCTGGCCGAGGCCGACGAGGCCGAGTTCGAACGTCCACCCCGGCCCCGTAGCGAAACGGGAACCCACCGATTCGAACGTGCCGCGCAGGCCGTCGGGGGCCCGCGCTCCGAATCCGCCCTCGGGCAAGGCGACGAAGCTTCGCTGATCTCTGGCGATTGCCGCCTCGATCCGTTCCCATGCATCGTCGGGAACGCCGAGCGGTCGGGGTTCGGCGCAGCCGCCCAACACGGCCCAAACGACGAGCCTGAATGAGTCACCGTGCATGGCACCCCCGAGGTTGCCGAGTCTATCGGGAAACTTGAATACGGTGGAGGAAGTTTTCGGACCCACACCGAAACGGTGCTGCGCTTTCGAAAACCCGCACGCGACGATTCCCCCTCGGGTCCGAGGGGCCGCGCACCGCCGCGGGGCCATCCTGCCCGGAGCCGGACCGCCGCCAGGCCAGCCGCTTCGGAGGCGACGTCCCTGACCCGCGTTCCCGCCGGATCAGGCCGGGTCTTCCTCCCGGTTCTGGACAAAGCCGATGATCCCGAGGGTCAACGCGGTGAGATCCAGGATCAGGCTGATCAGGTTGAAGTTCATCAGGCTGATCCCGAACCCCAGGATCGGGAGAAACGCCGCCAGCCGGAACTTGTTGCCGCTCATCCCGAGGGCGACGCCGCACCCCATGTACACCAGGGCGAGAATTCCGGGGATGATCCAGAACACCCCGACACAAACGATGATCATCGAAAAAAACAGGATGAACGAGATGATCGCGTTCCATGCCCCAGACAGGACCATCGCCAGCCCGGCGAGGCGGTAGAACAGATCGCCCTTCGCGAACGCGGAGTCCCCGCTCGCCTCCCCGGGCGAACGCCCGAGTCGGACTCCGCAGTGTAGGCAAACCTCCTGGCCGAGATTGGGCGTCTCGCCCCCGCAGCCCTGACAGAACTTCTTGCCCGCCTGCGGCCTGACGCCGCACTGCACGCAGATTTCCGCCTTCTCCACAACCGGCCCGGCACAGGTTCGACAATGCACTGGAGCCCCTCCCTACTCGATGGCGAGCGAAACACCGCTGGGCGGCGTCGATTGCTACGGTGTCAATCCGGGCAGATCCATGCCGCCATTCAGGACGAAGAGGTGTTCCAGCCCCTTTTTTACCTCGGCCTCGACGGAGGCCGTGCCCTGGTAGGCGAGAGCCTCCCAGTAATTGGAGCACTCCAGATCGTCGGTGTACACGCTTCGAGTGACCTTGGCCGCGGCAGCATAGGGCTCGAGAGGGATCTCGATGAAGTTGAGACAGTGTTCCGTGGTCCAGGCGCGCCAGACCCGGTTGTCGCTGCTGGCCAGGGGGTCGACGATGCGCTCGTACCAGGCCGTGGGCCACCACTGGGTGATGGTTACGGTCTTCACGCCGACGATGTCCTGGTAAGCCTGCTGTGCGCGGATCTCAGCGTCTTTGGAAAACGCGAAGGCGCCCCGCGCGTGGATGAGGTCAACGGTGCCGGGCACCTCCTGGACCTCGATGCCCAGCTCGGCCGCGAGGTCGAAGACCACCTTCTGCCCCTCCATGATGCGGCGGGCTCCAGCACCCACCCGGGGCCCCTGAGGGTCATCACCGAGCGAGATGTCGCGAAAGCGACCGCCCAGCTCTGCCTCTTTTTCAAAGAGGCAGACCTCGTCGCCAAGGGTGTCTGCCAGACGAAAGGCGGTATGCAGGCCGCCGACGCCCCCGCCGACGACGGCTACCTGGCACGTGAGGTCGCTGTCGTCGGAACCGCTGCAGCGGGATTGGGCGAGGACGGCAAGAAGGAGCGCTGAACGGGCGGCTCGGGCAGTACTCATGTTCAGCACTGTACCGGCGGGCGCGGAGGGGAGCAACCGTCCAGCGCTCGCACCGGCGGCCGTGGCGCTCCTACCGGGTGGGGGATGCCGTCACCAACATTCTGACCCCGCTCTTACCCTATCTACCGATCGTTCTGGTGACGGCGCGGCGGTACCACGCCGAAGCCGGCCTCGGGACGATCCTCGCTCGCCAGGTGCCGTTCGCGATCGCGTTCGGGGTACCCTGGACCCTACTCTTGCTCGGCTGGGTCGCGGCGGGATGGAGCCTGGGGCCCGGGTGAGGCAATCGGTCTCCCGAGCCCTGCCGGGTCGCCCCAGCAGGAAGCTCGAACCTGGACCTCCCCTCACGGGATGGGGATCCCGGTCTTGCTCGCGTCGAGCAGGCTGCCGATGTTGTTCACTCGGGCGTCCGCCTGATTGACCCACAGGTCGGGCGGAAGGAAGTTGTACTGGAGGAATTTCACGATGGACGAGTGGTCCATGACGACATGCGACACGGTGCCGGCGGCGGCGAACGGCCCCACAGCGATCAACGGCACCCGGGTCCCGTGCGGCACCGGAACGCCCGCGTCGTCGGTGTCGGGCGCCACCGGGAACGCGGCGATCGGGTCGACGTGGTCGAAGTACCCCCCGCCCTCGTCCCACACGACCAGGATGAGCGTGTTGTCGGCATAGAGCTTGGACCCTTCGACCATCGCGATCGTCTCGTTCACGAAGGCGATGCCATCGGTGATCGTCGAGAACTTCGGGTGTTCGTTGCGAAAGGTATAGGCGTGGACGTAGGCCACCGCGGGGAGAAGGCCGTCCTCGATGTCTTTCGAGAGCTTGTCATAGTCCTTCACGAACTCGTTCGGGGTGCCGGGTTCGGTCGTCGGATCGTCGCGGAGCGTGTCGAAGAAGGCAAAGGGGACATCGGCCGGCTCATACACGCAGGCGTAGAGCCCGATCCCGTCCCAAGGACAGTCGTTGGACGCATGGGCGCAGCCCGTGAGGGTGCCCCCGTCGAAGAAGTCGGCGGTCGCATCCACAGCTCGCTTGTACCCCTCGATGTAGCCGGTCATCTGAAAGCCGCCTTCGAACAGCTTGTCGGCGATGGTGTCTCCACCGGGCCAGGTGGCGATGGCGCCGTTGAGACAGACCCCCGTGGGGTCCACGCACAGCGCGTCGCTGCCGTTCCGCTCGGCGCTTCCGATGGAATTGGGCCGAAACGCGGCGTCGTCGAACAGCCAGTGCGCGGTGAGCAGGTAGAGCGTGTTTGCAGTGGTCGCGCCTGGCACCGGCTGAAAGTACCGGTCGGCGATCGCGTTGGCTGCCGCGAGATCCCAATAGCCCTGCACCGTCGCGGCGGGCGAGTAGGCGAAATTCTCCGGTCGAGAGCATTCGATCCCGCAGATCGGGTCGAACGGAACGGAAGCGCCCGCCCCAAAGCGATCCATCCGGCCACCGTGGATCTGCGCCTCCTCGCAGGCGCGATTGTGGTTCGGATCTTCGCCAAAGAGCCCCCCGCCGATGTTCGCGGCGTCGGTCAACACGACGGGAGCCGCCCCGGTCCCCGGGTCGATCGGCGGCCCGGCCTCGCAGCACGCCGGCCCGGCGGTGCAACTCGGCTCCGAACCCGCAGGCGCGGTGCACCAATTGGCAAAGTAGTTGTCGAAGGTGTGGTTTTCCTGGACGATGACCACCACGTGCTCGATCGCCGAGTTCGCACACGTCCCTGACGCGCAATGCTGGGCGCCTTCGCACACCGTCTCGCAGGCTCCGCAGTTCGCATCGTCGAACGCCAGATCGACGCAGTCGTCCCCGCACTCGGTCAACCCCTTGGGGCACGCATCGGTGTCGGTGTCGGTGTCGGTGTCAGTGTCGGTGTCGGTGTCGGTGTCGGTGTCGGTGTCGGTGTCGGTGTCGGTGACCCGATCCGAAGGACCCGAATCCTTGCCGCCACATGCCGAAACCAACAAGGCAAGACAAATTGCCGGCAGCCGCATGGGTCACACTCCCGCCCAGTCTCTAACGCCACCGGTCGCGCTGCGCCCAGGTCGGGACGGCCCTTCGCGTCGGCGATTCGACCGCGCGGTGAAGAAGGCGCCATCGGACTACACCTGTCGCCGATCGTTGACGGTCCCGAAGCCTCCGATCGGCGTCCTCCCGTAGAAACGCCACGGCACAGGCGCTGCAGGGAGCGACGGCACACGGAGGCGCCCATGCTGATCCCCCTCGCGCTCGTTCTCACGTCGGCAACACCGGCCCAGGAGCCAGTCCCCGCCGAGCCGGCCGCGGTGCCCGTGGTCGGTCCGCCCCCCGTGGGCCGACGGACCCGGCAAAGCCCCGCCGCGGTTCCCCTCCTCGGCACGGCAACCGGTGCCTACCTCGGCGGGACGGCGGCCTACCTCGCGACCGAGGCAGGCGAGAGTCCCGGGATCGAGGAGCCGACCCAAACCGGGACCATCGCGCTGGGCGGACTGCTCGGCGGCGCGGCGGGAGCGGGCACCGCGATGCTCCTGACCGCGCGCCTCGACACCACCGACGCACAGGTCGCCGGACTCGCGAGCGGGCTGTACGTGGGTGGGTTCGTCGGACACAACCTCGCGGGCTCGTTCCTCCCCGTTGGAGAGGTCGGGCGCACGGAGCGCGTCCAGGCGGGCCAACTCGCCGGCACCATCGGGGGAGCAGGGATCGCTTTCCTCCGGGCGAAACACGCCCGCTCGGTGGGCTCGAACCTTCACCTGAGCCTCGCGGCGACCGTCGGGTGGCAGTCCGGCGCCGGGGTGAGCGACCTCGCCGGCCTGAGAGCGGACGACCTTCAGCCGCGGTCGGCGGTCGCCCTGGCCGGAGGCGCGGCGCTCGTGACCACCGCGGCGCTCGTCGGCCCGCGCCTCGCGTCCCCGCAGGCGTCGACCCTGCTGCTCGCCGTCGGCGACGGCGCGTGGCTGGGGATCTGGACGCCGTACCTGTTCAGCGACACGCCCACGCCCGAAGCGGTCGCCGGGGGAACCCGACTCGGCGCCGGGGCCGCGTACCTGGGAGCGATCGCGATGGCCGGCTCGGGCAGCCAGCCTTCGCCGAAGTCGGCGGCGATGCAAGCGATCGGCGCGTCGGCAGGAAACGCCCTCGGCGCGGGGATCCCGCTGGCCCTCGGCAGCGACGGGCCCAGGGTCGAGGTGGTCGGACCCATGCTCCTGGGCGGCGCCGCAGGCCAGATCGCCGGAGGCCTAGTGGCCCCGCATTACACGTTGTCCGACGACGACGCGTACTTGGTCGGCGTCCTCGGGTCGTGGACCGCGTATCAGACCGCCGGGTGGGCGACGTTCTCCGGGTACGAGTCGGACGATGCCCAGAAACCGATCGGCTTCGCGCTCACCGCCGGGGGAGCCGGGACGCTGCTGACCCTCGCGGCCGCCCCCGCCATCGACGTGCCGGCAGCCGCGTCGTTCGAGCTGCTGGCCAACGGGGGCTGGGGAACCTGGTTCGCCGGGTGGGGGAGCGGACTCGCCGACCTCGAACCGGAGGATCGGTGGCTGATCACGCTGGCTGGTGGCGACGTCGCCATCGTCGGAACGCTCGTGGCCGAGTCTGCCGGTTTCGAGCCCACCTGGAGCGACGTCGGCATCGTGAATGGGATGGGCGCCGTCGGCGCCGCGGCAGGCGGGCTCCTCGGCGTGATCGCGCTCTATGACCCGGACAACTCCGATCCGCTGATCGCCGCCACCGTGGGGGGCTCCGCGGTGGGACTCGCGACGGGGGCGGTGCTGGCCAGCCGGTCGACCGGGGGGTCCAGCGATCTCGACCTGCCGACCATCGAGGCGCTCCGAGCCCGCCCCTCGCTCGCGGTCCGACCCTGGACCGACGCTGAGAATCAGCCCGGCCTGTACCTCGATCTGCGCCTGGACGAAGTCGCCAAGCCTTCCACCCGCGACCTGCCCGTCCGGTGATGCCGGTTGGCGGTCGGGGCCCGCGCGGCGTCACCCTCGCGATTGCGCCGCGCGCCAAAACCCAGCGGGCGCGGCACCGCGGCTCGCCCCATGGGGCCTCGTCGGTGGAGCGTCTCGGGCAAGGGGGCGATTTCGTGGCGCCCTGGCCGTCCGCTGCGGCCAGGCCTGTCCACGGACGTTGACACCCGACGCTCGCCCCGCCAGCATCGCCGGATGGCGACCGTCCCGTCCGACCTGGTAGCGCGAATCACGGCCTTGGAGCAGCTCAGACAGACTGCGGAGGCCGTGCTGTGGGCCCAGGAGCAACTCCCGGCGCTCGTCTCCGACCCCGAGCGGGCGCTCCAACTGGTGGTCGACCAGGCCCGCGGGTTGACCGGCGCGCCGGTCGTGTGGGCGCTGCGGTGGGCCGGTGATCCCACCCGTGGGGTGAGCTTTCGGGGCCTGGCCCAGGCCGGCGGGCTCGACGGCATGCCGGCCCCCGACCAGGTGTCGGCGTCGGTGGTCGGCCAGGTCGTGCGGGACAAGAAGCCCGCGTGGTCCGACGACGCCGCTTCCGACGCCCGCTTCCTGGCGGCGCAGTCGGTCGTACGGTGGAAGATCCGCTCGGTCGGCTGCCTGCCCCTCGGAACGTCGGCGGTGCTCTACCTCGCCGACCCCGCCCGCCCCGGGTGCTTCGATGCCGAGATCCGCGCCCGCCTCGGCGCGCTGTGCCGACTCGCCGCGCCGTTCCTCGATCGGGAGCCGGCCCGCCAAGCGCGTCGGGCGGCGATTCCGGTGCACGGAATGGTCGGGCAGTCGCCGGCGATGGCCGAGTTGTTCGAGGCCATTCGGGCGTTCGCCCCCATGCCGTGGCCCGTGTTGATCCTGGGCGAGACGGGGGTCGGCAAGGAGCAGGTGGCCCACGCGCTCCACGGCCTGTCCCCGCTGGCCGGGCGGCCATTTGTACCGGTAAACTGCGGCGCGATCCCCGAACCGTTGGCGGAGAGTGTGCTCTTCGGCCACGAACGCGGGGCGTTCACCGGCGCCGACCGACCGAGCGTCGGGGTGGTGGAGCGGGCGGAAGGGGGCACGCTCTTCCTGGATGAGGTCGGCGAGCTGGCGCCCGCGGTCCAGGTGAAGTTGCTCCGCCTGCTCCAGGAGGGGACCTGGGAGCGGGTCGGCGGGCAGCGCGCGATGCGCTTCACCGGGCGGGTGATCGCCGCGACCCACCGCCGGCTCGACCCGCCCGACGAGACCGTCCGGTTTCGCGACGACCTGTACTACCGGCTCGCGGCTTGCATTCTCCAGGTTCCGGCTCTTCGCGATCGGCCGGGTGACGTGGAGATCCTCGCCCACCACCTCTTGGAGCGCGCCCTCGCCGAATTGCCGGGCCCCCCCCGACTGGCCCTCCCCGACCGCACCACCGTCGCGCTCGCCCGCCGGTCCTGGCCGGGAAACGTGCGCGATCTCCAGAACGCGCTCCGCTTCGGGGTGGCGCGCGCGCTGGCGGATCGGTCCCCTGCGCTGGAGCCTCGCCACCTCCCGCCCGAGCGGGGCGCGGCCGGTGATCCGGCCGAGATCGCCGGCGACCTCGAGCAGGCGACCGAGGCCTTCCAGCGCGAACGGGTCACCCGAACGCTCGCGGGGGCGGACGGCAACCGGTCGGAGGCGGCGCGCCGCCTGGGGGTGAGCCGCCAGTGGCTCCACCGCCTGCTCGCCCGCTGGGATGTCGCGTGAAGCTCGAGGATCTCCTGGAGTCGGAGCCCGACCCGGCGCTTCCGGAGGCGCTGGGCCTCGTGCCGCTGGGGGTGTTGGGGCGCGGGGGAACGGGCATCGTGTTCCACGCCCACGACCCGGTGCTCGGACGCGACGTGGCGGTGAAGGTCGGCCGCGATCCCGCCTTGCTCGAGGAGGCGCGCCGAACGGCGACAATCCACCACCCCGGCGTACTCCCCGTGCATCGCGTGTTGGAGACTGAGGGGCTGGTGTGCGTGGTCTACGACCTCGCGCCCGGACGCACTTTTCGCGAGGCACTGGCCGATCCGGCGGGCTGGCCCCTCGACGATCGACTCGCGGCCCTCGAGGCGGTCGCGGGAGCGCTCGCCGTGGGCGGGGTCCATGGCGACCTGCACCCCGGAAACATCGCGCTCGGGCCGGGAAACGCACCGTGGGTGCTCGACTGGGGGCCGCTCGCGCCGGCGGGGTCACTCACCGGCGATCCCGGTTGGCTCGCGCCCGAGCGACTCCGCGGACAGCCAGCCTCGCCCGCCGGCGATTCGTGGTCGATCGGCCTGCTGCTCTGGGCCGCGTGCACCGGGCGCGAGCCGCGCCCCCGACGCCCCGGGGAGACGTTGGGCGAGTTCGTCGCGCGCTACGCCTCGGGGGAGCGGCCCGACCTCGACCCACTGCCTCCGGAACTGGCTGCGGTGTGCACCGCGGCCCTCGACCCCGACCCGGAGCGCCGACCGAATCCCGCGGCGCTGCGGGCCCGGCTGGCCGCGGTGCGAT
>CANLGQ010000137.1 GCA_947490265.1 Pseudomonadota bacterium | reverse complement strand
CTGACCGGGGAGGAAGCCCTCGGAATCGGCGGCGGCGGCGCACTCGGGGGATTCGCCGGGCCGCTCGGCGCGGCGTTCGGCGCGATCGCCGGCAACGCGATCGCCGAGATGTATACCGCGATTAGCAACCTCGTGATCTCGATGAAAGCCCACATCCGCTACGACCTCCCGCGCGCGGAGGCCTGGGTGTTCAACAGCTACTACTCGAGCATGGAGTGCGCCCAGCTCCAGAACTTCCAGGCTGATTTCCAATCGATGGGCGGCATCTTCGACCGCGCCGGCGCCCGGATGAACCCGATCATCGCGGAGAAGACCGGGGTGCCTGTCACCCTGATGCCGCGCATGCTCCAGGATCTCTCGATGGACTACTGGTTCGACGCGAACATGGCGACCGAGCGGGCCGACACCTGGTCGCGGGCCGAGGAGCTGGTGGCGAATGGTAGCGCCGGAAACGGGCCGTATTCCGAGGGCCCGGGCGGCGCGCTCCACGGTAACACCACCGCCGGCGACAACATGAGCGCGCTCAGCACACTGTCCCCCGAGCTCCGTCCGAGCATGGCGGACAGCGCTGAGGGCTACGACGACGACGCGGTTCGCGACATCGCGGCAACCGAAGGCGAGACGGGGCTGGCCGGGCGGCCCACGTCGGACCGGATCCGGATGCTGCGCGGGCTGATGTCGGGCGTGACCTTCGACGACGACGAGGCGACGATTTTGGGCGTGCTGCGGGCATCTCTGGGTGCGGGCGACGTCGTGACGGTGATCGACGGTGCGGGCGCTTGGGAGATGGCGTGCGCCGTCGATGGCGACGAATACCAGGCGCTGCGCACGTTCTTTCGCGCCAATTACTTCAGTGCAACCTCTCAATCCTCGGCGATCACGCTGGTTCAGCGGTGCCTCGACGGGGAGACGGCCGAGTGGGAAGAGGAGATGGTCGCCGACGTTGTGTGCGATCGGGCGGATGGGCGCGACATCATCACCCAGCTCGGCGCCCGCTACAGCAACGGCGGGTTCACCGAAGGCTTGAACAAGCTGGAGTGGCAACTCGACGGCGCCGACGAGGACCGAGTCGAGGACAAATTCGGCAGCAGCGGCACGTTCTGGTAGCCGGCCCGGCGGCGGCTCGCCTAACCGGGGGAGGGCAGGAGCGTCCCGGCCACCCGGCGGAGCTCCAACAGCGAAGCTTGCAGGTCGATCTGCGCCTGAAGGTACTCCACCTGCACTTGGTCCAGCGCCTCCAGCGAGAGCACCACGTCTCGCGTGCTCCCCTTCCCCTCCCTACTCAGCTCCTGATCTGCCTCCAAGGCCAGCTTCGCCACCCGTACGGTGTCCTCGGCGAGCGACACCCGAAGCCGATCGGTCACGGCCGCCCGGACCGCGGCCTGCACCGCGAGCACCAGGTCCTCCTCCGCCGCCTCGAGCGCCAGCAGGGCCACGTCGCGGTCGATCGCTGCCGTCTCGAGGGCACTCCGGATCGGTCGGCCGGCGAGCGGCACCGACAGCGAGGCCCCGATCCCCCAATCTCGATACGTCCCGCCCTCCAGCTGCTGCCGGGCGGCCGGCGCATGGGAGGCCAGCCCGGAGAACCCCACCGCGCCGGTCAGCGCAAGATCGGGGAGCGCGGCGTTCCGCGCGGCCTTCACCCCGAGGCGGGCCTGTTCCAACGCGAGCTGCTGGCGCCGCCACGTCACATTTGATCGCTGCGCTTCCGCCAGCACCTCCTCATAGCCGGGGAGCGCGTCCGGCACCTGGGGCCGATCGACCGGGTCGAGCAGCGCCGTTGGGCTGACCGGCTGACCGAGCGCTCGCCGAAGCGCCCTATCGGCAGCCTCCACCTCGGCGGAAGCGATCACCTCCGACTGCCGGGCGGTGCCCAGCGCTCGCTCCACCTGGTGCACGTCGCCCGAACCGGCGAAGCCCTCGTCGAAGCGCTCCCGCGCGTCTGCGAGGCTTTGCTGGGCGATCTCCCGCGAGCGGATCGCCAGGGTGTGGGACTCCCCCGCGCTGACCAGGCGCCAGTAGGCGGCGGAGGTGTCGAGCACGAGCTGCTCGGTTGCGGCGCGCAGGTCGAGCTCCTCGTCGGTTAGGGACAGGGCCGCGCCCCGAACGTCGCGAATGGGCGCCCACCAGCCGCCGAGCAGTGGCTGGCTCACCGCGAGGGCCACCCGGTCGGACACCGTCGAGGCCGACACCAGGTTGGCCGAGTTCGAATCCGAAAAGCTCTCCGACCAATAGAGCGACGCCGATCCGCCGCTCGGAAGGAGCTGATCCACCGAGGCCGACCACCCGGCCGACTGGCTCACGATTTCCTCGGTGCCGTCGATCGCGGCGTTGGTCGGCGCCGTGCTCGCCCCGGTGTTCACCGCGCCGCTGAGCACCGGGTCGTACTGTCCGAGGACCCCCAGGACCTCGGCCCGACGCCGATCGAGGGACAGTGCCGCCTGCTGATGCTCCAGGTTCGACGCCAGCGCGGTCGCGATCGCGTCGGCGAGGGTCAGCGGCGTGCGCGCCGGGCCGGCCACCCCCGCCCCGGCGAGGAGCATCCACAGCATGTCGGCCTCCGCCCCCTCCCTACCCCGCGGCCCGGCCGATGCCGCCCCGCCTGCGCGGCGCGGCGCCGTGCGCGTGCTACCCTCTTGCATGAACCCGTGATCGACCTGCCGCCACCCGTCATCGAGACCCGGGGTCTCGCCCGCGCCTACCCGATGGGGAACACCGTCGTCCACGCGCTCCGGGACGTGGATCTCACGGTGGTACCCGGCGAGTTCGTCGCCCTGGTCGGAACGAGCGGGTCGGGGAAGACGACGCTGCTCTCGCTGCTCGGGTGCCTCGACGTCCCATCCAGCGGCTCCTACCGGCTCGACGGGGTCGAGGTGGCAGGGTTGACGGCGGACGCGCTGGCGGCGGTCCGAAACCGCCGGATCGGCTTCGTGTTCCAGTCCTTCAACCTGCTCGAGGGGCTGCGCGCCGACGAAAACGTGGCGCTTCCCCTGCGCTACGCCGGGGTGCCTCGTGCGGAGCGGCTCGCCCGGGCCCAGAAGCTGCTGGCCCGCGTCGGCCTCGGCGACCGCGCCCACCACCGCCCCGACGAGCTGTCCGGTGGGCAGCGGCAGCGGGTGGCGGTGGCCCGGGCGTTGATCGCCGACCCCGCGTTGATCCTCGCCGACGAGCCGACCGGCAACCTCGACCAGGCCTCGGGCGCCGCGATCCTGGAGCTGTTCCAGCAGCTGCACCGCGACGGTCGCACCGTCGTGCTGGTCACCCATGACGAGCGGGTGGCGGCGAGCGCCGGGCGCCGGATCCGGATGGAGGACGGGCGCGTGGTCTCGGACGACCGAGTGAGACCGGAGGTCGCAGGGGGTGGGTCTCGAACTGGCGACTGACGAGCCCACCCGACAGGAGCTGCTGATCCGCACGGTCACCGAGGTCGCCGCCCTCCCGCGCGACGCGCATCGGAGCTTCCTCTCTGAGCGCTGCACCCCCCCGTTCGCGACGGCCGCCGAGTGGGGAGCCGCCTCCGGGCTCGTCCTCGCCCCGATCCTGTTTCACGGCGCGCTGATCCACGACGGCGTCCCGGCCGACACCGCCCGCCGCTACGCCCGCGCGCTCAGTGGGATCGGCGACCGACCGGAAGACAACCCGATTCGGACGTTCACCCCCCTCGTTCCGTGAGCCCGAGGCCCGGGTGGCTCACCGATCGCCCAACGCGTAGACCCCGCCCTGGAGCACCCGCACGGCGCGGGTGCGGCGGGAGGCGCTGTCGCTGCCTTGGGTGTGAACGACCTCGACCGAGCGGTTGGCGGGGTCGAACGACACGGCGTCGGTTGCGAAGTAGGGCGCATCCGCCCAGGATCGAGCCTCCAGCGCCACCCGAAGGGCGCCGCCTTCGTAGCTCAGCCAGGTGGTGGTCGTCGTCGAGCCGCACATCTCCTCGCCGGGATCCACCACCACGATCAGCGGTGGCCCGGCCTCCGTCCCGAAACCCACCAGCGCCCGGTCGAGGAACTTGTCCGAGAACACTTGGTGGAACGGTTCGAAGGTGTGGCGGGTGGAGGTCGCGCCGTCGATCACGGTCACCACCACCCGGTGGTCGACCAGCCCGATCTCCACCGCCTCTTCTCCCGCGTCGCCGTCGAGATCCGCGGTGAACCGGGCGGACGACGCGCTCGGGGTGAGCTCGACGTGGCCCCGAGGGCCCTCCGACGGCCTCCCCACCGCGCGCTCGCGCCGCACCGGATCGGCAACCGGAGCCCAGCGTCCCTGGGCGAAGGCGAGATCCACGATCTCCAGGCGCTCCACCCCGCTCCCGTCGGCGGCGCGCACGCCCTCTCGCACCACCCGGTGCAGCGTCCGCGGGGCCGGGAAGCGGACGTCGGTGCGCGACCAGCCGGTCTCGCTCTCGAACTCGTCCCATTCGAGCTGACCGATCGTCCCACCCTGGTACCAGAGCAACGCCGTGTGGGCGCCCGTCTCGGTGGTCTGCGCCACCCGCAACATCGGCATCCCCAGTTCCGGCGCCTCCACTACCTCCACCCACGAGGTGCCCCGCCCGGCCTTCGCCACCGCGACCCGGCCGTTCCCAGCGGCGATTCGCACGATCAGCTCCCGCTCCGAGCCGAGGGCCGCGGTCGCCGTCTCGGCGACGCCGTCCCCATCGAAGTCGAGCGCGAAGCGGGCCGAGGTGAGCGTGCCCCCCCACAGGAAGCCGCGCGCTTCGCCGACGATCACCTCGTACCAGCGGTCGGCGCGGCCCTCGAGCTGCTCCTCCGGGCCCGGCGCCACGATCTTGACCTCCGCGCCGAGCGGCAGCCGCGCCACCACGTCCGCCGCCACCGAGGGTTTTCGGCGCAGGTTGACCTGATCGCCGGCGGTCCACACGACGCGATCCGCCCAGAGATCAGTCGGTTCGTCGAGCACCGGGTCGGCTCGAGCGGAGGAGGCCAGTCCGAACCCGAGCAGGCTCGCGAACATCTGCGATCTCCATCGACGACGGCGTAACCGGGGCCAGGACGGTGGCAACCGGCGTGCCCAGGCAAATCGCTGGACGAAAGCCTACCGAGGCGTGTAGAATAGCCGACTCGGAGGCCGCGATGACACGGTGGTGGATCGGATCGGTGGTTTGCCTGTTGGCCTGCGGCGACGATCCCGTTGAACCCGAGTGCGCTGCCAACCTCCAGCTCGAGGCGTGGGTGGACGGCGACGGCGACGGCGCCGGGGACCCAGACACCGCCGCTCAGGTCTGTGTGCTCGCGGAAGGCCTGGTGACGAACGGCGACGACTGCGACGACGCCGATCCGGCGATCTCGCCCTTCTTGGACGAGATCTGCGACGGGGTCGACCAGGACTGCGACGGCGCGGTCGACAACGGCCTGCCGACCTCGATTTTCTACGCCGACGCCGACGGGGATGGGCAGGGAGACCCTGACGCGGGGTCTGAGTCGTGCGAGCGCCCGGCCGCGTCGTCGCCCGACGGCACCGACTGCGACGATACCCAGCCCGACGTGTTCGTAGGCGCGCCCGAGGTGTGCGACGGGATCGACAACAACTGCGACGGAACGGTCGACGACGAGGATCCAGCGCTCGACGCATCGACGGGCACCTGGTTCTATCCAGACGACGACAGCGACGGCTATGGGGACGAATCGTCGGCCTTCCAGGCCTGCGAAAATCCGAACCCGGGCCTGGTCATTGCGGAGGGAGGCGACTGCGACGACACCGACGGCGAGCGATTCCCCACCCAGGTCGAGATTTGCGACGGCATCGACAACAATTGCGACGGCTTGACGGACGGGGCCGATCCGCTGCTCGACCTGTCGACCACCGACACGTTCTACCCCGACGTCGACAACGACGGCATCGGCGACGAAACCCAGCCGATCCAAGGCTGCTTCGTCCAGCCGGACCAGTCGGCGATCCCCGGCGACTGCGACGACGGCGACCCCGCACAGGGCCTTGCGCCTCGGTGGGTCAACGACCTCGATGGCGACGGGTTCGGGGCCGGGGCCCCGGTCGGCCCGCCGGTGTGCGACCAGCCCCTGCCCAACACCGTCCCCGAGGGAGGGGAGGTCGACTGCGACGATTCGGAGCCGGCATTCTACCCTGGCGGGGTGGAGATCTGCGACCGGGGGGACAACGACTGCGACGATCTGATCGACGACGACGACCCGAGCGTCGACCTCGTTGACGGGGAGCTCTACTACCTGGATCTCGACGGCGACGGGGCTGGCGCCGGGGTGCCGGAGCTCGCCTGCCACAACCCCGACCAGCAGCTCTACACGCTCCAGGACGGCGACTGCGACGACTCCGACGCCCTGATCGCTCCCGGGGGCGACGAGGTCTGCGACGCCGTCGACAACGACTGCGACGACCTGATCGACGACGAGGATCCGAGCCTCGACCCATCGACCCGCACGCCGCACTTCGAAGACCTCGACGACGACGGCATCGGCAGCGCGGTGGGGATCCTCGCGTGCGGCCCCGGTCCCGGGGTCTCCGACATCCCCGGCGACTGCGACGACAGCGACCCCGCGGTGGGCGAACCGTGGCTGTGGGTGGCCGACGCCGACGGCGACACCTACGGCGCCGGCCCGGTGCTGGGGCCGGAGAGCTGCACCCCCCCGCAAGCCGATGCGGTGCCGGAAGGGCCCGCGGTCGATTGCCTCGATGCCGACCCGGCGGTGTACCCAGGCGCCCCGGAGCTGTGTGCAGACGGGATCGACAGCGACTGCGACGGCCTGGACTGCGCCAGTTGGATCGAAGATTTCGAGGTGGGTCCCCCACTCCCGGTGCACTTTACGACCAACGGCAACGCGCTCTGGAGGGTCGACACGGTCCTTCCACACACGGGGGTATACGACGCGTCCAATGGCAACATCGGGGACAACCAAGCTTCCAGTCTCAGCTTGGTGCTCGATTACGGCGTCGATGGAACCTTCTCGTTCTGGCACACCGGAAGTACCGAAGCCAGCTTCGATTACCTGCACTTCTACGTGGACGGAGTCCAGAAGTTCCAGATAGCGGGTGTTTGGCCTTGGACATACCGCGAAGTCAACGTCGCCGCCGGGGTGCACACGATGAAGTGGGAGTACACGAAGGACGGCAGTGTCTCCTCCGGCTCCGACACGGTGTGGATCGACGACCTCGAGGCCATCGGGGGCGTCCCCTAGCGAACCGGCAGGGCGGCGACCAGGTCTCGGGTCAGGGCCTCGACGAACGCCCGCACCTTCGGGGCGCGGCGGCGACCCGGGGGATAGACCGCGGCGATCGCCAGCTCCGGTTCCCAATCGGGGAGCAGTTGAATCAGGGTTCCCGCAGCGACGTCCCCCGCGACCATAAAGTCGGGGAGGCGAACGAGGCCGAGCCCATGGAGCGCGGCCTCGCGAAGGGCGAGGCCGTTGTTGGCGATGAACCGGCTCGGGCGAAGGCCAATCGCCCGATCACGGCCATTGCCGCCGAAGGTCCAGGTGGCGCTCGCTGCCTCACGGGTGTGAAGCAACACCTCGTGCCCCCCGAGCTCCGACGGGTCGGCCGGTATCGAGGTGCGCGCGAGGTAATCGGGGCTCGCCACGAGGAGCAGGCGGGTGGTGGCGAGTCGCCGGGCGACCAACGTCGGGTCGTCGTCGAGCCCGATGCGCACGCCCAGGTCGTAGCCCTCCTCCACCAGGTCGACCCGGCGGTCTTCGAACGACAGATCGAGGGCGACCAACGGGTGGTCGACGACGAAGCGCGCCGCGATCGGGGCGACGAAGCGATGCCCGAACAGCACCGGCAAGGTCACCCGGAGGGTGCCGCGCACCGTCCCCAGCCCTTCGCCGACCGCCGACTCCGCCTGGTCGAGCTCCGCGAGGAGCGCCCGGGTGCGCTCCGCCAGGGAGCGGCCCTCCGCGGTGAGCGTCACCCGCCGGGTCGTCCGGTGGGCGAGCCGCACCCCCAGCCGCTTCTCGAGGCGGGTGAGGGTTCGACTCACCTGGGAGGCGGAGACCCCGAGCGCGGTCGCCGCCCGAGCCAGCGAACCGTGCTGGGCCACGGCGGAGAACTGTGCGAGCTCGTTGTAGCGGTCAACCCCCATCGAAAGCCTACTTCTTGACGAGCTCCAGCTCGAGGGTGATGAGCACGTCGTCGCCCAATATGTAGCCGCCCTGGTCGAGCGCGGAATTGAAGCTCACCCCAAAGTCCTGGCGGTTGATCGAGGTGGTCGCCACCGTGCCCGCCTTCACGTTGCCCCACGGGTCTTTGTACTCGGGCGACAGCAGGCGCACGTCGAACACGACCTCGCGGGTGACGCCGCGGATGGTGAGGTCACCCACCAGGTCGAAGCTGGTCGCGTCCGTGTTCCGCACGGCCTTCGAGGCGAAGGTCATCTCCGGGAACTTCTCGACCGAGAAAAAGGCCTCAGAGAGGAGGTGTTTCTCGCGATCGGCGTTGTTGGTGTCGGCGCTCCCGACCCCGACCTTGCCGTTGACCTTGGTGGCGGCCACGTTCGCGGGGTCGTACTCGACGGTCCCGGTAACGGTGCCGAACACCCCGCGGGCGGTGGACACCATCATGTGGGTGATGCTGAAGCCGATCTGGCTGTGAACGGGATCGACCTCGTAGGTCGCCGCCGCCGCAGGGGTGGCGAGCGCGAGGGCCAGGACGGTGGACAGGGTTCGCATGCATTCACTCCGATGGCCGGCTGAGTGCCGACCGCCAGCAAGGGTGGTCACCAGACGCCAGAAGGATAATCGCCGGCGGTGCATCTTACTCGTGCAATTCTGCATGAATAGGCGCCAGCCTACCGGGGCAGGGCAGCCTGGGCTACCTCTCCGCTTCGGCGAGGTTGCTCATGTGGATGGCCTTCTCGGCAGCCGCGTTCGCGCTCACCCTGTCGCTCGAATCCGAGGAAACACCCTACCCGGGCGTCACCCTGCGGGCCTACACCACCACCAGCCCCGACACCAACACCTGGGTGGTGCTGGTCGATCTCTGCGAGGCCGACCTCCACGTCGAGTCGACCTACCCGACCGAGCTGCTGCAGACGGCCGGCTCCTGGGGCGCGGAGACCGGCGTTCAGGTCGCGGTCAACGGCGACTTCTACCTTACGGGTCCGCTCCAGGTGTATGGCGACGCCGTCGGCGGCGGGATCGGGTGGCCGCTGGAGCAGACGGGCCTCGATCCATCGTTTTCTTCCAGTTGGTACTACGGGGACTTCGGGTGGATCGCGTTCGGGTTCGACCGGGTGGAGTTCACCCACAGCGGCTGGGTGAAGGAAAACGCGGCTGCGCAGGGGTTGACGGCCGATCAGGGCTGGGCGGCGTCCCAGAGGCTGCCGCCCGCGGCGCCGGGCATGCTGTCCCTGGTGAGCGGTTTTCCGGAGATCGTCGTCCAGGGAACGCCCATGGTGTGCGCCGATCCCGAGGACTCCTCGTGCTTCCCCGACCGGAGCGACATGCGCGATCGGCATCCGCGGACCGCGATGGGGATCGACCTTGCGCGCACGACCCTGATGCTGGCCGTGGTCGACGGCCGCACGTCGGCATCCGACGGCATGTACGGCTCCGAGCTGGCCGACCTCATGGGGCAACTTGGCGCTTGGGAGGCGTTCAACCTCGATGGCGGCGGCTCGACGCAGCTCTGGCTCGAGGATCGCGGCTACGTCAACGACACCTCGGGCAACAACTTCGGGGGGAGCACCCGCGCGGTCGCGAACCACTGGGGCATTCGGGCCGGCGGCTCGAGCGATGCCCCGGCCCGCCCCGGCCACTGCGAAGGCCAGCCCGCCTGCCAGGAGATCCCGCCGGGGGGCGCGACGATCGACGACGTGAGGGACTGTTTCCGCCTGTTCGGACCCCCTGAGTGGTGGCGGGAAGAGAGCATCGGAATCGACGGCCGATCCTACTGGACCAACGCCTGGGACAGCGAGACGTCCCTCAACTGGGCGTGGTGGCAACTCTCCTTCGCGGAGGCCGGGACGTATGCGGTCGAGGTCTACACCGAGCCCGGGTTCACCGCGTTCGACGACGCTCACTACGTCGTGGTCGCCGAGGAGGCGTCCGAAGACGTGCGCGTCGACCTTGGCGCCCTCACGGGTTGGTGGACGCTCGGCACCTGGAGCTTCGCCGCCGGGGGCGACCAACTCGTTGCGGTGTACGACGACGCGCCCGACGGCTACGGCACCGACCGCCAGATCCCGGTGGACGCGATCCGGGTGACCCGGGTCGGCCCGTTCTGCGGCGACGCCGCCTGCGACGCGGCGACCGAGACCTGGGAGACGTGTCCCGCCGACTGTGCGGCGCCCCCGGAGGACACCGGCGACGCTCCTCTACCGGGGGTGGAGGACGACCCGGAGCCGCTCCCGGAGCCCGCCCTCGCCCGCCGAGAGGCCTCGGCCGATCGCTGTGGCTGCG
>CANLGQ010000136.1 GCA_947490265.1 Pseudomonadota bacterium | reverse complement strand
GCCCGTGCGGTCCCCACGAGCACGAGCAGGCCCAGGAACGGACGAACCGCAGCCCCAAAGGGTCGGAATAAAGCTCCGACAAGGTCGTCGGGCGCGTGGTTTCGATCGGCCGCGGCGAGTCCCACCGCGACCGGCTCAGAGGGGGCGATGCGCAGCGTCCCGGCCAGGCGATCCCAGACGGCCAGCCACGTCCCAAAATTCGCGCCGTGCTCCGCGGCCTCTCGCCCGTGGTGAAGCTGGTGCTGGGCCGGGGACAGGAGCCATCGCTCCACCGATTCCCCGAACCGCATCCAGATCGGACTGTGCCGGATATTCCCGCTGAACGCGTTGGCCACAAGACCCAGGGCGTTAACCCCCAGCACGGTGACCTCGATTGCGTGGCCGCGAAACAGCCACCAAGCGATTCCCCCCAGCACACCACTCACGAGGGCACCCCGCAGCGCGTACAGCGCGCCCTCGACGGGGTGCACGCGATGAAACGTGAGCGGGTTCAGCACCTCAGCCGAGTGGTGCACCTGGTGGAATTGCCAGAGGAGATCCGAGCGATGAAGCAGCCGATGGAGCGCGTAGCGACTCCAGTCCGAGACGACGAAGGCCACGAGGGTATAGGCCGGACCGAGGGCCCACCCCGGAACGGAGAGCTGGGGCGACGCGACCCATCGATCGAGTCCGGCAACCAGAGCGAGGGCCAGCGCCAGGCCTCCGCCCACCTCCGGCAATCCCCCGAGAAGCTGTCGAACGAGCAACAGCTGGACATCGAGCCAGGAGGACGGGCGCCACCAAGCGCGGCCGCGCGCCCCGACGACGGCCCCCACGCCCAGTCCGAGAATCAACGCAGGAAGAAACGTCCGACTTGCGGGATCGATCCACGGCGCGAGGGCGAGATCAATCATTGTCGCCGGCCGCCTCAGCGGGGATCTGCAGGAGGAGGGCTGGCGCCACCTCGCCCCGGAGGACCTGGCCGACTTCGTCGATCGCCGCATGGAGCGCCAGCGCGGGCGCGGGATCGGAGGCTGCCGCGACATCCACGGCCACGACAAGTGCCGCCGCCGCCGCATCGGCGGCATCGAGCGCCGAAAGCAACGAGCTCACGTGATCCTCGTGGCCGCCCGCCTCGAGGAGGTCGTCGAGCCCGTGGCCCTCCCCGCCGAGGAACAGGGTGCGGAATCCCTCCAGATTCGCGGCGATCCATGCGTTGGACCCGCCCGCGACCGGGGTCTCCACCGGAAGGCAGGCGCCGCCACAGTCCATGAGGCCGAGCGGACCCCCGAGCTTGTCGTCCTTGACGCGGGTCTCGAGGTAATACAGGGCATCGAAGATGGCGTTTAGAGCCGATTGTGGGGACTCGTAGGGGACGGCCGAGGCAAAGTCGGGGGCGAAGGCCTCCCCGGCAACCCGCGCGTCGTCGACCGACCTTGCGACCGCCGCGGCAACCGCCGCCGCGTAGCCCGCCCGGTTGGCCTGGATGGCCTCGGCCCCTAGCGCCTGCCAGCTGCCGTCGGTGTTCAGTGCAGCATCCCCGGGACACGCGTTGACGCCAGCCGGCGAGAACAACAGCGTCTCGAGCGCATCGAGCCCGTAGACGTTGACGAGGTGCGTCGCGGTAAAGTCCGACGCGCGCCAAGTCTCCCCGGCGGTGAGTTCGTCGACCGCGCACGGGTTGACCGTGGGCCACGAGTAGACCTCGTCGCGCAGATCCTGCCCGCCGACCACCGTGATCGAGGCACCGAGTGGCCCGATCTGCATCGGCTCCACCCGCTGCCAGGCCGCCATCGCGGCGTACCAGGCCTCTTGCGCCTCCACCTGACCCGCGCCGGTCGACCCGTCCCAGGCTGCGCAGGCGGACGCCAGGACCGCCGCGGCAGCCGCCGCGTCGTCGAGGGCCGGCAGCACCACCATCGGCCAGGTATCCGCCAGCACCGCGGCGAGCAGGGGATCGACCTCTGCGGGGTCGTCTTGGGGCACGCAGCCCAGCCGCCCGATGGCGAGCAGGCCCACGAGCGCCCACGACGCGCGCGTTCGGAGGGACATCGACGCTCCTGTTGAAATTGAAAGCCGTATTCAAATAGCCACCAAGCCCCCGCAGGGCAAGCCTTCCGGGCCCAGCGGACACCGACACGCCACCGCCCACCAGCACGAACTCGACCGAGGCGTGCGAGGTCGTTCCGGAACCGATCGGGCGCAGGCCGCCGCGCCCTGGAGCAGGTCGAGGGGCCCGCCAACAGGCCCTGCCACGAGCGACCCATCGACCGTGAGGCACGAGCAGATCGGGGGGCGAGTTCCCAGACACGATCGCCCCGGTGGACATCGCGACCGACGGTGACATCCCGGTCGGGGGCGGGTTCGGAGAGACCGTCACCTTCGGCGTCGACGAAGGGGGGAACACCGTGTGGCGCGGAGGCGTACCGCCGGGAGCACGTTCATGGCGCACCACACAGGTGGACTACCGGTGGTTCACCGAGCGGATACCAATGCTCGCCGGAAACGATCGGGAGCGGCACCCGAACGCCCGTCTCGGGGTCGGGTCGGCATCGACGATCACAGCAGAGCCGTCCGGCACCCAGTCGATCAGGGCAGTTCCGTGTTCAGGCACTCCGCGCTCCGCGCGCGCCGAGTGCCGCGACCCAGGCACTCGGGTCGTTCACCCGGAATCGGAGCTCGACCCTACCCGAGGCCGCGGGGGGGTTGTCCGTTTTCAGCAGCAGGGTCGTGCCCTCCGCGGCGACCTGAAGGGACGCAATGTCGACGTCAGAGAACCGAAAGCCGACCACGTGCAGAACGACGAGCGCCTGGTTGGTCAACAGCACCTCTCCGCGATTTCGGCTTCGCCTCCAACTGGAGTAGCGGGCCTCCGATCGGTAGTTGTCGAGCGCCATGGAGATCCAGGTGCGCCCGCTTCGCAACACCAGGCCCTCGCGGAGGATGAGGTCCTCGGCGAGCCTCTTTTGAACCCGGGCGATCAGGTAGAAAACCGCGGCGAAGGTGCCTCCGATCCCTGCACCGAGGGCCAGAACCATCGCCACCACGTCCGCGATCCCCATAAGGCTTCCCCCGGCAGCCATAGCCTCAGCCATCGGGCCCGGCGAGCCGGCACGCTCCGTCGTGGTCGCGGGTCCGAGGGGTGGCAGATGCGCGCCAAGTGACCCGGCCCGCTTCGGGGTCAATCGTCACATACTGAAGCGTATCGAAGTTTCACCGCCGCGCGTTTCGTCGTAGCCGCCATCGTCGCGTCGGAGACCACTTCACGCAAGCCCCTTGGGACGCCCCGAGATCCGGCGTCGGTCTTCGGGCGTCTTTGCCGTGAGTGGAAACCCTGATCCTACGCGGCGTCTTCTTAGGGTTGCCCGCAAGTAAGTAGCCCTCACCTCTGAAGAAGGACCGGCGATGGATCGGCCGGTTTCCGCGCCGCCTGCTGGGCCGCTCTGTGCTGGCGTTCTCTCGGCGCGCGCGGATCCACCTGGCAACCACCCGGTCCAATTCTCCGAACTCGACCTTCAGAGTGTGAAACCAGTCAGGCGGCCCGGTCGGGCAGTTGGTCATGATAAACTGCCCTCCATGGACAGCATCGGACCCCGACTGCTCGAGATCGACGTCCCCCCGGGCAAGTCCGCATTCCTTTGGGGACCGCGCAGGGTCGGTAAGACCTGGTGGCTTCGGCACCGGTTCCGTGCGGAAGACGTTCGGTACATCGACCTATTGGAGACCGACACGTTCGCCGAACTCGCCTCTCGGCCCGCGCTTCTACGGGAAAGGCATGACGGGCGGCTCACGATCATCGACGAGGTGCAGAAGCTGCCTGCGCTGCTCGACGAGGTCCACGGGCTGATCGAGCATCGCGGCGCGTCGTTCGTCCTCACCGGATCGAGCGCGCGCAAGCTTCGTCGAGGACATGCGAATCTGCTCGGAGGCCGCGCCTGGCGGTACGAGATGGGTCCGCTCTCGTCTCGCGAGATCCCCCGCTTCGATCTCGACCGGGCACTTCGCGCCGGCCTGCTGCCGTCGCACTACCTGTCCGAGGCTCCCGAGCGCGATCTGCGCGCGTATGTTGCCGACTACCTCAAGGAGGAGATCGCGGCGGAGGCGATCGTGCGAAACATCCCGGCATTCGCCGATTTCCTCAGAGCGGCGGCGCTGACGAACGCCGAGCTCTTGAACTATACGAACATCGCGGGCGAATGCGGGGTGAGCGCGAAGGTGGTGCGCGGGTACTTCGAGATCCTCGAGGACACGCTGCTGGGCGCCCGCCTGCCAGCGTGGCGGCGCGTGCAGAAGCGTCGCCTGTTGCTGGCCGATAAGTTCTACTTCTTCGACGTCGGGGTCGCGGGTCATCTCGCGCGCCGACACCCGGTGCCCGGCAGCTCCGACTACGGCAAGGCGTTCGAGCATTACTTGCTGACCGAGATCCTGAATTACCGCCGGTATCGGTCGCCCGACCTGGACGTGGCCTACTGGCGCACGGCTGGCGGGCTCGAAGTGGACTTCGTGCTCGGAGATCTCGAGGTTGCCGTCGAGTGCAAGTCGGGCGCCCGCGTCCACGATGGCGACCTTCGGGGACTCCGCGCGCTGGGAGAGGAGCACGCCGTGCGTCATCGCCTCCTTGTGAGCGGGGAGAAGGAGCCGCGTAGGACGTCGGACGGGATCGAGATCCTGCCGTGGGGCGACTTCCTGGATCGGCTGTGGGGCGGGGTGCTCGGCGTATGAGCAACTCGGTGCGCCGGCCCGCCGCGCCGGGACGGTTGGGGGCATCACGCTTCGAGTGGAGGACGGTTGACGTAGCGGCAGAGGGGTTCTCTAGCCGGCCACCGTCACCGTCGCGTCGCAGGCGGCGGCGAGCGCCCGGTCGTGGGTCGCGAGCCACACCGTGCCTCCGGCGTCCACCAGCCCGTGCAGCGCGGTGAGCAGCGTCGCGACATCGGCCGGATGCAGGCCGATCGTGGGGCCATCGAGAAGGTAAAGGGTAGAGCCCGCCCGTCCGACCCCCCGGAGGAGCTCCCGGGCGAGCGCGAGGCGGTGGGACTCGCCGCCGGACAGGGTGTTCAACGGCATCCCGAGGGGGAGGTAGCCGAGACCGACATCGCGCAGCACGCGCAGGATCGGGTCGATTCTAGGATGTCCGCCGAGAATCGGTCCCGCGGCCTCGGCCCCGAGGTCGAGCAATTGGTCGGCGCTGTGCCCCTTCCAGGTGACCGAACGAACGTCGGCGGCGAAGCGCCGACCTTCGCACACCGCACACGGCACCTCGACCGCCGGCAACACCCCCAGGTCGATGGTCTGGCGCCCGGTGCCGAGACAGGCCTCGCAGCGCCCGCCCTTGACGGCCAGCGAAAACATCCCCGCGTTGAACCCGCGAACCTTCGCCTCACGGGTGGACGCCAGCAGCTCGCGGACGAGGTCCCACAGCCCGAGAAACGTGGCCGGAACCGATCGGGCGGTGCCGCGGAGCGCGAGCTGATCGGCACGCACGATCCGGTCGAATGGGCTCTCCAGCGCGGTCTCGAACCGGCTGAACAGCCGCGACTTCCCGGACCCGCTCGGCCCCGTGAACGCCACGAGCCCGTCCACGAGGAACGCTTCCCCCCCCCACGACACGTTCCGAAGCGTCCGACCGCGCGGGGCCGGGAGCCGTTTCCTCCCCGACAGCCAGTCTCCCGTTGCGGTTCTCGCCTCGCCGAGAGCGGACGGAATCCCGTCGAAAACAACCCTTCCCCCCGCAGGGCCGGCGCCGGGCCCGAGCTCGATCACCCGGTCCGCCGCAGCGAGAATCGCCGGATGGTGCTCGGTGACGACCACGCTGTTGCCCGCGGCGATCAAGGCGCGAAGGAGCCGGATCACCGCCGCGACCTCCGCGTCGCCCAGGCCCGCCGCCGGCTCGTCGAGAGCGTACACCACCCCGGACAGCGCGCTGCCCGCCACGCGGGCGAGGCGGATCCGCTGCTGTTCGCCGGTCGAGAGCGCCGACACGCGGCGATCGAGCGCGAGGTGGCCGAGACCGAGGTCGACCAGGTGCCCGAGCCGCCGGGCGCCATCGGCGAGGAGGGGGCCGGCGACGGGATCGGCATCGCCCGCCGCCATCCAACCCAGGGTGAGGGTCAGCCGGTCGGCCAGGACACTCGGAAGGGACCGTCCGCCCCAGCGCACCGCGCGCGCCGCGGGCAGCAGGCCCGAGTCGGAACAGTCCGGGCACCCGATCCCGGTGCAGGCGGGACAGGCCCCCTCTCGACTGCGCGGGTTCAACAGCCGCGGGGTGAGCGCGGGCAGATCCAGGTCACAGTCCTGGCAATACGGCCGGTCTACCCAAGTCGCTCGCCCCCCTGGCCACGCGGCGATCAACACGCCACGACCGGCCCGCGCGGCCAATCGCACCGCGTCGTGCACCCGGTCGCGCCGATCCTCGGCGAGGGTGAGCCGGTCCACCACGATCGACACGCGGGGCGCGCTCGAGAGGACCCGCGGCTGGACCTCGTCGAGGCGCACGACCTCGTCGTTCACCCGAACTCGGGAGAAGCCCGCCCGAGTCAACTCCTCCGCCAACCCAGGATGTCCCGGCACTGCCGCCTCGATGCTCAGCGCGGTTCCAGGGGGCAGGGCCAGGATCGCGGCGACGACGGCGTCGTGGGTCACCGGCCGGATCTCCGCGTCACACTGGGGGCAATGCTGAACCCCGCGTCGGGCCCAGAGCAGTCGCAGGCCCGGCGCCACCTCGGCCTGGGTCGCGACGGTGGCCCGGGCGTCCGGGTCGAATGCGCCCTGGCGAAGGGCAATGGTCGGCGGCAGCCCGAGGATCAGATCGACGTCGGCCCGCGGCAACGGCCGGACCGTTCGCACGGACCCCGCCAGCGCCTGGAGATACCGGCGTTGTCCCTCGGCGTGAATCGTGTCGAACACCAGCGAGGTCTTCCCCGAGCCACTCGGTCCACACACCGCGACGAGCTGATCGCGCGGGATCTCGAGGTCGAGGTCGGCGAGGTTGTGCTGCCGGGCTCCCCGGATGGCGATAGGGCTCACCCTTCGCTCCTAACCTACCCGGCAAACCTACAATGCCCGACTCCCCACGCCGCCTCTGGATCGCGCCGACCTTTACGATCGCGTGGATGGCCCTCTCCACGTGCGTCGCGTTTCCGGTGATCGGGGGCGTGCTATTGGGGGTCGTCGGCGTCCGGGGAATCCCCGGACCCGACACCGATCCGACCGACCTGTTCGGACCCGGCCTGCTCGCGGGCCTCACGGTCATTCAGTTCGCCGCGATGTTGCTCCCCGCCGTCGTCCTGGCCCTCCTCCTACCCCTCGGGGACCGCTCGCTCGTCGCCCGCGCCGCGGTCAGCTTTCCGATCCAGATCGGGCCAAAGGGTTACCTGATCGCGGCGATAATCCTTGGCTTTACGGCTGGAGCCCTGCCGAGCTGGGCGGTCGACCAGTTGGCTCGAGCGACCGGCGGCGAGATGGGGATCACCCGCATCATCGAAGCGCTGGACCAGGCCGATCCCCTGGCGCGGTTCGCGATGTACGCCGTCGTTGCCGCGATCGCCCCGGTTGCCGAGGAGCTGATCTTCCGCGGGTTTCTGTGGGCGGCCATCGAGCGCTCCGGGCCCCCCTGGGTCGCGTGGGTCGCCACCAGCCTGCTGTTCGCCGCCTATCACCACGATCCACTGCAGGTGCTCGCGGTCCTCCCCCTCGGACTCGTGCTCGGTTGGCTGCGCTGGCGCACCCGGTCGCTGTGGGCCTCGCTCCTGCTCCACGTCACCAACAACGGGCTCGCGCTGATCACGGCGATGGCCTTCCCCGACCTGTTGACGGAGTTCGCCCCGAGCGTCGGCCTGGCGGCAGTGGCCGGCATCACGTTGGCGGCCGCCTGGAGGTTCGAGCGACCGATCGCCCCCGCGCCGCGTTAGCTGTCGAGGGGAGTCACCGTGGGCACCTGGGCAGCCGTTCAAGCCGCGGTGCGCGCGGCACACACCCTCGATAGCGACCTCGAGCACGAATTTTCCGTCACGCTCCAGTCCCCGAGCGGCCGGGCTCAGCGCATCATGGTGCGGCATTCCGTCGCCTGGGGCCACTCGCTCCTCGAGTTTCGCTCGGCTTTCGCACAGACCGGGGCGTTCGATCCAACCGCGCTCCTGGAGGACAACCTCCAGCTCCCCCTGGGGGCGATCGCGCAGCACGGCAAGTTTCTCGTGCTGGTTCACAAGGTGGTGCTCGACTTCACGTCCGTAGACGGGGTGCTCTTCCTCGTCGGGCGGATCAGTGTGCTCGCGGATCTCCTCGAGGAACGAACCGGCACCGACCGGTTCTGATCGGCCTGGTTCCAGCCTGCCCCTCCGCATGGCACGGCGATCCGCACACAGGCGGACAGGAAATGGCCGGATGGCGACGTGCGATCTCCCGAATGATGCGCTAAGCGAACGGCGCCCGGGGGGGAACCGGGCTCAAGCAGGGGGAGACATCATGATCAAGGCCGAGTACATCTGGGTGGACGGCAGCGAGCCGACCCGCAAGCTTCGCTCCAAGACCCGCATGGTAGGGGACAAGAGCGACCTTCCCGAGTGGTCTTTCGACGGCTCGTCGACGAACCAGGCCGAGGGGCACTCTTCCGACCTCCTCCTGCGCCCAATGTTCCAATGCGACGACCCGATCCGTGGAAACGGGGCGCGGCTGGTCCTGTGCGAGGTGTTCCACCCCGACGGCACGCCGCACCCGACCAACACCCGCGCGCCGCTCCGCGCGGTGGCCGAGCGCCACCAAGCCCAGGAGCCGTGGGTCGGCATCGAGCAGGAATACGTGATGTTCAAGGGCGCTCGCCCCCTCGGCTAGCCCGATGGCGGCTATCCGGCGCCTCAGGGTCCCTTCTACTGCGGCGTCGGGGCCGACGAGGTCTTCGGGCGCCAGGTCGCCGAGGAGCACCTGGAGGCGTGCATCATCGCCGGTCTCAAGATCTACGGGATCAACGCCGAGGTCATGCCGGGCCAGTGGGAATTCCAGATCGGCACGGCCGGCCCGCTCGAGGTCTCCGACCACATGCAGGTCGCCCGCTGGCTCCTGTACCGGATCGGGGAGGACCACGGCATCAGCGTCTTCCTCCATCCAAAACCAGTGCAGGGCGACTGGAACGGCTCCGGCGCACACACCAACTTCTCGACCAAGGCGATGCGCGCCGAGGGCGGAATCAAGGCGATCGAAGCCGTCATGCCGCGCCTGCGCGAGCGCCACGATCTGCACATCGCCAACTACGGGTTCGGCATCGAACAGCGCCTGACCGGCCGCCACGAGACCTGCTCGTACAAGCAGTTCCGCTACGGCAGCTCCGACCGCGGGGCCTCGATTCGCATCCCGCTGCATGTAGCGAAGGAAGGCAAGGGCTACTTCGAAGATCGGCGCCCGTGCGCCAACGTCGACCCCTACGTCGTTTGCCGGCTGCTGCTCGAGGCGGTCTGCGACTGACGTGGTAGCCTCCCCCCGGACAAGCGGGGGGTGGGGCCATGCAGATCAGTGGCATGTCGGGCAACGAGCTCTTCTGCATCGCGCAGAAGGGCTACGAGCCGCTGGAGTTGGTGGTCGGCAACAGCGTGTGCTCGCTCGGGGTGCTGGGTGGGATCGGCGCGTGGGGTCGGGGAGTCACGGGCGGCGAGATCGCCAACGTGACTCAGATGATCTCCGAGGGCCGACACCAGGCGATCGCCCGGATGGAAGCGGAGGCGGAGAAGCACGGCGCGACCGGGGTAACCAGTGTCGTCAGCGATCTCCGCCGACTCTCCGGGTACACCGAGTTCCTGTCGCAAGGCACGGGGATCCGCGGCCCGGCCTCCAAGTCCGGCAAGCTGTTCTCGACGGCGGCCAGCGGCATGGAGCTCTATTGCCAGCTCGACGCCGGCTACCAGCCCGTTCGGTTCGCGATGGGGAACGTGGCCTACGCCCTCGGACTCGGGCGCGGGCTCATGGGGAGCGTTCGCACCCTCGGCGCAGGCGAGGTGAAAGAATTCTCCCAGATGTACAACCACATTCGCCGTCTCGCGCTGGATCGGCTCCGCGCAGAGGCGGCCAGTCTGGGGGCGAACGCGGTGGTCGACGTGAACGTGACGCTCCTGCCCTGGGGGGTCTCGTCGGTGGAGCTGCTGCTCACCGGCACGGCGTCCCATCACGACAAGATCGCCGACGGCCACGTCGTCACCAGCGAGCTCACCGGCGAAGAATTGTGGAACCTGGCGAAGCTCGGGTGGGTGCCCGTGGATCTGGTGATGACGACGTCCGTGTATTCGCTCGGGATCGCCGGCAGCATCGGGACGCTGTTCCAGGGAATGTCGCGCGGGGAGCTCCCGAAACTGACCCAGCTCGTGTATGGGGCGCGGGAGAACTGCCTGGAGCTCATGCGCAAGGAGGCCGCCGCGCGCGGCGCCGAGCAGGTGATCGGCAGCAAGCTGTCGATCCGGGAGCTCTCCCCAGGGCTCATCGAGGTGCTGGCGGTGGGGACCGCGGTGAGGCGGATGACCGGGTTCGAGCCCGAGACACCGACGCTGCTCCCCCAAGCGATCATCGTCGAGAAGGATGCGATCGAGAGCGTG
>CANLGQ010000135.1 GCA_947490265.1 Pseudomonadota bacterium | reverse complement strand
GGTTGGGGGGAAACCATCTCACGCTGCGGGCGCTCGAGCTCGTCCGGGCGACGCGCCCCGAGGCCCTTGCCGACGTCGTCGACACCCTGCGCGAATTTGCCGAGGGCCACGCCCTGTCGACCGACTTGCTCGAGCGTCCCCGGCTGGCTTCACGCGCAGAATGGACGGAGCACGCCGATTTTCACACCGGTGCGCTGTTCGCCTTCTGTTGCCGAGCGGGGGGCGCGGTCGCGCGGGCGACGCCGGAAGCGCGGATGGCGCTCGGGCGCTACGGCCGTCACCTCGGCCGTTTGTGGCAGGGCGCGGAGGACCTCTCGGCCCTGCGGCACGGCGATGGCCCGGCTCACCTCCTGGCCCGCGCGAGCTCCGCCCGGCCGCTCCTGCCGGTGGTCGTGGCGGGCGAGGTCGATGCGCGCGTTGCCGTGGGGTGGATCTCCCTCGTGCGGTCGCCGGCATTGGCTTCGGCTGAGCGCCTCGGCGAGGCCCTCCGCGGAAGCGGGTTGGTCGGGCTCTGCCGGGACGTGCTGCTGGCCGAAAGCCTGAGCGCCCGCCGCGCGCTCCACGAGCTGCCCAACTCGTTGCAGCGCGGTGCCATGGAGAGCCTGGCCGTTGCGTTGGTGCGAGCCGGCTAATCCTCGGTGAGCGCCCGGATGACCGCATCGTGAGATGCGCGCGACCACAGGAGGCCGTTGTGCCCGTGGCCTTCGAGGACGGTCTCGCGTGCGCCGGCGAGGGAGGCTCGCAACGGCGGGAGCACTTGGTGGTCGTACCGCGCGCGGATCACCCAGGTGGGCACGGGCTCGGGCCCTTCGGCCAGCCGCTTCACCCACGGCCCTCGCGGGTCGAGCGCAGGCCGGATCACCCGCGGAGCCAACCGGTAGAGGCTCGTGCCGGCGTGGGGGCCTCCGAGGGAAACGAATCGACGCACGCGGGTAGCGCCTCCTGCAGTGCGGATCCAGGCCCTCGCGGCCACCGCGCCCAGCGAGTGGCCGATCAGGTCAATCGGTCGGTCGCCGAGCGCCTGTGCTGCGGCGTCGATGCGGGCGATGATGTCGTCGAGGCCGAGTTCGGTCGAGGGGTACCCCAGCCGGATCACCTCCGTCCAGCCCTCGGTGAGGAGTCGGCGCGCCAGGGGTCGGAGCATATCGGCGTGCCCCAGGAAGCCGTGAACCAGCAGGACGGGTGCCCGCCCGCGCGACACGCCGGGCGGTGGCAGCGGGTGGAGGCGGGCAAGCGGAAAGAGCGCCGTGCGGACGGTGGCGACCAGCTCGCTCGCGAGCACCCGGGGAACCCAGCGCAGCAGGACTCCTTTACCTGACAGAGGGGGTGGCGACCCCCAGGTGCGGTGTGTATATCGGTGGGCCGATCGGGCGGCACGCGATCGGGAGGAGTTCCTACGTTGAGGCGCGCCCTGACCGGAATCAAGCCGAGTGGTACGATCCACCTCGGCAATTGGCTCGGGGCACTCGGTCCTGCCGTGGCGCTGCAGCAGGAGTTCGAGACGTTCTATTTCGTGGCGGACCTGCACGCGCTCACGTCGATGACCGATCGCGACCGGTTGGTCGCGCTGTCCCGCGAGGTGGCCGCCTCGTTTCTGGCGCTCGGCCTCGACCCCGAGCGTTCGGTGCTGTTCCGACAGTCCGCGGTGCCCGAGGTCTGCGAACTCGCCTGGATCTTGGGCTGCGCGATGCCCGCTGGCCAGATGGAGCGGATGCACGCCGTCAAGGCCGCCAAGGAAGGCGGGCTCGAGGTGAATGTCGGCACCTGGTATTATCCGGTGCTGATGTCGGCGGATATCTTGCTCTATGACTCGGCCGTGGTCCCGGTGGGTCAAGACCAGCGACAGCACGTCGAGCTGGCCCGCGACTTGGCCGAGAAGCTGAATCATCGGTACGGCGAGGGCAGCCTCGTGGTTCCCGAGGTGCTGGTTCGGGAGACCGTCGGAACGGTTCCCGGGCTCGACGGCCGCAAGATGTCGAAGAGCTACGGCAACCAGATCGATCTCTGGCAACCCGCCGCCCGGTTGAAGAAGCAGGTGATGCGCATCGTCACCGACAGTAAGGGGGTCGATGAACCAAAAGACCCAGACACCTGCCCGGTGTTCCTGCTCTATCGCGCGGTGGCGAGCCCAGCGGAGGTCGCGGCGCTGGCCCGACGATACACCGCTGGGGGGATGGGCTACGGCGAGGCCAAGCTGGCGTTGTTCGAGGTGCTCGAGCGGCAACTGGAGACGCCGCGCCAACGCTTCGAGGAGTGGATGGCCCACCCAGCGCGCCTCGACGAGGTGCTGGCCGATGGGGCGCGCCGGGCGCGGATCGCCGCGCAGACCACCATCGAGCGCGTTCGCGCGCGAGCGGGCCTGAGATGAAAGCGCTCGTCATCGGTACAGCGGTGCAGCCTCGCCGTGCACAACGGCTCGAGCCCGGCTCGTGCTTCCGTGCTCCGCACTTGCGCAGGCGCACCGGCTTCGCAGATAATCCCCCCCCGTTCCGGTCAGCCGGGACTTGGCCGACTGCGTGCGCAGTAAGCCGGTCCATCTGCGGGATTGGTCGGAACTTCCAAGGTTCTGACTCGTTCCGCTCGGCAGCGGCGCCGGCGTTTCGGAGCTCGTTTCATGGTTAGCCAGTTCTCCCTCATCGACTCCGCCCGGAAGCGCGTCTCCGAGCGCCTTACCGCTGAGGAGGAGAAGGATATTGCTCGTGCGATTCGGCGGGCCGAGGTCGACTCGAAGGAGCAGATCAAGGGCATCCACATCGCCGACGACATCCTCAAGCGAAAGCCCGATCGGGCCGAGCGCACGCGCGCAGGCGCGGTGGATCGGCTGGAGGCGGCGGTCGAGGCCGTCTGGAAGGCATCGAAGGACGATCCGGCCCTCAAGGCGCGGGCGCGGCAGGCCAAGGGCGCCTGGGCCCACGCCGAGTCGCTTCGCTGGCAGCTCGCGATGTCCGGGCGCCGGATCGCCCATGGCGAAGCGCGCAAGCTCGCCGGACCGTTCATGGACGAGGAGGATCTGGTCCAAGAGGGCTACATCGGGCTGCTGCGCGCCGCCAAGCGGTTTGATCCAGATCGCGGGATCCGGTTTTCGACCTACGCTCGGTGGTGGGTTCGCGCCCAGATGACGCGCGCGATTGACCACACGGGTCGGCCGGTGCGCCTACCCGGGTGTGCGGTGGAGCAAACCCGCAACCTCCGCAAGGCGATCAAGCGCTTCGAAGCTGCTGGAATTCCTTACGGTATCGCCGAGCTCGCCGAAGAGGTGGGGATCGACAAGGAGCGCGCCGAGCTGCTGCTCTCCCAGGGCAACACGATCTCCCTTGAGCAACCCGTCGATGATGGCCCGCGGCCTCGTCCGCTCGAGCGATTCCTGTCCGACGAAGACGCGGTCCAGCCCGACTCCGAGGCGATCCAGACCCAGGAACTCCACCGGATGCACCAGGCGTTCGATCTGGTGCTCACCGATCGCCAACGGTTCGTGCTGACGCGCCGATATGGCCTCGAAGATGGCGAGTTCCGAACGCTGTCCGAAGTGGGAAAGGAGATGGGGCTTTCCCGGGAGCGGGTGCGCCAGATCGAACGCGAGGCGCTGATCCGGTTGCGGGAGCAGTCGAACATCCGCGATCCGGCGAGCCGCGGGCTCGCGCCGGTGGCGGAGCTCGACGAGTAGAGTCAGGCCTGCCGGGTCGCGGCGAGCCAGTCCACGCCGTCGTGCAGCCGGGTGAGCGGCGGGCGCTGCATGCGGCCGATTCGGCAGACCCGGACGGTCGGCGGCACCCCGTGGTGCGGGGCATCGACCCCGAGGGTGGACCAATGGGGCGCCCAGGGCGCCAAGGCGCTCAGATCGGCCTGGTGGACGATCGCCACCCGCGGGAGCGCAACCGGGAGGACGTGCTGCGGGAGAAGGCCAAAAATGGACCATCCGTCTCCGTCGACCACCAGCCCCGTGGTGGCGCGCGCCAGCGCCCGTCGAGCGCGGATGTCGGCGTGGGTCGCCGGGCTCACCTCTCCGCGCGGCCACCGCGCCTGAGCGGCGGCCATCCACGGGGCCAGCGCTCGGGCGATCTCCTCCGGCGGGCGCGGGGTCAGCACCAGGGCCGGCGACAGGCAGCCCCGGGTGTCGTACAGCGCAAGATCGGCGGCGAGCGCGGCGAACGGGTCAACGCTCCACCCTTGCGGAAGGAGCGGGTCCGGTTCCAGTGGCGTTCCGGTGATCCAGGCTGCCGAGAAGCGATGCCCGAAACAGAGGGTGGTGCCCTGCCGATCGGCGGCGATCCGCGCCACCGTCTCGTTGGCGCCCATCGCGACCGCCAGATCCGCCTCGCGGACGGCGGGGCGTTCGATCTGCTCGAACGGCAGGTCGTCGCTGAGGCCGACCAGGTGTCGCCCGGTCTCGTCGCCAGCTGGGCACTTGAGCCCGACGGACGAGCCCGCGGCCAGGAACGCCGCGCACCACTCGATCGGCGCGGTGAAGGCCCCGCGCGCCGCGACGATCGCGACCCGTCGCCACGGTCGGCCGGGGCGCTCGCCGAGTTCGGCCAGCACCGCGGGATCCAGTGCGTCGAGGGCTGCGTTCCAGGCTTCTGCGGCCCCTGTGGGCGAAAGCCCGGTTCCGCAGGGAGGGCCTGCCTCGCGGAGTCGCGCGATCCACCGCGTCAGGGGGTCCGTCGGGCCCACGCCTCCTCCACGGTCAGCGAGCAGCCGCGCACCGCCGCGCCGGGTAGCCGACCGTGCAGCCACACGCTGCCATCGGCTTCGACGCCACCGCCGTCCAGGGTCTCGATGGCGAGGGAGCCGTCGAGGTTGGCCAGATCCCAGAAGCGGAGCTGACCGAGCTGGCCGGGCGGAAGAAGATCGCCGGTGGCAGGGTCGGCGGCCCGGACGACGAGCCAGGGGGGCGGGCGGAACGGCCCGGACTCGGTGGCCCAGAGCTGACTGGAAAGCTCCGTCATCCCGTACTCTCGCACCACCCTCCAGCCCAAGTCGAGCAGCGCGGATAGCAGGGTTCGTTCGTCGAGCGTGTGGACCCTTCCTTTGAACCCGCCGGTGATCATGGCGACCGAGCCGGCCGGCGGCTGGCCGGGATCGGTCGCGAGCCACGCAGCCGCGGCAAACGCCGTCGCCGGAAGGAAGACCGGGTCTTGGCCGAGATCGAACCGCGGGGCGAGCTCTCCGGATCGAAGGCACCAGGATTTGGTGCCTGGAAAGCTGCCGATCATGTGCGACAGGGAGGAGTCGGGCGCGGTCGCCGGGTCTTCGAGGAGGGCGACGATGCGGGTGGGGATCTCTCCGATCACTTGGGTCGCCCAACCCCAAGCGGCGCGGTCGATCAGGGCCGTGGAGCGCAGGCGGTGGACGCCGCGGCCGCCCCCGGTCGTGCCCGAGGTCTGAAACGACACGACACCCTCGCCAGGCGCTACCGTTCCGACGGGGAGATCTTTGAACAACCCGACGGGCATCGCCGGGATTTCGGTCCAGGTCGTGACCGGTCGCTCGGCGAGGCTCGCGAGGACGGGATCGCGCTCGGCCTGGTAGCGGAAAATGTCCAGCGCCAACGCCTCCCAGGGCTCGGGGCCCGCCGACCCTTCGAGCGCCGCGTCGATCCACGCCGCGATGCGGTCCGAGAGGGTGTCGGCGACCCCGGACCACGGACTCACGCGCACACCGTCCGGAGCGAATCGACGAAGGCATCGATCAGGGGCTCGTCCACGCAAACCGACGGGGTAAGGCCGAGCGAGGTGGGACCGGCCGGGAGCGCGATCCAGCCGCGTCGCCCGAGGGCCCGACTCACGGCCAGGGCGCCGCGGCCGAGCTCCACCCCGAGCATCAACCCGCGTCCGCGAGCGGGGAAGCCCGCATTTTCGAGCCGAGCCCGCCAGGTTGATCCGAGCGCCCGGCACCGCTCGGGAACGCCGTCGCGTGCCGTGACGTGGATCACCGCGAGCGCCGCGGCGCATCCGACCGGGTGGCCGAGGAAGGTCTGCGTGTGCAGCGCTTCGCCGGTGGAGAGGCCCCAGGCGGCCATCGCCTCGCCGGTTCCGAGGCAGGCCGACAGCGGGAATCCACCAGCGAGGGCTTTCCCCACGCAGAGCAGGTCGGGGGCGATCGGCCCTGCCCACATCGACCCGGTCCGGCCCATGCCGGACTGGATCTCGTCGAAGGCGACCAGCGCTCCCTGGGAACGCGCGGCGAACGCCACCTCCTCGATCCAGTCGTCGGGAAGGGAGTGCATGCCACCGCGCCCCTGGACCGGTTCGAGCAGGACGAGCCCGACCCCCGGCAGGGCGGCCTTCAGGTCGGCGAGGCTGCAGCCGGACGGGAGGGCGCGGACCTCCGGGTGGACGAGCGCTCGAAACGGTTCGGTGAACGCCGGCGAGGTGGTCTGCAGGCCCAAGACGCCGAGCGCGAGTCCGTGGTAGCCGCGCTGGACGACGATCACGCCGGTTCGCCCGGTCGCGAGGACCGCGGTTTTCACCGCGGCATCGACCGCGTCCGATCCGGATAATCCAAGGATCGCGACGTCGAGGCCCGCGGGCGCGATTCCCGCCAGGGCCTCCAGGAGGGCGATCCGCCGGGCGTCGGGGAAGGCGTCGCCCATGGCGTGGATCAAGCGGCTCGCCTGCCGCTGGGCTGCCGCGACCACCTCGGGGTGGCGGTGTCCGAGCAGCGCGACCCCGAAGCCGCTCGAGAGGTCGACGTGGATGTTCCCGTCGACGTCACGGACATTGGCTCCCAACGCCTCATCCCACACGATCGGGTCGTCGTTGTCCGCCCCGATCTGGTCCGCCCGACGGCTCCGCCGGGCGGTGATCGCCGGGCACTCGTGCCGGGCGAGGATCTCGACCGCCCCCCGCGAACGGGGGCCGGGGATCGGGGTGGCGAGGGAAGGGAGGTCGGACCCGGTCAAGCCGTCGGTCCGAAGCGCAGGTCGAGGAGGCGCAATAACTTGCCGTGGAGTCCGTCGAAGCCCCCGTTGGAGAAGATGGCGACGACGTCCATCGGGTGGGCGCGGACCCCGACGGTCTGGGCGATTTCGTCGGCAGTCGCCATTGCCACGGCGTCGATCCCCCGTCCGGCGAGATCGGTGACGAGCCGGTCGGCGTCGAAGCGGTCGCCGGTGGGCAGGCTTCCCGCGTCGAAGGGTCGGGCGATCACGACCTGGTCCGCGCCGTCGAAGGCCTCTGCATAGGCTTCCTGGAACACCGATCGGCGAGAGGTGGCGCTCCGGGGTTCCCATACGACCCACAGGCGCCGCTTGCCAAAGCGGAGGCGCAACGCCTCGATCGTGACCTTCACCGCGGTTGGGTGGTGCGCGAAGTCGTCGATCACGGTGACCGTGCCGGGCTCCCCGATCACTTCCTGTCTGCGCTTGATCCCTTGGAAGGTCTCGAATCCAGCGGCCAACACCGCTGCGGGGACGCCCCGGGCGATCCCCATCGCGGTCGCCGCCACTTGGTTGTACAGGTTGTGGGGGCCGACTAGGCTCGACCGTGCGGTGAGCACGGGTTCCCCGCTGCGCGTCACGCTGAACGTCATCTTTCCAGTGACGGGATCCACGCCGTCGATGCGCCCGTCCCACATCTGGCCGGGACCGTAGGTCTCCACGCGACAGCGGGCCTCCCCCAACAGAGAAGCGACGTTGGGGTCGTCGCCTCGGGCGATCAGGAGACCGGTGTGGGGAATCAGCTGTAGTAGGCTGCGAAAGCTCTGTTTGACATGGTCGAGATCCGTGTAGATGTCGGCGTGGTCAAACTCAACCGACGTCAACAGCACGGTCTTGGGCCGGTAGTGGAGGAATTTCGGTCCCTTGTCGAAGAAGGCGGTGTCGTACTCGTCGCCCTCGATGACGAACGTCTCGCCCCCGCCGGCGCGGGCGGTCCGGTCGAAATTCCGCGCGAGGCCACCGATGAGAAAACCAGGGTTGTAACCAGCCGACTCGAGCAGCCACGCTGAGATCGCGGTGGTGGTCGTCTTCCCGTGCGTGCCGGCCACCACCACGCTGTGCGCCTGCGCCAAGAAGAGATGGCCGAGCACCTCTGGAAAGCTCATGTAGGGGATCGGCCCGGCGGTGAGCGAGGCGGCCTCCTCGTACACCGCCCGAACCACGTTTCCGACCACCACCAGATCTGGAAGATGATCCAGGTTAGACGCCTTGTACCCTTCCATCACCCGGATCTGGAGGCTGGCGAGGTAGTCCGACATCGGCGGATACACTTTCTGGTCGGACCCGGTGACCGAGAAGCCCGCGTCTTTCAGCATTCCGGCTAGGGCAGCCATCGCGGTGCCCGCCACGCCCATCACGTGAATGGTGCGGAGCGGCACAGGAAGGGTCTCGACGTGGGGCACTTCGTCTCCTGTCAGCGGTCCTTCCGGTAGTAACGCACCGCCCAGAGGATCCGCGCGCCAGCCGAGAGCGTTCCGCGCACCGTTCCGCTGATCTTGCTGCGCCCGGCCACGCGCTTCGCATACGGCAGGGAGATCTCCAGGATCCGCAGGTTCTTCCGGACTGCCTTGAGCTGCATCTCGACGTTCCAGCCCCAGGAGGGATCCTCCATGGCCAGCGTGACGAGGGACGTCCAACGGATTGCCCGGAAAGGCGCCATGTCGCGGTACGCGTGACCGCTCACCAGGCGGATCAAGCGCGTCGCCAGCCAGTTGCCGAGCCGCTGGTGGGGGGGCAGCGCGCCGGGGGTCGCCGTCCGGGTGCGATCCGCGAGCACGAAGTCGGCAAGATCGCGCTCAATCGGGGCGATCAGCTCGGGGAGCAGGTCTGGACGGTCGGCGTGATCGCCGTCGAGGACCACCACCACGTCGGGAGGATCGGCGGCGAGCTGGCGCAGCCCGGCCAACACGGCCGATCCGTAGCCGCGGCGAGATTCTGTCGCGACCTCCGCACCGTGGGCCCTCGCGATGTCGGCGGTTCCGTCCGTCGAACCGTTGTCGCACACGATGACGCGCCAGACCCGAGGCAGATCGCGAAGAACCGCCGGCAGGCTCGCCGCCTCGTTCAGCGCTGGAATCAACACGGCGACCCGCACCCGCCACCCTGAGCCGGTCTAACCGGATAGCCCTTGCCTCGGAGGGTGGATGGACGGGCGGATGGTGCGAGGCCTCAGCGCAGGCGGCGCAGTGCGGGTCGTCGAGGCCGATGTGCTTGGTCCGGCCATTCATACCGCCGCGATCCATGGCCTCGCTCCGAGCGCGGCCCGCCTCGCGGCCGAGGGGATCGCAGCGGCGACGGTGCTCGGCGCCACCCTCAAGGGCGAGGATCGGCTCACCCTTCAGCTCCAGGCGGAGGAACCGGAGGTCGGCTTGTACGTCGAAGTGCGGGGGGACGGCACCCTGCGCGCGCGGATGACCCCGCGATCCGTTCCAGGGGGGACGGACCGCCTCGCCGGCCTGGTGTTGCTGATCCGCTCGAACGCCACCGGGGAGGTCTATCGGGGAATGACCGCGGTCCAGGGGGAGTCGCTCACTCGGGCCCTCGGCCGGCACCTCGCCGAGAGCGACCAGGTCGACGCTCGCCTCTCGGTCGACGTGGAGACGCGCGACGGCGAGTGCCTCTCGGCTCGAGCGAGGCTCGTCGAGCGCCTCCCCGAAGCGTCGGATCGTCCCTCGGTCTCGGCGGAAGAATTCGCGATGGGCCAAGACTATCCGATGGAGGTCGTGCTGGACGAGTCCGTGGTCGTGTGGCGATGCAACTGCTCTTCGGGCCGGGTCGCGGCCATGCTGGCCCTGCTCCCGCCCGACGAACTCGACGCGATGATCCGCGAGGACCACGGCGCCGAGGTCACCTGTCACTTCTGCGAAACGACCTGGCGTTTCGGGGAGAGCGAGCTTCGCGCCCTACAGGCCGGCGAGGTAGACGTCGGCGGGTTGGGCCGCCCCGAGTAGGCTGCCGCTGGCCGCGTCGACCCACACCGCCCACGTCTGGCCGCCCTGGGTGACGCGGAAGGCAACGACCCCGCTCCCCCGGTCCGCGGCCTCGAGGAGCACCATCGACGTGGCCAACAGCGCCACGTCGCCGTCGTGTTGCGCGCGGGCGCGATGGGCGCGCCACAAGGCCTGGAACACCTCGGGCCGGTTCACGGGCAGCGGATCGCCGAGCGTCGCCCTTGGCAGCAGCGCCTTCAGCGCGGCGGCGGGATCCGGCCCATCGCCGGAGTTCGGGCCTGGAGTCGGTTTCTTTGGCTTCTTGGGCAGGCTCGGCGCGGCGGCGGGCGGCTGGGAACGGGCGGGCGCGGGCTTCGGCGGGGGCGCACGCTCGGCCTCCATTGCGGCCTTCAGGGCCTCGGCAGCGGTCATGTTTTTTGCTGCCGGTTTCGGCGGGCGCGGGAGCGGTCGGCTGGAGAGCGGCTTGAGCTGCCGCATCGCCGGGAGGGGCTCGTCGTCACCGAGCGGGGGGAGTTCGGCCCAGGGCTCGGGGTCGGGAAACGCGTCGTCGTCGAGCGGTTCGTCCAAGGCGGGCGCCGGCCGGGGCGGGGGGGGAGCCGGTCGGGCTGCAAGCGGCTTGGCCGCGACGGGGGCCGAGGGGGCCGGCGCCCGCGCGGACAGGGGGCTCGTGGCCTTGGGCAGTTCGCCGAGGCGAGCCCGCGCCTCTTGCGCGAGGCGCTTGGCGAGCTCTCGTGGGTCTTCGGCCGGGGAGGGGGGCGCGCCATGGAGGGCCGGCGCAACCGCCTTC